>AP028876.1:3172993-3490293 GCA_036323355.1 Gottschalkiaceae bacterium SANA | reverse complement strand
GAGTTGTGAATAAGAGTCGAGTACGAGTAAAAAATTCTTGTATATCAACAGGTTATAAGATAGATTTATACACAAGAAAAACCCCTGAAAACGGGGATTTACAAGCTAAATTGTGGATAACAGTCGAGTTATACACATCCTTATCCACAAATCAACCACATTGGTGACTGTCTTGATAACATATCCACAACGTATTCTTATGATACCAAAAACGGAGGGAAACTGCAATTGCTTATCCACAGAAAGTTAGCTTGTGGATAGGGGTCTTGTTGATAACTATCCCCACGATTTTGTACTTCTTATTTTGATTCTACTTCCTACCTACTAGGGAATGTGGATACTATTTTTTTTCAAAAAATTCCTGGATTTATATATATAGGTAAGAACTGCTGAAAGTAGCGAAATTTCTTGACATCTTTCGGATCATTCTCTATAATAGACAGGTAATGGTACGAAATTGACGATAGCCTTGCGTTTAATCGTGAATGATATACGCAGTAGGACAGGAGGTGCAATAATGAAAAGAACTTTTCAACCAAAAAAACGACAAAGATCGAAAGAACATGGATTCCGTAAGAGAATGGCAGCGAAGAGTGGAAGAAACATTCTAAAAAGAAGACGAACAAGAGGCAGAAAAAAATTAACAGCATAACAAAGGTCACTTTTTAGTGGCCTTTTTATTCAATTATGGAGTATATGTCCAATGGGTACGATCTTGATGATCAAAAAGAGTCGTGAGTTTGCAAAGGTATATAGGAGAGGAAAGTCTCGAGCAAATCGTCTTTTGGTTTTGTATCAAAAGCCAAATGGAGAAAACATTGCGAGGATTGGCTTTTCTATATCAAAGAAAGTAGGCCACGCCCCTGAACGAAATCGATTAAAACGTGTTTTAAAAGAAATTTATAGACAAAATGATTATGATCAAGCAACAGGAAATGATCTGGTTGTTATTGTGCGAGCAAACGCAAATGGCGCATCGTATGAAGAACTTGAAAGCGCAATGGAACATATCATGCGAATTTCAAAGGTGAAAAAGCGGTGAGAGTATGAAAATGATTGCGATTTTTCTCATACGAGGGTATCAGAAGTTCATATCGCCAATGCTGGGAAAAAACTGCCGGTTTTATCCGACTTGTTCACAGTATGCGATTCAAGCGTATCAGAAATATGGTTTTTTTAAGGGAACATATCTTTCTGTTCGAAGGGTATTGAAATGTCACCCGTTTCATCCAGGCGGATATGATCCTTTAAAATAAGAGAATTCGAGAAATGGGGACCCTAGATGACAAATTTTCTGGCGACGTACTTAGGCAAGCTACTACATTTTATCTATACAGCAGTGAATGCAATTGGCCTTGATTTTGGCTTTTTATCAGCCTTTTCAATTGCTATTATTATTACAACAATAATTTTCAAATTTTTGATGGTGCCATTAATGGGCAAACAACAAAAATCTATGGTGGAAATGCAGCAGATACAACCACACTTACAGGAGCTGCAAAAAAAGTACAAAGATGATCCAAAAACATTACAATTGAAAACTGCGGAAATTTATAAAGAGCATGGAGTGAATCCCTTAGGTGGATGTCTACCGCTTTTGATTCAATTTCCGATTATTATTGCCTATTTCGGTGTCATGCGAGATCCGATTCGTTACGTATTTAGTGGCGATCAAGCGTTTTATGATTCATTAAATCATGCGTTTTTATGGGTTAAAGATATTAGTGTAGCTGAGAATTTTGTATTTGCAGATGGTGTTGTAAACGGTATTTCCTTGGGCGGCTTATCCTTGCCTTTGCTTGGAGCAGCAATTCCAGTCATGGCCTTGGTAGCGGCATTTACAACCTATTTGATGAGTAAGACGACGGCAGCGCAACAATCATCTTCATCAGGCGGTCAGGATATGGCACAATCCATGAATCGATCCATGATGATCATGATGCCTTTAATGATTTTCTGGTTTGCGTTGAACTATTCAGTTGGTTTAACTATTTATTGGACGATCAGCAATGTTTTCTCTGTATTCCAATACAAATACTTCTATGCAAAATATCGAAAGCCTAAGGCTGAATAAACGTCGCGGAAGCGATGAAAGGCGGAGGATTGCGATGAGAGAAATTATCAAAACGGGTAGTACCGTGGAAGAAGCAATTGAAATGGCTTTAGAGGATTTAGATTTATTGTCAGAGGACGTTAGTGTTGAAATTTTAGAGGAACCCGGGAAAGGATTTTTGGGTCTGGGTGGAAAAGAAGCAAAGGTGAAGGTAATTGCTGATAAGGATCCTGTTTTTATGGCAGAGCGATTTTTAACGGAATTATTGTCACAAATGCAAATTAAATCCGAAGTGGAAATCGAACGAGAATCTGGACAGCTCTACGTTGAAATTATTGGTGAGAATCATGATGACATGGGTGTGATTATTGGCAAGCGTGGAGATACCTTGGATGCAATTCAATATCTTTTGAGTTTGATTGTCAACAAGGGACGGGATCAATATATTCGTGTATTGCTTGATACAGAGAATTACCGTGAAAAACGCGAAAGAACCTTAATTGATTTGGCCAATAAAATGGCAAATAAAGCGGTACGGAGAGGACGAAGCGTGAAGCTTGATCCGATGAATCCATACGAGAGACGAATTATTCATTCAGCTCTGCAATCCTTTGAGGGAATTTCGACATACAGCGTTGGGGATGATCCCTATCGACGCGTTGTTATTGACATCAAATAAGAAACCCAGATTGCTGGGTTTCTTTTTTCGTAAATTGGTAAAGAAACGAGGAGAACAATGAAAGAATCAACCATAGCTGCAATTGCAACCGCGCCCGGTGAGGCGGGTGTAGGAATTGTACGCATTTCAGGAGAAGAATCATTAAGGATTCTAACCCAACTTTTTTTCCCTCAACGAGGTGAAAAAATTGCAAGTAAAGATAATAGAAGAATGATCTTTGGCCAAGTGAAGGATCCAAAGTCTTTGGAATTGGTGGATGAAGCTTTGGCGGTATATATGGTTGCCCCTCAAACCTACACACGGGAGGATGTGGTTGAAATTCAATGTCATGGCGGTCTTGTTGCCGTGAAGAAAATTTTGACTCTCTGCCTTCAAGCTGGTGCGGAATTGGCGGGTCCAGGAGAATTTACGAAGCGTGCATTTCTGAATGGCCGATTTGATTTGGCGCAAGCTGAGGCTGTGATGGAATTGATTTCTGCCAAAACCAATGCGAGCTATCAAAATTCGCTGAAGCAATTGTCTGGAAATTTGTCTGAGCAGGTGTTGGGCATTCGTCGGAATCTTTTAGAGGTGCTTGCAAGCATTACGGTAGCAACTGATTTTCCTGAAAATGAGGACGAAGCAATAACCGTTCAACGAATGAAGGGATTTTTGGTATCAGCTCAACTTGAGGTTGAACGATTGCTAGAGACTGCGGAAACGGGAAGAATTTTGCGTGATGGGGTGAAAACTGTTATTTTGGGGAAACCAAATGTAGGGAAATCATCTTTAATGAATGCGCTTCTGCGAGAGAATCGAGCGATTGTGACGGAAGTCGCTGGAACGACACGCGACTCATTGGAAGAATATGTAAATCTTCATGGTGTTCCTTTGCGACTAATTGATACGGCAGGGATTCGTGAAACAAATGATCAGGTTGAGAAAATCGGAGTTGATCGTGCAGTTGACTGGGTGGGACGTGCGGACTTATTGGTTGCCGTCTTTGATAAATCGAGTCAATTGGAAGAGGAAGATCATCGTGTACTTGCTTTGTTAAGTGAACGGAAGGCGATTATCTTGTTGAATAAAAGTGATTTGGAAGAATGTATTTCCCGGGAAATAATGGCCAAAGAAGTTCCCAATGCGATGATTATCGAAACATCCATGGCAACCCAGCAGGGTTTAGAAACCTTTGAAAATGCGATCAAAGACTTATTTTTTCATGGAGGAATTGATCTACATCATGAAACTGTGATATCAAATGTTAGGCATAAGAACTTGCTGCAAAAAACCTTGGATAGTATGCAGGAGGCGATTCAGGCGATTGAAGCTGGTATGCCGGTTGATTGTTTTGAAGTAGATGTAAAAGATGCGTGGCAAAGTCTTGGAGAGATCAGCGGGGATGCTGTAACGGAAGATGTGTTGGATCAGGTCTTTCAAGAGTTTTGTATTGGGAAGTAGAGGAGGTTTCTATGCAATTTGGCAAGCAATATGATGCAGGAAAATATGAACTTGTTGTAATTGGAGCAGGTCATGCAGGCTGTGAAGCTGCATTGATTGGAGCAAGAATGGGCATGAAAACCCTATTGCTTACGATTAGTTTGGATTCAGTTGCTTTTATGCCCTGCAATCCTTCTATTGGTGGAACGGGAAAGGGTCACTTGGTGCGAGAAATCGATGCTTTGGGTGGAGAAATGGGCATCAATACGGATGCAACCCTGATACAAAGCAGGATGTTGAATACTTCAAAGGGACCAGCCGTTTTTTCCCTTCGGGCTCAGGCCGACAAGCAGGCCTATCAAACGCGCATGAAACAAGTGATCGAGGCGCAGGAGAATTTAGATTTAAAGCAGAATGAAGTCATTCATATTGACTTAGAAAATGGCTTGGTGCAAGGTGTTCTATGTAAAACGGGAGCATACTATCAGACCCAGGCAGCGATTATGGCAACAGGAACCTATCTGGGCGGAAAGATTTTTATTGGCGATATGCATTATGAAGGCGGGCCCAATGAAATGCGCGCAGCCATGTATTTGACGGAAAATTTGGAAGCAGATGGAATTCAATTCCGACGTTTCAAGACAGGAACACCGGCAAGAATTCATAGCGATAGCATCGATTATTCTAAAATGGAAATTCAGGAAGGCGATCAACCCATTGTGCCCTTTTCTTTTTTAACGAAAGCCATTGAGCGAAAGCAAGTTCCTTGTTATTTGGCCTATACCAACTTAGATACCCATGGAATTATCAAAGAGAATATTGGACGCTCTCCCCTCTATACGGGTGCGATTCAAAGTACGGGACCTCGCTATTGTCCATCAATTGAAGACAAGGTGGTTCGATTTGCTGATAAGGACAGGCATCAGATTTTTATAGAGCCGGAAAGCCTTGCAACGAAAGAGATGTATGTACAAGGGTTGAGTTCTTCCATGCCTTCGGAAGTCTATATGGAATTCTTAAGGTCCATACCTGGATTGGAGAAGGCCGAGGTGATGCGGGAGGCTTATGCGATTGAATATGATTGTATCGATCCGACTGATTTGAAACCAAGTTTGGAGCGCAAGGATATTTCGGGACTGTATTTTGCTGGACAAGTAAATGGTTCATCTGGATATGAAGAGGCTGCAGCCCAGGGCTTGATTGCCGGGATTAATGCGGTTGCCCAGATTCGAAATGAAGAAGCCTTTGTTTTGGATCGATCAGAGGCTTATATTGGGGTATTAATTGATGATTTGGTAACCAAGGGAACCAATGAGCCCTACCGCATGATGACTTCGCGATGTGAGTATCGCTTAACCCTAAGACAGGATAATGCCGATTTGCGACTTACTCGTAAGGGATATGAGGTCGGATCTGTTTCTCAGGAGAGATTTTCCGCTTTTGTAGAGAAAGAGGAGTCGATTGAGCGCGAGTTGGACCGATTAAAGGGGATTATGGTCAATCCAACAGAAGAGAATAATCAAAAAATGGTAGAAATTGGTAGTTCCGCTTTAAGAACAGGACTTACCTTTTCTCAAGTTTTGAAACGACCTGAGTGTAACTATAACAGTATGCGAGTGTTTGATCCTGAACGCTCAGCACTGTCTGCAGACATTACGCAGCAAGTTGAGATTCAAATAAAATATGAGGGTTATATTCAAAAACAACAACGTCAAATCGAGCAATTTAAGCGTTTAGAAACAAAATTTCTTTCAGAGACCATTCCCTATGAAAAAATTCAGGGTTTGCGGATCGAAGCGCAACAAAAATTAGCAGCGATGAAACCTCGATCGGTTGGGCAAGCCTCTAGGATTTCCGGCGTATCTCCAGCGGATATAAATGTCTTGTTGGTTTATCTTGAACAAGAAAGAAGAAAGAAGGGACAAGGATGAAGGATCGTGAGCGCTTAGTGGCAGGAGCACGGACAATGAATGTGGAGTTGTCTGAAAAGCAAGTGGAAGTATTTATGAGGTTTCGAGATCAACTACTGGAACGAAACAAGCTTGTAAATTTAACTGCAATTCGTGAACCAGAAGAAGTGATTACTAAACATTTCTTGGATAGTCTGTGTGTTTTTGCCACTGAGTCGATAAAATCGAAGACAAAAGTTCTAGATGTTGGAACCGGTGGGGGATTCCCTGGAATCCCTATGAAGATTGCTGATCCGAGTTTGCGAATTGATTTGCTAGATAGCTTGAAGAAAAGATTAACATTTTTGGATGAAGTGATCACAGAGAATCAGTGGACAGATATTCAGACCTTGCATGGCCGTGCGGAGGATTTTGCACAAAATCGGAAGTATCGCGAGCAATATGATCTGGTCGTATCTCGTGCTGTGGCGCGTCTCACGATTCTCTTGGAGTATTGTCTGCCTTATGTAAAGCTAGGAGGGCTTTTCTTGGCTTTGAAAGGTCCTATGCTGGATGAGGAAATTGATGAAGCAAAACGTGCTTTACTTGTTTTGGGTGGACAGATTGAAAAAATGGTAGAGGTGAAAATTCCCTATACGGATCTTTCTCACCGAATTCTTGTGATCAAGAAGATTAAGTCGACGCCTAAGAGTTATCCGCGACAGGCTGGAAGGCCAAGAAAAGAGCCGATCATCTAAGGAGGTACAGACGTGAATGAGCAGGTTATGATTCATATGCTTTCCATTAGCCAAATCTCACCAAATCCAGATCAACCCAGGGCACATTTTGATTCTTCTCACCTAGAGGAATTGGCAAATTCAATTCAAAATCATGGGGTTTTTCAACCCGTGCATGTGCGGCGTCAAGGTGATCGTTTTGTTCTGATTGCAGGTGAGCGGAGACTGAGAGCGTCTAAACTTGCAGGGAAAACGCAAATTCCCGCAATTATCGTAGATGTAGGGGATCAGACTTCGGCCGCTCTTGCTATGGTCGAAAACTTACAAAGGCAAGAGTTGAATTTTTTGGAAGAAGCATTGGGATATCAGGTGTTAATTAAAAAATATAGGATGACGCAAACCAAAGTCGCTCAAATGATGGGAAAAAGTCAATCAGCGGTTGCGAACAAATGTAGACTTCTTAAACTTTCTGACGAGGTACTTGATGCAGTGAGAGAAAAAGGGCTGACGGAACGGCATACTCGAGCTTTATTGATGTTGACAAAAAAAACCTTGCAATTGCAAGTAATCAATCAAGTTGAGAAAAAACAGCTTACCGTAAAGGCGACAGAGAATCTGGTTGAGCGGATTCGCATGAAGGAGAAACTGGAAGCGCAAACTAAGAATCAAAAGATTAAGATGAAGATTAATCCAAGAATTTACCTGAACACCTTAAAAAACGCATGGAAAACCATAGAAGATACGGGTGCTGCAACAGAATACAAAGAAATTGATCATGATGAGTATGTTGAAGTTGTGATTCGAATAAAAAAGTAAAGCATGTTTCACGTGAAACATGCTTTACTTTTTTTATTGATGATTTTTGTGCAACAATGCATGGGATTCTCTGTTTTCATAAGATCCTGTACGGGGATTGCATATATATTCAATTAACGTTCCTTCCGGATGAAAGCGTAGACGTTCCAAAACGCGAATGGAGCCAATATTATCGGGATGAGTAATGGCTTGAATTCTGCGCAGATGTAAAACATCAAAAGCGATATGAATCATCATTTTTGCAGCCTCTGTTGCAATTCCCTGTTTCCAATAGTCTGGGATCAGCGAATAACCTAAGAAACAATGATCTTTATGAATTTGGTGGAGCGAAATAATACCAGCAAATTTTCCATCGACAAAAATCCCTCGCGCGATTCGCTTATATTGTGCAGATTGTAAGAGTAGATGCGTATAATATGCTTGAGCATCTGCAAGGGTTTTAAATGGCTTCATGGCTTGATAACGAACGACTTTTTGATTCGAAAATAGTGGGATCAATTCCTCAGGATCAAATTGATTCAAGGGTTTCAAGATCAATTGATGTTTCACGTGAAACAATTCATGTAGGAAGAGCTGATCCATTGCTTTCGTCAGGCTCTTTTTCAAAACAATTTCATCTTGAACCTTGATGCCATCAATAAGTTGCGGGAAGTCTAGCTTTTTATCGTGAGACAGAGAGATGGCATGGGGATGTATCTGAATTATTGAATAATGATGTTGTTGGTAAAACTGCAGTGCTTTTAGATCTGCATTGCTTGTTGTGACTCGAATCTCATCTACTTTTTGATTTTTTGCCAGCTGTTCTAGTTCTAGAAGTAAGTGATCTTCAATATTTCTCTCAGAGTTACTAGCAAATAAAGAAAGTATTTCAATATATTGCGAATGGATACGGTAGCTAAGCCATCCAGTCGGTTTAGACTCAAAGGCGACTAGTACGGGCGATGACAGCAGATCGACAACTTCTCCATAAATCACGATCGAAGATGGCTCCCATTGTTTTGGAAAGGCATTTATTAGGTCAGTCGATGGATAGGATTGATGTATAATTTTCATAGAAGCCTCCTTATAGTTATAGTGTACTAGATTTTATTGAATTTGAAAATATTTCCCGGGCAATAAGCTCGGTTTCTTCTGTTTTTCATAGAAGGAATCAAGTATAATAGAGAAGAATGATCCTTGGAGGGTATAAAATGGGAAGAGCGATAGCAATTTTTAATCAAAAAGGCGGCGTTGGCAAGACGACAACAATTATTAATCTTGCAGCTGCGTTGGCAGAGTCAAAAAAAAGAATTTTGATCATTGATATGGATCCACAGGCAAACTCGACGAGTGGGCTTGGGATTGATCAAAACATTGTAACCGATTCGATTTATGATGTGTTGATTCACGAAACTTCTGCAAAAGAAGCCGTTCTTCACACCGAGACTAAATATTTGGACTTGCTTCCTTCGAGTATGGATTTGGCAGGTGCAGAGATCGAGTTGGTCTTTCAAGAGCAATGGGAGCATCGACTAAAAAAAGCAATTGAACCCCTAAAGACAGAGTATGACTACATCTTTATTGATTGTCCTCCATCATTAGGGGTGCTGACGATTAATGCGTTGGTGGCCGTCGAAAGCTTTTTGATTCCGATTCAGTGTGAGTATTATGCATTAGAAGGTGTTGGGCATTTGATGAAAACGTATAAATTGATTAAAAAATCAATGAATCCAAATTTGAAAATCGAGGGTGTTGTCCTTAATATGTACGACCGGAGGAACAATCTATCAATTCAGGTAAAAGATGAGGTGGTTCGATATTTTAAAGATCGGGTTTTTCAAGTGGTCATACCTCGGAACATACGTTTGGCAGAAGCGCCTAGTTATGGCAAATCGGTTATTGAATATGATCCGAGTTCAAAGGGAGCGCGTGCATATCGTAACCTAGGGAAAGAATTTTTGCGTCGAGAGAGGAGATAGTCATGAAAAAGGAACGAGGATTAGGACGAGGATTATCGGCATTGATCGCAGATGATTTTCAACTTGACGAGAAGAAGGAACAGAGAATTGTGGAAATTTCCTGTTCGTCCATTGAACCCAATCAATCTCAGCCTCGACGTGTTTTTGAAGAATCGGCTTTACTGGAATTAAAGGAATCAATTCGAGTTCATGGTGTTTTACAGCCGATACTGGTAAGAGAGAGAAATGACGGTTATGAATTGATTGCCGGAGAACGGCGTTGGCGTGCCTCTATGATGGCGGGACTTGAGGTGATTCCAGCGATTGTACGTTTCTTTTCAGATGAAGATTCTGCTGCGATTGCTTTAATTGAAAACTTGCAGCGTGAAGACTTGAATCAGATCGAAGAGGCACATGCCTATCGAGAACTGATTGATCGATTTGGATTTACTCAAAAAACAATCGCTAGCCAGATTACAAAAAGTCGTGTTCATGTAACCAATACCTTACGTTTGCTACAATTACCCAAGCCCATTTTAGAGTGGGTGAGTAAGGGGGATTTGAGTGCGGGACATGGCCGGGCCTTATTGGGCTTGGAAACGGAAGATGCACAAATTAAGGGTGCTAAATTATCAATTGAAAGGGGATTTTCCGTTCGCCAAACAGAAAAGTGGGTGCGGAATGCGCAAATCGTATCCCCCAAAAGGATAAATAAGGAAAAAAACATTCATGTTCGAGCAGTGGAAGAGGATTTAGAAAATGCCCTTGGCCGAAAGGTACGGATCAAAACATCTCCTTCCGGCCAGGGTACGATTAGCTTAGAGTTTTATAATGGAGAAGATCTTCAACATTTGATTGAATGGATGGGAAAAACTGAAAAATAGAGAAAATTTGAGTTGGGAAACCAACTCTTTTTTTTGTCAAAAAGTGGGGTAAAAGGCAAAAAAAATAATGTTACGAAAATTTAACAACAAAACTAGAAAAAGGACCGAGAAAACGTTTACAAAGAAAATATAGTGTGGTATGATAAGATCAAATTTCGGATTTTACCGAAAAATGACCAGTATTTTATAAAAAAGGAGGGATCATGGTCATGGATAAAAAGGTTTGGGGCATGATTTTTGGTGTTTTTGCTGTTGCAGGACTGCTCTTAATGATGTAGTATATATACTGGAGGGGAATTTGTTTCCCAATTAACTTAGTTTACAATCCCTTAATATAAACATGCATTGATGTTGTTTAAGTCCTACGTGAGTAGTTCCTTGAATAGCAGCAAAAAACCTAGGAGAAATCCTAGGTTTTTTGTTTTGTATGAAAAGCAATATGCTATAATAAATCGGTAGAGAGGGTGGAAAAATGATTTATTTTGATAATGCAGCGACCTCATATCCAAAACCAGAGATCTTATATCAGGAAATTGGGCATCGAATGAAAAAATATGGTGCTAATCCTGGGCGTGCGGGACATGAATTCGGGCTTAGAACCAATCGTGCGATCTA
The DNA here is from genome assembly GCA_036323355.1 of Gottschalkiaceae bacterium SANA. GTDB lineage: Bacteria > Bacillota > Clostridia > Tissierellales > GPF-1 > GPF-1. Next base: position 3,479,264 of record AP028876.1, on the reverse strand, counting down.
TGAAACGAGAGAATCCTTGAATCAGATTTTCAATGGAATCAATCCTTTGCATTTTATTTTTACGGCGAATGCAACAGAAAGCATTAATCTTGTGATTTTGGGTCTTTTGAAAGATGGAGATCATGTAATTGCTACTGAAACGGAGCATAATTCAGTTTTACGACCCCTGGAGTTAGCAAAAACTCGTGGCGTTAGGGTTTCTTATGTGTCGGTGGACGATTCTGGTTGGATCGATCCAAAAGATATTGAGAAAGAAATTTGCCCGCAAACTAAGTTGGTCGTCTGTACCCATGCTTCTAATGTAACGGGGGCGATTCAGCCAATTGAGGAAGTTGCAGTCATAACGAAAGCTAGGGGTGTGTTATTTATGGTGGATGCAGCTCAATCTGCTGGCATCATTCCCATTGATTTAGCGACGACAAAGATAGATTTTTTGGCCATTACGGGACATAAAAGTCTATATGGTCCTCAAGGGATTGGCGCGCTATATGTTCGAGATCCCAAGAGCTTGCCAGTGATTAAGACTGGAGGGACTGGTAGCCGGTCGTCCGAGCTGATTCAGCCGGATGTGATGCCGGATCGATTTGAATCGGGTACTTTGAATACACCTGGGATTTTAGGCTTGCAAATGGGTTTAGACTTTGTTCAATCAAGGGGACAGGATAAATTATATATTCAGGAGTATGAATTGGTACAGGTATTGATGAAGGGACTGGATAAAATTCCGGGGGTAGAAATTTATGGTCCAGCAATTGGCCAACCACGTGTACCGGTAGTCTCCTTTAACATTGGAGATTTGGATTCTGCCGAAATCAGTTATGTTTTGGATGATAAGTTTGAGATCGTCACCCGTGGTGGGTTGCATTGTGCGCCCTTGATTCATAAAAGAATGGGAACGCTTGGACAGGGTGCCTTACGTGTGAGTATTGGTGCATTTAATGTGAGAGAAGAAATTGATCGCTTGCTAGAGGGGATCCTTGCGATACAAAAAATGACTTAGGAGTGTATATGGAAACTTTTTTTCAAGTGTATGGTAATTTATGGATGGCAGGAACTGGCGTAATAGTGATTGTCTTCATGATAATTGTAATTATTTTATGGATGAAACTGCGGAAAACTCAGCGTATGATTCAACAAATTCTTCCGGAATCGGAAGCCAGTTTTATTGAAATTCTTGATAAACAACAACGATGGAATCAGGTGGTGGATGGAGCAATTTATGCATTGCGTAAAAAGGATCGCGATTTACAGGAAAATTTGAATGGCGCCTTGCAACATCGTGGGATTGTAACCTATCGTGCCTTTGAGAATGGTGGCCGCGAATTAAGTTTTTCTTTGGCTGTTTTAGATTCAAAGCAAAATGGTTGGCTACTCTCAAGTCTCTATATGGGAGCCGAAGGCTCTTCAGTCTACTTTAAATCGATTGAAGCAGGAAAATCTCATGAACGATTAACACCGGAAGAGGAACAAGCCCTTCAGCAAGCCAAAAAGAAATTATCTTAAAATTCACAAAGAGGATTGACAAGCGCTTTCCTCTTTGCTAATATTGGTATATACAACATATCAATATGAGGTGGCGTAATGGTCTGGTCAACAGAAAAGCGAAATATTAAAACAATGGACATTGATATCTGCAATAGTTTAGAGATTGTAACAATTATCAATGAAGAAGATCAAGGCGTTTCTTTAGCAGTGAAGTCAGAATTACCATTTATCGCAGAGGCGGTCGATAAAACAGTCCATGCGATTCAAAATGGAGGGCGTCTGATCTATTTAGGGGCGGGAACAAGTGGACGATTGGGTGTGCTAGATGCATCGGAGTGTCCGCCAACATACGGGACAGATCCTTCATTGGTGCAAGGTTTGATAGCAGGTGGTAGCCATGCCCTCACAAATTCAGTTGAGAATGCAGAAGACTCCACAGAGCAAGTAGTCAAGGATTTGAAAAACATTTCATTTACCGGTAAGGATATTTTAGTTGGAATTGCTGCTAGTGGTCGAACGCCTTATGTATTAGCGGGATTAGCTTATGCCAAGGAAGTAGGTGCTGATACGATTGCTTTAGTGACCAATAAGAACACGCCGATTGGCGCAGTAGCTGATATTGAGATTGCCGTGGAAGTAGGACCAGAAGTAATTACGGGTTCGACAAGGATGAAATCCGGTACTGCTCAAAAAATGGTATTGAATATGCTGTCTACCGCAGCAATGGTTCGCTTGGGAAAGGTGTATGGAAATTTAATGGTTGACGTTAAAACTGCCAATAGTAAGCTTTACACACGAGCGGAACGGATTGTCATGCAAGCAACTGATGCTGATGAAGAAATGTCAAAAAATGTTTTACAACAATGCGATTATCATGTGAAAACAGCGATCGTTATGATCCTTTGCGATTGCGGAGTTGATGAGGCGAAAAAACGGCTGGAATCCAAAAATGGATATATACGGGAAGCGCTCAAGTAAGCTTCCTTTTTTTAAGAGTCACATGCAAACGTTGTCTTTTACTTGGAAAGTCTCAAGTGAAATAAAAATCATAAGGAGGAATTATTTGGATGGGTGATTATGGATTTTTAACTGCTCTGATCTTAGGAATCTGGGCATACTTCTCCATCATCGGAGCCTTGGCAGGCTGGGGAACTGCGGAAGCGTTGGTCTCTGGTTTTATCACAGGTCTGGTTGTTGGTGATGTGAAATTGGGTCTTGAAATTGGTGCGACATTAACGTTGATGTCTTTGGGCATGGCGACTTACGGTGGTGCAACAATTCCAGATTTCAATACAGCTGCAATTATTGGTACTGCAATCGGTGCGGCTGCTGGCGGTGCAAACGCAGCAGAGCTCGGTTTAGGGATTGCGATCCCGGTGGCCTTATTTATGACGCAATTGGATGTACTGGGGCGTGCAACAACGACCTTCTTTATGCATGGTGCAGAACAAGCCTTGGAAAAAGGAAACTTGAAGTCGCTTGAAAAATGGCATCTGATGGGTACCATTCCTTGGGGTTTGTCTCGTGGTATTCCAGTTTTCTTGGGTGTACTAGCCGGTCAAGCGGTTATTGACAATGTTGTTAATGCGATTCCAGCATGGTTTATGCATGGAATGAGAGTAACAGGTAGTGTTCTTCCCGCTTTAGGTTTTGCGCTTCTGCTTTCTATGATGAACTTGAACAAAAACTGGCCATATGCACTAATTGGCTATGCATTATTTGCATACCTTGGAGTTCCAACATTAGGTTTGGCATTTATTGGTTTGGCATTAGCCTTCATTATTACAAAAAACAGAGGGGGTGTAGCGAATGTCTAATGAGAGAAAGCTAGATCAAGCGACCCTGAGAAAGATGGCTTTGCGCCATAATATTTCACTTCAATGGTCATGGAACTATGAACGTATGCAAGCCTTGGGATTCGCATATTCTTTGATCCCGGCATTTGAGAAATTGTATGATACAAATGAAGAGCGAGTTGCAGCTGTTCAACGTCATATGCAATTCTACAATACACATCCATCTATGTCTGCAATCGTTTTTGGTGCGGCAACGGCCTTAGAGGAAAGCTATGCAACAGACGCAGCCGAAAGCATTAAAATCGGCTTAATGGGACCTCTTGCTGGTATCGGTGATACCCTTCAATCTGTATTGATGCGACCAATCATCGGTGTAATTGCAGCCGGATTGGCAGCTGAGGGAAGTGTTTTTGGTCCAATTTTAATGTTTATCGCACAATTCTTCTGGTTCGCTATTCGATTCCCATTATTTAATTGGGGATATAAGAAGTCGATTGGCTTAATTGGTGAAATGGTTGGCGAAGGCATCATTAACAAGGTGACTGAAATTGCAACAATTTTGGGTCTTGTTGTTATCGGTGGATTTGTTCCATCAATTATGGCAAGAGTGAAGACGCCTTTGGCTTACACAAAAGCATTTGAAGGTGGCGAAAAGGTCATCGCGATGCAAGATGTACTGGATGGAATCCTACCTTATATGATTCCGTTGCTGCTCGTTGGTTTCAGTTACTGGTTACTCACAAGCAAAAAATTCTCTCCTTTGAAAACATTGCTTGCATTGATCGTTGTCGCATTTGTCGGCTCGATAGTTGGAGTGCTGTAAAAAGGTAGTTGGTTGCTCCCTTTACGCAAGCCGTAAAGGGAGTTTCTTATATAAAGAATTTTTGGAGGATAAAATGGTAGGAATTATTTTAGCAAGCCATGGTGGAATGGCAAAGGGAATGTTGGAGTCCGCTCAAATGATTATGGGAGAACAAGAACAAATCCAAGCTCTTGCTTTAAATCCGCAGGATGATCCGCTATTATTAGCGGAAAAAATGAGAGAAGTTGCAAAAAAGGTTGATACTGGAGACGGGGTTATCTTAATGGTTGATTTAATGGGGGGCTCTCCTTCTAATGCGTCCGCGTATTTGGCAAAAGAGGGTGTTCCAGTAATTACGGGAATGAGCCTACCGATGCTTCTAGAATTATTGGGCATGCGATTCGAATTTTCGGAATCTTTAATTGAGCATGTTATGGAAGCAGGGAAAAGTGGTATTATGGATATAAGAACAATTTTGGGGGTGAAATAATGGTAAAGCATATGAGAATTGACAATCGATTGATTCACGGTCAAGTAACAACAACCTGGGTTGGACAAATTAATGCAGACTTGATTATGGTCGTGAATGATAAGGTATCAAAGGACCCGATCCAAACGGTGATGCTTCCGATGGCGGCTCGAGGTGTAAAAACCTTGGTGCTGAGTATTGAAGATGCTATCAAGTTTATCCAAGAAAATGAAAAGACGAAGATTATGATTGTTGCTAAATTTGGTACAGATGCCTTGGCGTTAATGGAAGCAGGTATTCGACCTGTTGAAGTGAATATGGGCAATCAAGCACCATTGCCGGGAACCAAGTATGAAATGGTAACAAAATCGATTGCAGTCACAAAAGAGGATGCATCTGTTTATCGAAAAATTGCTGAATTGAATGGTGGCTCGTTGACAACTCAAATGATGCCTTCTAATCCCAAGCAGGACTTTGTGAAATTGATGGATGCTAAAGGATTATAGGGGGAGTTAAGAATGCTCGAATTTGGATTTTCAAAATCATGCATCACACCCCAACTACCAATATCTTTAGGCGGCTATGCCGACCGTCAAGGAGAGGCAAGGGGTGTGCACGATGATCTATTTGTGCGGGCATCTTATCTGAAAGCTGATGGCAAGCAATGCATATTGCTTGCCTTTGACTTGTTAATGATGGATGATGCCTATTATCAGCCTATGCAAAAGGAAATTGCTCAAGCCTTGCAAATGAAACTTGAGAATGTTTTACTGGCAACTACACATACACATTCTGCTCCCCTTTTTATTGAACAAGATACCTTCGGGAAGGTGAGTGACGATTATTTTCAGCAGGTGAAAGAGGCAGCCCTTGCAACAGCTAGTGCGGCTTGTGCACAAAAGCAAGCCGTTAAGACTGGTTGGAGTCAGACAAAATTTTCAGGTGTTGGTAGAAGTCGGCGAAGTGGAGATCACGAAGGTGATGTTGTATTGACCCTTTTGTCTTTTGTTGATCTTGAAGATAAGCCTCTTGCAACGATTATCAATTACAACTGCCATCCGACGGTACTCTCTGCAGAAAATCTAGAAATATCGGCGGAATATCCAGGTGCTGCGATTCGTATTTTGGAAAAATCGAAGCCTGGAGAGTTTCTCTTTGTTAATGGTGCGGCCGGTGATGTCAGCACGCGGTTTGTTCGAAAAGAACAAAGCTTTAATGAGATGGAGCGATTGGGGAAATTATTGGCAGATCAGGTGAGTGAAGCATTAGAAGACATGGACTATCATCAGGAAAAATCGTTCTCGATTTTTACCCGGGAAATAAATCCAAAAGTAAGGGAGCTTCCATCGGTGGATACCTTGAATCAGATGATTGAAGAAGCATCTGATAAAGAAGAGAAACTGAAGCAAAAGGGTGCTGAACCTTCGCAATTGCGTCTTGTGCACACGCAGCTTCAAGGTGCATATGTTCAAAAAATGCTTAGCCAAGTACTGAATGAGCTGGATCATACGGTAAGAGTGGCTGCCATCAATATTGGTAAGGGTTCCTTGATCTTTGTTAATGGGGAATGGTTTTCTGGACCGGCAGCTGGACTAATGAAAGAGTCGCCTTACGCGATCACGGGGATTGTGGGATATACCAATGGAATCGTGGGGTATTTTCCTGATCGACAGGCCTTTGAAGAGGGTGGATATGAAGCCTTATCATGTCGATTTGCTCCAGGAATTGCAGAAAGGGTAGAAGAAGAAGGACGTATTTTGTTGGAAATGTGTAGCACTTTATCGGAGTAGTTGTACTATCAACATAACAAGTGAAAGAAATGGGGGAGACTTATGAAACTGTCAGGAGAAGTGTTTTTTCGTGCATCGGAAGAACGGGTAGAAAAGCTAGTCACATCGCAGTGGGATGCAATCATTGAAACGGGGAAAGAACTTGCCCGTGTGATTGAAGAGGATGGTGTCATTCATATTTTTGGTACCGGCCATTCTGAGTGTTTTGCCATGGAGCTGGTATTTCGTGCCGGTGGATTGGTTCCCATGCATCGCATGAGTATTCAAGACCTTGCTCTGCGCGGGAAATTGGATCCAGAGAAACTGAAAGACCCGATGATCGAGAGAACACCAGAAATTGCTCATCAATTGTGGGATCTATATCGAGTGGAGCCCAAGGATGCTTTTATTTTGGTTTCGAATTCTGGAATCAATCCGACCATTATGGAACTGGCAACGATCATTAAAGCAAAAGGACATCGCTTAATTGTTGTTACCAGCATGGAGCATAGTCAGGCCCAGGAATCTCGCCATGAAAGCGGTAAGAAGTTGTATGAAATGACACCTTGGGTGATCGACAATTGCGGACCCGAAGGGGATGCATTGATCGAAGTTGGTAATGGGATAAAAGTTTGTTCAATTTCCTCGATTACAGGTGCGTATATTGCGCAGATGCTGACAGCTGAAATTTTTAAAGACTTGAAGCAGACGGGCTCTACGCCACCGATTTTAATCAGTGCCAATGTGAACGGGGCGGATGTCCACAATGATCAAGTTTGCGCCCGATATGACGGTCGCTGGAACGCCTAGGGGGTGGAGAAAATGGTGAATGCAAAGAGTTTTCTAGAGGCAGCAAAGAAGCGTGTCAATCGTATTGAAGAGACGCAAATGGGTGTAATCGAAGAAGCAGCGAAATTGCTAGCGGAACGCATCAACAAAGGCGGTGTGATTCATATTTATGGGAGTGGACATTCTGCTTGTTTCGCAATGGAATTGAGCTGCCGAGCTGGTGGATTGGTACCCATGCACCGAATTGTTAACCAAGATCTTGTGCTGAGGGGCGCATATACCCATGAAGAATTTACAGATGGAAAATTTGAAAGAAGAGAAGGAGTGGCAGATACCTTCTGGGGATTGTATAATATACAAAAGGAAGATGCTTTCATTATTGTATCGAATTCAGGTCGAAATGGTTTAATCTTGGATATGACCCTGAAAGCAAAGGAAATGGGACTTCCTGTTATTGCAGTAACCAGCATGGAACATACACAATCAGTTGAGAGTCGACATTCCTGTGGCAAGCGGTTGTTTGAATTGGGCGATCTTGTTATTGATAACTGTGGGCCAACGGGTGATGCGTTATTGGAAGTCGAAGACCTGCCCATGAAGGTTTGTTCGATCTCATCCATTACAGGCGCCTATATTGCTCAAGCTTTGACGGCTGAAATCTATCAACGATTGGTAGAGTATGATCAAGTCCCACCGGTTTTAATCAGTTATAATGTGGCTGGTGCAGATGAACATAACAAAAAAATACTAGAAGCTTATGAAGGTCGTTGGAATTCGTAAGCGGGAAGAGAGGAACCGATGCGAAAGGTACAGAAAGAAAACCCGATCCCCTTATACTATCAATTGAAGGATATAATCTTGGAAATGATTGACAACATGGAGCTTCAGGCAGGAGATCCAATTCCACCGGAACGGGAATTGTGCGAGATCCATGGGATCAGTCGAATGACAGCGAGGAAGGCCATCGATGTGTTGGTTAACGAAGGTGTCATTTATCGAGAACAGGGAAGGGGTTCTTTTGTCGCGGAGCCAAAGATCAATCAGCCAATTTCGAAACTCGTTGGATTTACGGAAGACAACAAGAGTCGTGGCAAGCGGACGGAAACCAGGCTTCTTGATTTTGAAGTCAAACCCGCCACCAAGATTTACGCACAGCGTCTTCAGATCCCGGAGGGGAGCTTGATTATCAAGGCACGCCGCTTGCGTACATCCGATGGAGAGCCAATTAGCATTGAGAGTATCCATGTTCCCAAGGCGCTCTTTCCGGATTTGACAGGAGAGATGATTGATAACAAGTCGTTCTATACTCTGGTTGAGAAGCAATATGGTTTTACATTGGCTTATGCCAAGCAAACGATAGAACCGTTAATTATCAACGATTATGATTCTGAACTCTTGAATCAGGAAGAGAAGGCTTTGGGATTGTTATTTAGACGGACAACTTTTGTGAAGAGCGGAAAGATTATTGAGTATACCAAGACGGTGTACCGGAGCGATCGGTATCGATACGAAATCACCCTAGATCGATAGAGAGTTATGTCAAAGATATGCTTGTCATAAATTCATGCAGAAAACAGTCTTTTTCGAAAAGGGGAATAACTTATTGGATGAAGAGCAAAGTGGAGGAATGAAAAATGGCAAATTTTACTTATATGAAACATGCAATTGCATTGTTAGAAAAAATTGATCAAGAACAAGGTGAACAGATGAAATTGGCAGCAGAGTGGGTTGCGGACAATATTCGGGAAGATCGGATGATTCACGTATTTGGAACGGGACATTCACATATGATTGGGATTGAAATGTTTGTTCGTGCCGGAGGTTTAGCCAATGTTAATGCCATGTTGGATCCGGATGTATTGACATCAAATGGGGCAAGACGAAGTGGCGCTCTTGAGAAATTACCAGGTCTAGCGGATATTCTCTATGACCAATATGATATTCGTTCGGGTGATATTATGATTATTATTTCAAACTCTGGTAGAAACGCGATGCCGATTGAAATGGCTATGCGTGCACAGAAAGAGGGATTGAAGGTAATTGCTTTGACAAATTTGAAGCAATCCGAGCAAATTACGAGCCGCCATCCAAGTGGAAAGCGATTATTTGAATGTGCAGATCTTGTGATTGATTCTTGTGTGCCGTTTGGCGATGCGATGATGGAGGTCGGTGGAGTGCCTACTGCACCAGGTTCAACGATTTCTGGGGTAGCAACCATTAATGTGATTGTTAATGAAGCGATGATGGCTTTGGCGGCAGAGGGTCATTCACTTCCGGTATTTGCCAGCCAAAATGTTGATGGCTTTAATAATGATGCGCTCTATGAGAAGTATGTAGGACGCGTGAAACATATCTAGGTGTTTTATGAATTGGAGATTTCGAAAACTTGAACAAGGAGATTTTCCCCTGCTGTTCCAATGGATGAATAATGATGAAGTGAAACGTTGGTATACAAAGGGGAGTATTAATCTGGCTCGAATCGAAGAAAAATACTTGCCTTGTGTGAAAGGGACATCACCAAAGCTTACAAGGATTGCGATTTTGGATGGAGAAGCGATTGGTTTTTTGCAAGCTTATTCCATAAGCGATTATCTGGCATATGCGACTCAGGTGGGAATTAGGGATAGTGTAGGAATTGATCTGTTTATTGGAGACTCTGAGCGGGTCAACAAAGGGCTTGGGAGTAAGATGTTGAAAGTGTTTGTGGAAGAGGTACTTCCAATTTATTTTTCGGAGAAGATTGCTGTGATTGGACCAGAACCAGAAAATAAACGGGCGATTCGTGCTTATGAGAAAGCAGGCTTTCATTTTTCTCATCAAATCGAGAATCCAAGAGAAGAAATGCATGAGTATTTAATGAGACGAAAAATTCCGTAAAAAAGGGAGATTTCGGTTGACAGAAATGATCCAATTGAGATATGATTACCGCAGTAAGTGAATCTTTAAATCAGTACGAGAGACTGGAAAGGTTGACGCATTAGGAAAATACTATTTATTTGCGGCTATTTACGACCTTTCTTGATTTTCAAGGAAGGTCTTTTTTTATCCATTTTTAATTTTGCCCTGAGAGGCAAAGAAGGAGGATTTTATGATTGGCAGACATTTGATAGAACCAAGAGATTTTTCGGTAGAGGAATTGGAGGCAATCTTCCAATTGGCAGAGAAAATAATTGCGTCACCAGAAACCTACGCGGATGTATGCAAAGGGAAATTATTGGCAACGCTGTTTTACGAACCATCCACACGAACTCGCTTTTCTTTTGAAGCAGCCATGTTGCGTTTGGGCGGATCCATTATTGGTTTTGATGATCCCAATGCATCTTCAGCAGCCAAGGGTGAAACCCTGTCGGATACGATTCGAACCATCTGCGCCTATGCAGATGCGATTGTTATGCGACACCCGCGAGAGGGTTCTGCAAAGCTGGCGTCGGAGTCTTCCAACAAGCCATTGATCAATGCCGGTGATGGCGGGCATCAGCATCCAACCCAAACCCTGACGGATCTTTTGACTATTCGACAGGAAAAAGGCAGACTTGAAAACCTGACCATCGGGGTGTGCGGAGACTTGAAATTCGGACGCACCATTCACTCTTTGATCCGCGCCATGAATCGATATGATGGCATTCAATTTGTCTTTATCTCTCCCGATGAGTTGCAATTGCCAAGCTATGTGAAGGATGAAATCACCCATGCAAGTTTTGAAGAAACGAAAAATATGGAAGCCGTCATGGGCCAACTAGATATTCTGTATATGTCACGGGTGCAAAGGGAACGCTTTGTATCGGAAGAAGAGTACCTTCGATTGAAGGATATTTACATTCTTGATGCAGCCAAGATGGAAAAGGCAAAACCGGATGCGATGATTCTTCATCCCCTGCCGCGTGTCAATGAAATCTCGGTAGAGGTTGATCAAGACCCAAGAGCCAAGTATTTTGAACAGGCTCATTATGGAATGATTGTACGAATGGCTTTACTGATGAAAGTCTTGGGGGTGATTGAAAATGATTAATGTATCGAAGCTCAAAAAAGGATTGGTCATCGATCATATTGCAGCCGGCAGCGGTTATCGAATCTTTCGACAGCTGAAGCTCGATGAACTAAATGACGTGGTTATTCTTATGCGAAATGTGCCCAGTCAAAAAATGGGCAAGAAAGATGTGATTAAAATCGAGAATCACATTAACTTGGACCTGGAAGTCTTGGGGTTGATTGATCCTCATGCGACGATCAATGTGATCGACAATGGAAATCGAACAAAGAAGATTCGCCTAGCCTTGCCCAAACGCGTAGAGGGCATTCTAAAATGCAAAAACCCCCGATGTATTACCCAATACGAAAAGGTGGATGCGCCAGTATTTTATCTGGCAAACGAAGAGAATAAAACATACCGATGCAGTTACTGCGATTCTCCAACGCAATTTGTGGAAGGAGATTTGGGATGAAGAAATATATAAATTTGCATCTTGTGGATGCAAATGTAGACTCATTTGGAGACTTGTGGGTTAACGAAGAAGGAAAAATCGAAAAAATTGTGCTCCGCTCATCCATTAGAAAGGAGAGTGAAGAAGGGGATTTTGATGGATGGGGACTTACCTGCATGCCATCCTTTATCGATCTTCACGGTCATTTTCGAGAGCCGGGACAGGAACGAAAAGAAACCATACAATCCGGCATTCAATCCGCTGCAAAGGGCGGTTTCGGTCTGGTGGTTGCCATGGCCAATACGACGCCGATTTGCGATGAGGCGGAACTGATTCAGGCCAACCAGGAAAAGGCACGGAGGCTTGGGCAAGCAGAATACCTGCAGGTTTCAGCTCTTACAATCGGATTCGGAGAAAGTCCGGTAGACTATACTGCGATTCGCCCACTGACTCGACTCTTTTCCAATGATGGCAAACCCATTGATCGCCCAAGTGTTATGGTCAAAGCCTTGGAGGACTCACTAAAGCATGATTTTTTACTCATGGTTCATCAGGAACCGGAAGAGGAAATGATCCGTCGAGATCTTTTGTTGGCTGAGGCGGTTGGCGGCAATCTTCATATTTGTCATGTCAGTACAAAAGAGTCGGTTGATCTGATTCGATCGGCGAAAAAAAGAGGAGTGAAAGTGACCTGCGAGGTAACACCTCATCATTTATACTGCGCCAACGAAACATATCGGGTGAATCCGCCCTTTGGCACTGAAGTAGATCGACAGGCCTTGATGGATGGTTTGAAAGACGGTAGCATCGATTGTGTCGCGACAGATCATGCGCCGCACACGGAAGAAGACAAGGCTGCGGGATCACCGGGAATTACTGGCTATGATGCAGCATTCTCACTGGTTAGAACGGCGCTACCGGATGCATCCTTATGCGAGATCAGCAAATGGATGAGCGCGAATCCTGCTGCAATCTTGGGCGCTGACAGAAGAAATGCTGAAGGAAGGCTGGAAGTTGGTAAGGAAGCGAATTTCGTGTTTCTACGTCCAGACCAGCCACGGATCCTAAATACATTCTATTCAAAATCAGATAATACGCCTTTTGTAGGCGATAAGGTCTTGGGTGTGATCGAGCAAACGATCCGGAAGGGAGAACGAATTGATGAAAATGCATGAATTAGCCATTAGAAGTGAGGAAAAGGGTCCGGTTTGTTTGGGCCTTGATGTTCGAGAAGCCTATTTGCCTGAGATATTAAAGAATGACAAAGGATTATCGAGAGAAGAAAAAATCTTTCAATTTAATAAAGAAATTATTTTGCATACAGAAGAGGCTGTTGCCTGCTTCAAGGTGCAGATTGCTTGCTATGAAGCCCTTGGTTTAGAAGGACTTAGAGCCTATGCGAGAACCCTTGAATTTGCGAGAGAACGGGGAAATATCGTGGTTGCCGATGTGAAGCGTGGCGATATTGCATCCACTGCGGGCATGTATGCCCAAGGCCATTTTAGTGGAGACTTTGAGTCGGATATTATGACCGTGAATGCTTATATGGGAGAGGATGCGATTACACCATACTTCCCACACATAGAAGAGCAGGGCAAAGGACTTTTTGCCCTTTTGCGGACCTCGAATCCATCGGCGGTTGATTTTCAAGAGTTAAAGACGGATCAAGGACCGCTTTATCTGGAAGTGGCTCGCAAGATTGAAGAATGGGGTGGAAGACTGCCTCGCCAAGGGAATTTCAATGCCATCGGCGCGGTTGTTGGATTAACAGCGCCTGAAGCCTTTGAAGAGATTCAAGCGGTTATGCCTCACACCTTCTTCCTTGTGCCGGGATACGGCGCACAGGGTGGAACAGGGAAAGACTTGGCAAGGGTGTTGACGAAATCCCGCTGTATGGTGGTCAATTCTTCCAGAGGACTCATTACCGCCCATCAGGGTGTGGAAGAGGGCGCTGATTTTGCCAAGGTGATTCAAGCCAAGACAGAAGCCATGCGAGAGGAGATCTTGCAATGGGTGTAGACGGGACGGCAGGAAATGTCCTATCGATTCAAGAGGTGGGTGAAGCAATCGTCCATTTGACGGTTGCGACAGAAACAAGGCCAAACCCCGGACAATTCTACTTGCTGCGAGCATGGCAGGAAGCGCCGCTTTTGGGCAGGCCTATCAGTGTATTTGATTATAGTGAAGGAAAGGTTGAATTTGTCTTCAAGATTGTTGGAAAAGGGACAGAGATTTTAGCGAAACTAAAGGTGAACGACAAACTCCAGCTTCAGGGTCCTTTCGGGAATGGATTCCCGGAAGTAGAAGGGAAGATCTTGTTGATTGGTGGAGGCCTTGGCAATGCACCGCTCCACGCAACGGCAAAAGTCTTAAAGGCAAAAGGACAAGAGGTTGATTTGCGATTGGGTTTTGCAGAAAAAATCTATTTGGAAAAAGAATTCAATCAAGCCGCTACCAATACGCAATTTGTGGTTGGGGGTCTTGTGACGAACGGATTAAATATCAGAGATTATGATGCAGTTCTTACCTGTGGCCCCCATCCCATGATGGAAGCCGTGGTTAAGATGGCGCACCAAGCGGGAATTCCAAGCTATGTTTCCATAGAAAAGCGAATGGCATGTGGTATTGGCGCTTGTCTGGTCTGTACCTGCAAAACGAAAAGTGGCAACAAAAAGACCTGCAAGGATGGTCCAGTATTTGAAGGGGAGGAAATTTTTTATGAAGACGAAGATAAAATTTCTTGATCTGGAACTGAAGAACCCCATCATTGCGGCATCCGGTACCTTTGGTTTTGGCGAGGAATATGCGGAACACTACGATATTGAAAAGCTAGGCGGGATCAGCTACAAGGGACTCACCTTGGATCCACGAGATGGCAATGACGGCATTCGTGTGTGGGAAACACCAGCAGGGATGATGAACAGCGTTGGTCTAGAAAATCCAGGTGTTGATGCCTTTGCTAGGAAGATCTGGCCACGCATTCAAGATCGAAACCTGATTTCTGTGGTGAATCTGGGGGGAAGCACCCTGGAAACTTATTTGGAAGGTATTCGAAGATTGGAACATTGCGATTATGATATTTTGGAATTGAACATTTCTTGTCCGAATGTCAAAGCGGGCGGTATGGCCTTTGGTACGGAAGCAAAAAGTGCGGAGCGGATTACTCGTGCAGTTCGCATGACGACTCAGAAGCGTCTGATGGTGAAGCTGTCTCCGAACGTAGGAAATATTGGCGAAATTGCCAAGGCCTGCCAAGCGGGAGGTGCCGATGCCATCAGCTTGATCAACACGGTGCAAGCCATGGCGATTGACACTAAGTCACGAGAAATTGTATTTAATAATACCTATGCAGGGCTTTCTGGACCTGCGATTCGACCGATTGCCCTTCGCATGGTCCATCAAACGGCCAAGGCAGTGAACATTCCGATTGTCGGGATGGGCGGTATTAGCAATGCCGATGAAGTCATACAGTTTCTGATGGCTGGCGCAAGTGCCGTACAAATTGGAACCGCATTTTTTACAAATCCGGATCAGATCTTTCAAATTCCAACCGAGTTAGAAATGTGGATGGAAAAAGAAGGGGTCCAATCACTTGAAGAGATTATTGGAATTGTCTAAAGGAGGCAAATGATGAACGATATCAAAGCAATTTTAAAGGAAACGGAAGCATTTTTAGAGGGACATTTCCTATTGTCTTCAGGACGGCATTCCGGTGAATATGTACAATGCGCAAAGGTCTTACGTTTTCCAGATCAAGCAGCCAAGGTTTTGGAGCCAGTTGCCAAGATGGTAAACGAGCTTGAGGTGGATGTGATTGTAGGACCTGCCATGGGCGGCGTGATTGTTGCCTACGAGTTGGGTCGACAATGTGGCAAAGAAGCATTATTTACGGAAAGAAAAGACGGAGAGATGCAACTTAGACGCGGATTTCAACTGAAACCGGGTGCCAGGATCATCATTGCTGAGGATGTTGTAACGACAGGCAAATCGACGGTCGAGACGAAAAAGGCCTTGGAAAAGTTGGGCGGCCTTGTGGTTGGTTTGGCATGTATTGCTGACAGGAGACCCGCAGGATTTGATTTGGATTTTCCAGTCTATGCGGCGATTGAATTGGCCATTGAATCTTATGAACCGAATGAGTGTCCACTTTGCAAGGCAGGCGAGATCGAATTGGTGAAACCGGGATCGAGAGAAATGAAAAAATAGAAGAAATAGCAGTTCAATAAAATATAGGGTTTAACCATTGAAGGGGTATATGCCCCTTCTTTTTATGTTAGAATGGGAAAAAGGAGGGAGTTCGATGGATAAGATTAAAGTTTTAATCTGGATTTGTTTAGTTGTTCTCCTTTTTTGTGGATGCAAAGACGCGTCTGACAGCAGTACAGATCAGGCACCCACACCCATAGAAGAGGAACAAACGATCCAAGATGCTCCAGAAATGGTTTTGGTGGATAATGGGGAGCCGGAAACGGCACAGGCTCTGGGGACCTATTTTGTGGAAACAAAGCTTGCTTTTGAATTTGGTGAGGAAGAAATTTTCAATGAGCAAGATGAGATTGGACGATACGTTGAAGGCGTTCCGTATTTTGATTTGTCCAAGATTGCGGATCGGTTCGGCTGGACTTGTTCAACGAGTGATGGGAAGTCGATTGAAAAGGGAAATCTGCAATACCAATTTGATGAAGGCAATGTTCAGCGGATATTTTTGGGAGAGCACGGTCCGCCTTATAAGCTAAAAAAACCCCTACAATTTGAGGATAAAAATTGGATGGTCTCGCAGTGGGATGCGGAGGCCTTGTTCGGCCTGCAGAGTTGGTGGGATCCGGAATCAAGAGAATTGACCCTGATTGAATGGGGATGGAGTCTGCCGGATCAAATTCAGGTAGAGAGCAAAGGAGATGAAGCGGTTCTCACGCTGAGGGTGCAGCCAGAGGCGGGTAATCAAGAGGTTTTGGATGACTCACCGGGAATCCGAGTGACCAATCAAAAAAAAGAACAAGAGCGGTTTGATTCTTTCTTTCGGGGTCAGGGATGGCTCTATACCTTGGAGTTTCGAAGCGCGGTTTTGACTCCTGGTACAGCATGGACGGGGGATGCATGGGTGTATTTTCAGGAAAGACCGCTTGGCATTTATCCGCTTAACTTGGAATTTCATGGAGAGAGTGGAGAGATACACATTGGGCAATCGGGACCTTGGGAAACGTTTACGCTGGAATCTCCTGAGTTGTTCTATACAAAAGGTCAAGAACCCATGACAATTAAGGGAACGACGGAAGACGAGTGGGTGGATTTTTTGGTTGAGGCATGGCAAGGTTCGGAGTTTGTGACGATTTACGATGAACGAATGGAAATTGATCAAGACTTTGAGTGGAATTGGACTTCCATGCAGCCGGGAATTTTTCGTATTCAAGTTCGTTCCGGAGATTCAACCCGAGAAACAAATCGCACGCGACTCTATTATGAAAAAGTGCAGTAGAAAGGCGCCCGTTAGGGCGCCTTTTGCATTTAGTGACAAAATCCTCCGCCATAGCCGCCGAAAGCTCGACCGCCACGACCGTGCATGCCGCTGTAGCCATTGAAGCTTTGATCGCCTCGGTTATAATCGGCACCATGATGGGTACCGAATCGAGAGGTTTCAAAGCCATTTTCCATGACATCCGCAATTCGCTCGTCTAAAAAGGCGAGTCGTTCTTCCGCTTCTGTTTCTGTAATCAATTTGGCATCAAGCAATTTTTGAATATACTCTCGATTGCTTTCCATGCGAAGTAAAAACCGTTGTTCCTGCTCGTTGCTTTGGATCTCATCGGCAAAAGCCGATACGAACGGAACGGAAGCTAAAGCAATAATCAATGCAATAATTACCCATTTTTTCATCTTTCTTCCTCCTCAAGTCGAATCTTCATTTTCTGGTAGGTGGATTCATCGATTTCACCCTTTGCAAAGCGCTGATCGAGAATTTCTTTGGCCTGAGATGATCGATACCCATTATTGTTTCGGGGTGGAGAACCTTTGACAGTCAAATACCAGATGATTCCACCGATTACAAAGAGCCATAAAAACATCATGAAATCCCCTCCTTTACAATCAGTATAAAGGACAGATATGAAAATTTAGTGAAGAGATTTGATGGGGAGACGAATCGTAAATTTGGTGCCTATATGAATTTGGCTTTCACAAGTGATGGTGCCGTTTATCGTCTGCAACAATTCCTTGACGATTGACAAGCCTAAACCGGACCCACCGGTTTCCTTGGCTCTAGCGGGATCTACTCGGTAAAAGCGGTCGAAGATATGAGGCAGCGCTTCTTCTGGAATGCCGATGCCATTGTCGTGAATGGTAATTTGGATTTCTTGATTTTCTTTTTTTGCAGAAACGTGCACGTGCCCGGATTCGGATGTATAGCGCAAGGCATTCTCCAATAGATTGAAAAGGATTTGCCGGATTGTGTCTTCCTGCGTATTGATGACAAGAGAATCTGGAGAATCAATCTCGAATAGAATCTTGCGCTCTTCGAACAAAGGGCGATATGCCTCTGCCAATTCATGCAGGACAACAGCCAGATTGACAGGCTCGAAACGCTTTTCTATTTTTTGTTCAAGATTGTTTAGGTGTTCAATTTGGGAAACCATTCGGCTTAGCCGATGCACTTCCTGAATTAAGGAGTTGCTTCGCTCCGGTGTTAAGGGGAGGATGCCATCGTGAATAGCTTCGATTTGATTCAAGAGGACGTTCAAGGGGGTTCTCAGTTCATGGGACATGTTGGTGGTCAATTGCTGCCTCAAGTCATTTTGAGCCTTTAAGCGAGACGATAAATGAATCAAGGACTCACGAAGAGAAGACACCTCTTTCAATGAACTTGATGCTGGGGGTTGTTCGTCCCAATTTTGGTTTGCAATGGAGTTTGCATAATGTTCCAAAGACTGAATGGGCTTTGAAACCCGTTGACTCAGCCAGTAGGCGATGACTCCTGCAAGAAGGAAACTGAAAATGCCAATCAGCAGATACCCTTGATTCAGATTTTTTCGGAAGCTTGCTTCCGGCAAGGAAAGAATCGCTGTTTCAGGACGTCCGATCCGAACCTTTGCAAAAATAGTGTTTTCCAGGGGGTATTCTCTGTCAATCAGGTTAAGAGTGTCGCCTTGCATATGTCCCATACCCATAGAGCTCGAGTCGATCAAGCCGACAATAGTTCCCGATTCATCCAGAAAAGTGAACCGAAGATCATTCATCATAGCCGCCCGTTGAAGATTGAGAGTAGGATCATTTCCTGCAGCAAGGGAAGTTTCGATAAAGGAGACCCAGTCAAGATCTTCTGAGATGGATTGATCTTGCAGGTAATCCCCGAAAGTTTGCGTAAAAATAGAGTGTTCAAGAATCAATGCGCTCGATAGAATGATGATGGCAATGAGCAAAAATGCGCTAAAAAGGATTCTAGAAAAAGAAAAATTTTTCTTCATGATGGCGTCACCTCAAATCGATAGCCTTTTCCGAAGACCGTAACAAGCAGTTTTGGAGATTTTGGATCATCTTCAAGTTTCTTGCGAAGGTTTTTGATGTGAACATCAATGGTTCTTTCGTCTCCTTCGTAGTCATAACCTAATGCTTTTTCAATGATTAAGCTGCGACGGAGAGGCCTATTTGGATTTCGAATAAGAAAAGAGAGGAGTTGAAATTCAATCGGTGTCAAATGGATCTCTTGATTATTCTTGAAAACTTGTTCCGCTTCCAGGTCAATCCAAAAGTCTTTCGATAGAAAAATTGTTCCCAAGGGTGTGCCGAACTGGCTGCGCCGAAGGAGGTTTTGGATACGAAGGATCAATTCTTTAGGACTGATTGGTTTTACCAAGTAATCGTCAGCACCCAGTTGAAGCCCGGTTAAACGATTCTCTAGTTGTCCTTTGGCGGTCAACATAATGATTGGAACTGAGGAGACTAGGCGAATCTGTCGACAGAGATCTTCACCGTTTAAATCAGGGAGCATAAGATCTAAAACAATAAGAGCGGGTTTTTCATCGTGGAAGAGTTTGAGGGCTTCTGTTCCGGTATAGGCGGGTATCGGTATAAATCCGGATTGCTTCACATAAGCGACCAAAACTTCCATTAGTTTTTTTTCATCATCGATTAATAAAATTTTATTCATTGTTCCCTCCAATTTTATTTTACCATGGATTTGTGAAGGACTAATGAAAGGTACTGGTACTTTTGATATAATAGGTAAAAGTGGGAGGGATGATCATGGAGATCAATCAATTGCTGGGTATTTTTCAGAACAATGCAATCGAAAAGGTGTATTTTGATCAGTTTTTTGAAAGCTCAAAGGAGTTCTTGAAAAGAATTCTTTTGTTGATGGCCATTTTATATGCGTTTTTTTTAATTCCAGACTGGTTCTTTCTTCGTCCCCATGCTGATTTTGTTTGGGCTTTTTTAAATCGTTCTCTTTTCGTGGGCTTGATGGTGATTTTATATCTTTGGCTGCGATTTGGAACGGGATTTACTTTGTATCCCATAATAATGCTTTTGACTGAGATTGCGGTCAGTCTGCTCTTTGTTCAAATGTTTGTAGTTTATCAAAAGAGCGGAGATCTTATGATTCAGTTTTTGGGTATGATTTGTATTATTTTGGGTATTTTTCTTATTCCGAATTCTGCGGTTTATCATCTGATTTCAACAGGAATTTCTGGACTTGCATTTGTTTTTCATGCGGTCAGCATGTATCAGCCGGCAGGATATCAGGCCGTTGCATGGTTTTTATATATTGGTATTATCATTGGACTTAGTTATATCAATGCGGTAAGAGGTAATATTTACCAAAGAAAACAATATGTAAATAGTTTGAATCTGAAACAAATGTTGGATATGGATCCCCTGACAGAGATCTATAACCGTCAAAAATTTGATGATGAGTTGATGAAGTATTTAGCGAGCATCGAGGATGAACGTGTTGCGACCATTATGTTTGACATCGATAATTTTAAAAAAGTGAATGATGAATTTGGGCATATGGAGGGTGATCGCGTTTTAAAGAAGGTCTCGGAGATCGCCCGCAGTATGGTGCGGGAAAAAGATATTCTTGCCCGTTGGGGAGGAGAAGAGTTTATTATTTTGATGCCTTATGCTGGAAAGTTAGAAGCTTATTCTGTCGCAGAACGGATTCGAATCGAAATTGAAAAGGAATTTATGGCTGAAAATCGTGTGGTAACCTGTAGCTTTGGTGTGACGGAAATTTCTCGTGATGATAATTTTGAAGTGATTATGAAGCGGGTGGACAGCTATTTGTATGAAGCTAAGGCTAAGGGGAAGAATCATACCATGGTGTATTAGGAGGGAATAATGAAAAAAGTTATTTTTGATTGTGATCCAGGATTAGACGATGCAATTGCTCTTTTGTTGCTTTGTCAGTCGGAATATGAAATTTTAGGGGTAACGACGGTGGCGGGAAACCATCGTATTGAAGTAACGACAAAAAACGCGTTGGATCTTCTTGCTTTTTATGGTCGGCCAGAGATTCCAGTGGCAAAGGGCGCAGGGCGTCCTCTGATTCAACCCCTGACAATTGCTGATTTTGTTCATGGGCCTAATGGACTGGGTGAGGTGATTTTGCCAAAGGCAGAGAGGAAAGCCGAATCGACTCATGCGGTGGAATGGATCAAAAACACCTTGATGGCAAGTGAGGAAAAAATCACCTTAATCGCAATTGGTCCCTTGACCAATATTGGTTTGTTGTTGCGGATGTATCCTCAAGTGAAGGACCGCATCGAGGAAATTGCGATTATGGGTGGATCGACGAGTTTTGGAAATATTTCAGCAGTAGCGGAAGCCAATGTAGGCCATGATCCGGAATCGGCTCAGATTGTATTTTCTTCGGGATTGCCGATTCGTATGAGTGGATTAAATTTAACGTTTCAGATGTTTATTCAAGATCGAGAGATTGAAGCCATTGAATCATTAGATAGTGATCGTGCGAAAACGGCAGCAAAATTTCTATGGTACCATGCTGCCTTTGCAAAGCGTATGGGGCTTGAGGTGGATCAGATGCACGATACCTGTGCCGTAGCGTCTCTAATGGAAGCAGAAGCCTTTACAGGCCGCATGGCCAAGGTTACAGTGGATACGGGTTGGGGTCCTGGTCGGGGACAAACAATTGCGAATTTTCGGGCACCCGCAGAAGAACGGAATGTATTGGTTTATGAGGGCGTAGATCGTGATCGAATTATAAAGCTGGTTCATTCGGCCATTGCAAAAGCGTAAAAGAGACAAAAAAATGGATAAAAAGCGTGTTTGATAAGTGCTTGCAAAAAGAGCCGATCCCAGGAGATCGGCTCTTTTTTCTATTCATGAGACATGGAATGAACGATTGATTCGATTTCTTCCCAGTCGGATACTCGACGAATCAGTTGATGCAAGGGCTTACGATTGTAGGCACAATCCATTAAGAGGACGGGAAATCCGGCTTCTGCTAAGGAACTTGCAATTTCAAGATTGTCTTCAATAAATAATTGACAGCCTAATTTCTTTGCTGGCGTTACCTTGTCAAAACTTTCAAGCACATGAAGCGTTCCTGGAATTTGTTGATCGGTCAGTAATTGTTGGGTGATATCGGCAAATTGTTTTTCTCGTGAAGTGACGATATGAAGCCGATGTTTTTGATCAAATACATTCATCACATGGTTTGCATAGGGACGCATGGTACATAAGTCGTAGTAAAAAGTTTTTCCATTTGCGAGATAGAAATTTGCATATTCTTTTGATTCGATACCCAAGGCTTTTGCTGTATAGCAAGTCTGGTACATTTCTGAAGTGATTGTTTTGTTATAGACCTCGGCAGTATATTCAAGCCAGGCGTAGGGTTGCGTTAAGGTACCATCAATATCGACACAAATTGTTAGGGCGTGTGTAGTCATTCCATCTTCTCCTTAATTTATCATCTTCTTCAGTGTAGACAATCAAGCTCGAGATGTCAAAGGGGTTTCTTGTTTATCGCACTTTAGTGTGATATAGTAATAAGCAAAATATTCGCAATTTAAGGAGTCGTTATGCGCAAGCGAATTCAGGCATGTAAACGGATTGTCGTGAAGATTGGAACCTCTTCATTAACCCACCCGCAAGGCGGGATGAATCTAAGAAAAATTGAGCGTTTGGCCTTTGTTTTATCAGATCTACAGCGATCCGGCAAGGAGGTCGTACTCGTATCTTCTGGTGCCATCGGATTTGGCATGGGCCGATTGGGTTTGAGTGAACGACCCAAAACATTGGCGGAAACCCAGGCCGTTGCAGCAGTGGGACAAGGGGGATTGATGCAGGTCTATGAAAACTTTTTTTCCACCTATAATCAACCCATTGCTCAGATCCTTTTGACCAAGGACGTGGTGGATCATCCGATTAAAAGCGAAAATGCGAAGCGGACTTTCCAAACACTCATATCCATGGGTGCAATACCTATTGTCAATGAGAATGATACGATTTCCACGGAGGAAATCGAAGAGAGTCGTTTTGGTGACAATGATACCCTGTCGGCAATTGTGGCAGGCTTGTTGTCGGCGGATGTATTGGTGATTTTATCGGATATCGCCGGTTTGTATGATCAGGACCCGAGGAAGAACTCGAAAGCGAAACTGATTCAAGAGGTGACGGAGATTACACCGGAAATTCAGGAAATTGCTGGAGGACCGGGAAGCAGCCAGGGAACCGGGGGGATGGCGACCAAGGTGATTGCCGCAAAGATTGCAAAGAAAACCGGCATTGAGACGATTATTTCGTCTGGAGAGAATATTGATCAATTATTTGAGATTCTGGATGGCAAAGCCATCGGTACCTGGTTTCATGGAGGAGGAGAATAAATGAGTGTAAAAGATTTGGGAAAACTGGCCAAGAAAGCGTCGTTGAAAATGGCGATATTGGGAAGTGAAGAAAAGAATCAAGCCTTGAAGGCTGTTGCGGAAGCATTATTGGGAAATAAGGAAGCAATTTTGGCGGCCAATGCAAAGGATATGGAAAAAGCAGAGGAGAATGGTGTAAGGGGGTCCCTTTTGGATCGTCTCTTGCTGACAGAGGATCGTATTGAAGGGATTGCGGAAGGTGTTCGTCAAACAGCGGCTTTGAATGATCCTGTAGGCGAGGTTTTGTGGATGAGGACACATCCTAATGGCATGGTCTACGGTCAAAAACGAGTGCCGATTGGTGTCTTGGGCATGATTTATGAAGCAAGACCCAATGTAACGGTAGATGCTTTTGCTTTGAGTTTCAAATCGGGTAATGCTGTAATTCTGCGGGGCGGAAAAGAGGCTTTTGAAACCAACCAAGTGTTCGTCAAGATTATCAAAGAGGCTTTGACGATTGCCGGATCGATTCCGGAAGCGGTGCAGATGCTAGAAGATCCATCCCGTGAAACGGCGCGTGAATTGATGCAATTGAATGAATATCTGGATGTATTGATTCCTAGAGGCGGTGCTGGATTGATCAAATCTGTGGTTGCGAATGCCAGTGTGCCGGTAATCGAGACAGGCGTTGGCAATTGCCATACCTATGTGGATGAAAGCGCGGATCTTGAAAAAGCAAATGCGATTGTCATCAACGCGAAAGTTCAGCGTCCGGGCGTTTGCAATGCACTGGAAACGCTTTTGGTCCATGAATCTGTAGCCGATGAATTTCTCCCTGCCATGATTAAGGAGTTGGAAGCAAACGGTGTGGAAATGCATGGAGATGAACGGGTTTGCGAATTTAATGATGCGATTATTCCAGCCACTGAATGGGACTGGGCCAATGAATATTTGGACTTGAAACTGGCGATTCGCATTGTACCGACATTGGAAGCGGCAATTGAGCATATCGCGACCTATAGTACCAAACATTCGGAAGCAATTTTAACAGAAAACTATTCTGCATCGCAAAAATTCTTAAACGAAGTGGATGCGGCAGCGGTTTACGTGAATGCTTCTACACGATTTACCGATGGATCGGAATTCGGTTTTGGTGCAGAGATTGGCATATCAACGCAAAAGCTTCATGCCCGAGGTCCAATGGGTGTTGAGGCATTGACAACAACCAAGTATATTATTTATGGGAGTGGTCAGATCAGAGGTTGACACTATACCCCTATTGGGTATAATGGTTTCAGGAGGACGATCATGAAATCATTATTAAAAATAGAGGAAATTGAAGAATTTATAGCGGAATCGGGTTTTCGCTTGGTTTATTTTGCTTCGGAGTCTTGTTCGGTATGTAAATCCATGCGTCAAGAGGTAGTAACACATTATCAAGATCAAGCAGAGATGGATTTGAGACTTGTGATGATTGAGGATGTACCGAAAGCGAGAGGGCATTATCAAGTCTTTGCCGCCCCAACTATTCATGTGTATTTCGATGGACAAAGGGTGTATGAGGCGGGACGATTTTTGCGATTGGAAGAGCTTGATCAGATGATCGAACGAATTATAGAAATTAATAAGCGAGACGAATAAGGAAATGACGCCGAGAGGCGTCATTTTTGTCAAATCGGGTAAGAAATCGGGTAAGAAATCGGTAAGAGGAAAAGGAAGGAGAGATTTCATGACTTTTCAACAAGTTTTTGCCGTTTTGATGATGGTTGCCGCAATTTTTGTTTTTATCAATGAGCGATTTATTCATCTTCCTTTTACAATCGGTTTAACAGTCTTGTCCTTGGGTTTTTCTGTTTTTCTAATTTTATGTGAGCTGATAGGCATTCCCTTTGGACACACCATTTTCTTGAATTACTTAACCCTGATTGATTTCAAAACCTTTTTACTGGATTATGCCTTGGGCTTTCTTCTGTTTGCTGGAGCGATTCACTTATCTAGTCGAGATTTGAAACCGGATCGGAGCTTGATTTTGGTCCTTGCAAGCCTGGGTGTTGTTTTCTCAACCCTCATCTATGGGATTCTTTTCTATTTCGTTTTAAATGGTCTCTTTCAAATTGGACTTGCTTGGATTGATGCCTTTCTTTTTGGTGCCATTCTCGCGCCCACAGATCCCATTGCAGTGATTAGTATTTTACGTGAGATGAAGCTGCCAAAGCGGCTAGAGGTCTTGATTTTTGGTGAGTCTCTGTTTAATGATGGTGTGAGTTATACCCTTTTTTTGATTCTCTTGAGTGTGAAAATTCATCCAGAGGCAGTGGGAGCGGGAAACGTGATGCGAATTTTGGGGGAGGAAATTTTTGGTGGGGTCTTATTGGGTCTTGTCGTCGGTATCCTAGTCGTATTTCTTCTGGTTCGGATTCGCCAAGATATAACCGCCATCTTTATTACTCTAGCATCGGTTTTTTTTATAAGTTCAGCGGCAACTACGCTGCAGGTGAATGGTCCCTTGGCTGTGGTTGTAGTTGGGATCACCATTGCAACACGGGTTCATGATATTGAACTGGTTTGCAATCCAAAGTCGCTCTTGAATGTGTTTTGGGAAATGACCGATCAGATTTTAAATGGATTTCTTTTTATGATGATTGGATTTCAGGTTGTATTTTTAACCTTTTTTGACCATCTATGGCTAGAAAGTTTGTTTGTCATCGGAATCGGAATCCTGGGTCGATATCTGGCCGTTACTCTTCCTGTGCTTATTTATCGAAAACGGATGCAATTGAGCTGCAATCGCTGGAATTTGATGCGTCTTTTAACCTGGGGCGGATTGAAGGGCGGGTTGACGATCGCTCTGGCCCTGCAATTGCCGGAAAGTGCTCTCAGCAATCGGATTCAAGCTTTGACTTATATGATTGTTATTTTTTCGATAGTAATTCAGGGGACTACCATTCGAAAGGTAATCTCAATTGAAGATTTTGAATTGGCATTAAAAAGGAATCGCTAAGCGATTCCTTTTTTCCTTATTGGTTTTCAAATGGATCGGCGGCGTGATAAGAGCTGCGAACAAAAGGTCCGCTGGAGACATGAGCAAATCCAAGGGCTGTGGCATAACTTTCATAAAGCTTGAATTGTTCAGGAGTCACATATTCTACAACCTCTGCGTGTTGGCGACTTGGCGCCAGATATTGCCCGATCGTCAGCATTTGGCATCCGTGGTCATGAAGGTCGCGCATAACAGCTTCAACTTCTGCGGGTTTTTCTCCTAAGCCGACCATAATACCCGATTTGGTTTTGATAGCCGGTGCAATCTTCTTCACCCTTTGAATGAGGGTAAGGGTTTGCTGATAGTTTGCTTCCGGTCGAATGGTGTCGTAGAGGCGGGCAATCGTCTCAATATTGTGGTTGATGACCTCGGGAGCGGCATCGATAACGATCTGAAGTGCAGCTTCATTTCCTTGAAAATCGGGAATCAACACCTCTACCTTTACATGGGGGGTTCTTGCCTTGATGGCACGAATAGTTTTGGCAAAGTGGCCGGCACCGCCATCGGATAAGTCATCTCGGGTGACTGAAGTGATTACCGCATATTTTAACCCCAGTGATTCAACGGCTTCAGCGACCTTTTCCGGCTCTTGTGGATCGGGTGCACCAGCGACACCATGGGTAACATTGCAGAATTTACAATTGCGGGTGCATTGACTGCCTAAAATCATAAAGGTTGCAGTACGTTTGCTGAAACACTCATATTGATTGGGGCAATTGGCTTCCTGACAAACGGTATGAAGGCCAGTTTTTTCAATTAGCGCTTTTACCCGTTTTAACTCTTTTGGTTGATAGGCTTTCATGTCGATGCGAAGCCATTCTGGTTTTCGTTTGATCATAAGATTCTCCTTTAAAACATGAGGGAAAGCAATTCGTCTTCGGTAATTCCATAAAAATACTCTTCCAGAGGGAATGCTTTAAGAACCGAGAGTAGGCTATCGGGATCATGGCGCTTTCCGATCATGGCGAGTTGGATATCCGACAAATCGAGGCGGCTTAAAAAATCGCCGTGAAAAACAATATCGGTAACGAATCCCTTTTCCACGGAAAGGTCGATTTCGACAATTCCACCGGTAAATCGGTGCTCCCGATGAAAGTCGTACTTGGGCGACTGCCCAATGGTCCAGTCCCAGTCGCGATATTTATTATCAGCGATGGTTTCGATTTCTAAAATCTCGGTTTCTGTGAAGTCACGAATCAGTGAATCCGGATCCTTTGCAAGCATATGGGTGTAGATCAACTCGCGGAACGCCAATACATCCATCGGTTTCGTTAGATGAGAGGCGATATTGGTCACCCGCTTTGCGGCGGATTCAATACCTCGACCCTTGTACTTTAAGGGATCGGTCTTAAGGGCGCCGGCAAGATCCTTGAGGTCAGCCGAAAACAAAAGGGTTCCGTGATGGAGAAGTCGATTCTTTTTTCGATATTGCGCGTTGCCAGAGAACTTATGTCCCTCAATCGTCAGATCATTTCGCCCGCTGAAAATAGCGGGTATACCCATTTTATTGAGCACGTCTAAAATGGGTTTCGTAAAGAGCCGATAATTATTGAGCTTCTCGGTTCCGTGATTTTCAATAAAGGAAAAATTGATATTTCCAAGATCACAAAAGACGGTTCCGCCGCCGGAGGAGCGTCGAACCAAAAGTATCTCTCGTTCTTTGACATAGTCTAGATTCACTTGCTTCCAAGCATTTTGGTTTTTTCCGAGTAAAATTGATTTTTTTGCGCGCCACAGCATGAAGACGGGTTCTTGGGTATTTTCCATCAAGAATTCTTCGGCGGCATGAAAAAAAGGTGCGTCGGTACGATCACTACGGATTATTAGCACAAAAAACCTCCCCAATTTTTCTTCATTATATGGGGAGGCTTGTTTTCTGTCAATTTGAACTTTTGCTCACTTCTATTTACTGACTCGTTTGGCAATTTCAACCAACACATTCACGGCTTTTTCCATGGATTCAACCGGGATGAATTCAAATCGACCATGGTAATTGTGGCCACCGGTAAATAGGTTGGGGCACGGAAGACCTAGATAGGACAAGCGTGCGCCATCGGTTCCACCACGGATGGGGTCGATTCTTGGTGTCACGCCAACCGCTTCCATGGAATCAAGGGCGGTTTGTACGACATGGTAATGAGGCAGGATCATTTCTTTCATATTTTGATAACTGTCTTTTACGCAAACGGAAACCAATTCTTGTTTGTACTTTTGATTCAGTTGGTTTGCGCATTTGATAAAGAAGTCTTTTCGCCATTCAAAAGTCTTGGCATCGTGATCGCGGATGATATAGTCAAGGGTCGCTTCTTCAACGCTTGCATGAGTGTTCATTAAATGAAAGAAACCCTCATAATCATCGGTATATTCTGGTCGATCGAAATGGGGAAGCAAGGCATCAAACTCCTGAGCAAGATGGTTTGCATTAATCATTTTGTGTTTAGCGCTGCCGGGATGAACATTTCTGCCCTGAATCGTGACGATTCCTGAAGCGGCATTGAAGTTTTCGAATTCGATGGAGCCAAGAGCACCACCATCGATGGTATAGGCGAAATCCGCTGCAAATTCAGTTACATCGAAGTGATCGGCCCCTTGACCGACCTCTTCATCTGGGGTAAAACCCAAACGGATGGTACCGTGTGGCAAATCTGGATTCTGAATTAAGAATTCAATTGCTGTAAGAATTTCGGCAATTCCGGCTTTGTCATCGGCCCCTAAAAGGGTATTCCCATCAGTCGTGATCAGGGTTTGACCGATATAGTCTGTTAGTTCCGGAAAATCATCGGGACTCAATGTGTATTTTTCATTGAGTTGAATGGCTTTACCATTATAGTTTTCGACAAATGCTGGCTGCACATGTTCACCCGACAGATCGCTAGCGGTGTCCATATGGGCAATCCATCCCATTGTGGGGGCGCCATCGGTGTTGCCTGGCAGAGTAGCTGTTACAATACCGTGCTCGGAAAGCAATACCTGGCTTAAGCCAAGATCTGTGCATTCTTTTACCAAGAGATGGGCAAGATCCCATTGCACACTGGTGCTGGGAGATTGATCGGTTCCCTCTTTTGATTGCGTATTCATTTTTGCGTAGCGGATAAAGCGTTCAACAACGGTCATTATTTTCCTCCTTAAAGTGATTCTCTTCTTTGAGTGTAGACAATTATTGAAGATTGTGCAAATGTGAATTCAGCGTAGAGTCAAATGATTTAGGTTAATTGATAAGATTGCTTTAATCGAAAGGGTTATTGCCAATAGAATAAGTGAAGGGATTAAATAAAGGATTCGTGTTTTTGTGGGAATGTGGGGGTTTATAAACAGGCACAATAAGCTTTCAATTAAGAGTATTTGTGTAGCTTAAAAGAGGAATTTTAGGCTTGTGATCAATAAGTTAATGAAAGAGAAGAGAATTTCATGAAGCCGTAAGAAAAGATAGATAATTATGTAAGTTTTGTGCTATGATTCTATGTAATAAGTTACTGGCTGAAAAGATGGACAGGTTCATGCAAACCCTCTTGCAGGGTTCTTTTTTTAAGAAGAGTGAGAGGAAAAGCCATAAAATCGATTGAAGCTATAGTCGAATCAATTCATAAAAACGAACGGGAGTGAAGACATAATGTTGACGGGTACAATTGTAAATACAGGTGCGATTATCATCGGTACTTTTGTGGGGCTTCTTGTGAAGCAGGGGATTAAAGAGAACTACTCAAAAGCGATAATTAAAGCGATTTCGCTTGCGATATTGGTTATAGGGATTAGCGGTGCATTAAAAACAAGCAATTTTATATTGGTGATTCTTTCCATCGTTTTAGGCACCTTGTTGGGAACTGCGTTGAAGATTGAAGCGCGTTTGGATCGATTGGGTGAGCGATTGAATCAACGATTTGGCCGGGGGGACAGTCCGTTTGTAGAGGGTTTTGTTACGTCCTCATTGATTTTTTGTGTTGGTGCCATGGCTGTTGTTGGCGCCATTGAGTCTGGCTTGCATGGAAATCATGAAACCTTATTTGCAAAATCCTTGTTGGATGGAATTACCTCCTTGATTCTTTCTTCTACTTTGGGAATCGGTGTTTTATTCTCTGCCCTTGCCGTATTTTTGTATCAGGGTGGAATTACCCTGCTGGCATCTAGCTTGGAGCCAGTTTTAACGGAAGCTGTTGTCTTGGAAATGTCAGCGGTGGGCGGTCTTTTAATACTTGGACTAGGCTTAAATATTCTGGAGGTCGGCAAGGAAAGAATTCCTGTGGGGAACATGCTTCCAGCCATGTTTTTGCCGATTATTTTACTGGCAATTTTTTAATCACTCGAGAGGGTGATTTTTTTTACAATTAATCTTGACAGATTTACTCGGATATATTATTCTAGAAATGCACGAATCCCTAGTAAATGACTAGGAATTAGAAGGAGGGCTTATGAAATTATCAACGAAGGGCCGCTATGGTTTAAAAGCAATGTTTGATTTGGCCTTGAATGATGGCTCTGGGCCGATCAGTCTAACCGCAATTTCGGAGAGGCAAGGTATCTCGATTCACTATTTGGAACAACTGGTGAGTCCCTTGCGAAAAGCAGGATTATTAAAAAGTGTTCGTGGCGCTCAGGGTGGATATTTATTGGCTAAGCAGCCAGATGAGATTAGTGTGCGGGAGATTCTTGAATTGCTAGAAGGTCCATTGGCACCGGCATCTTGTGTGATCGAGGGTCAACCGTCTTGTGATCATTCAGATTTTTGTGCTTCTAGAATGATTTATGATCGAATTTATGCAAGTATTAATGAGGTTGTAGACAATATCAGCCTTCAAGATATGCTCGATGAACAATCTCGGAATCTTCAAGATTCCATATCAGATATGAATACCAAGTAGGAGGGAATAGCATGCGTCAAGTATATATGGATTATTCGGCAACAACGCCTGTAAAGGAAGAGGTACTTCAGGAAATGCTTCCGTATTTCACTGAAAAATTTGGAAATGCTTCGAGTATCTACTCGACAGGCAGACAGGCAAAACACGATATGGATGCTGCAAGAAAGCGAATTGCAGATCGTCTTCATTGTGCACCCGAGGAATTGTATTTTACTTCTGGAGGATCAGAGGCAGACAATTGGGCGATTAAAGGAATAGCAAAGGCAAGAAAAAGCAAAGGGAATCATATTATTACAAGTAAAATCGAGCATCATGCGGTCTTGCATGTCTGTGAAACTTTGGAAAAAGAGGGCTTTGATGTTACTTATTTAGATGTTGATGACAAGGGCCTTGTCGATCCGAAGGCTGTAGAAGCGGCGATTACGGATCAAACTATTTTAATTACTATTATGTATATCAACAATGAAATTGGAACCATTGAACCCATCGTTGAAATTGGAGAGATTGCGAAAAAACATTCGATTGTTTTTCATACGGATGCGCTTCAAGCCTTGGGAAATCTTCGAATTGACTTGAGCAAACTGCCCGTCGATTTGATGTCTTTTTCAGCCCATAAAATATATGGTCCCAAAGGGGTTGGCGCACTTTATGTGAGGAAAGGCATTCGAGTGCCGAATCTGATTGAAGGTGGAGCGCAAGAACGTAGAAGACGTGCAGGCACAGAAAATGTCGCAGGGATTATTGGTTTTGCTAAGGCTGTGGAAGTCGCCTACGATCACTTTGATCAACATGTGGAGCGTTTGGTTTCCATGCGAGAGAAGTTGATCAATGGTTTGGTGGAGGCAATACCGGATACTCGTGTGAGCGGAGATCGGGTTCAACGACATCCTGGAAACGTGCATGTATGTTTTAAATATATTGAAGGTGAGTCAATTTTATTGAGTTTAGATATGATGGGAATTGCAGG
This sequence comes from Gottschalkiaceae bacterium SANA, assembly GCA_036323355.1. Lineage (GTDB taxonomy): Bacteria > Bacillota > Clostridia > Tissierellales > GPF-1 > GPF-1. The sequence goes on along the minus strand of AP028876.1, from coordinate 3,447,054 downwards.
ATCAAGCGGATCTGCATGTACCTCTGGTTCCTTGGATCCATCCCACGTGTTGATGGCGATTGGATTGGGACACGATATTGCACACGGATCTCTGCGGTTGACCATTGGGGATTTTACAACGGAAGATGATATTGATTATATCTTGGAACAGCTTCCACCGATTATTGATCGATTGCGAAGAATGTCACCATTATATGAAGAAGCGAAAGGGGCAAAATAAGATGTATACAGAAATCGTAATGGATCATTTTACAAATCCACGTAATGTAGGTGAAATCGAGAATGCAGACGGCATGGGCGAAGTTGGCAATGTGAAATGCGGTGACATTATGCGTATTTATCTACGTATTAATGCGGATGAAATCATTGAAGATATTAAATTTAAAACGTTTGGTTGTGGCTCTGCGATCGCAGCATCATCAATTGCGACAGTAATTGTAAAGGGGAAATCGGTAAAGGAAGCTTTGCAACTGACAAATAAGCAAGTCGTTGAGGCTTTGGGCGGATTGCCACCAGTAAAAGTCCATTGTTCGGTATTGGCGGAGCAAGCTTTAAAAGCAGCGATCTTTGACTATGCAAAGAAGAATGGAAAAGCATATCCGGAATTGGAAGGTTTTGATCCTGATGCGGATGATGACCATCATGATTTGATCGAGGAGATTGGCGAGTTTTAAAGGAAGTTTGGAAAAACGGTGAATTTCACCGTTTTTTTTATTTAAAAAAATAATCAGTGATAGAAGTTTATGATACATGGTATACTTAAAATATATACCTACATAGAAAGTGCATGATCAGGAGGATGGGAATGAACCAATATTCAGAATTTGTCTTTGATCTTACCCTAAACATCGCCTTGTTTATTACTGGAGCCTTTCTCTTTGGACAAATTTATCCAAAGATCATTAAACGCTCTTCTCTTTGGCGTGCTTTGATTTTGGGTGGAATTCTAGGCGCTCTTGGGATCTTGATTTATTTCTTGCCTTTATACTTGGGTGTCGAAAATCTGGTTCCTTCACAGATGATTCTGGTGGCGGTTGCACTTCTATACGGGGGTCGAGCGGCAGGTCTTGTCACTTTCTTGATGGCATGTACGAATTTAATTTTAATTGATGCGCCAAATTTTCAAGTTGAAATTGTTATCTTGGCGATTCCATTTTTATTCATAGAACTATTTTTGATTTTTAAGAAGAAGCCAAAAATTGAATTGTCTCATCAAGTGAGTGTGGCTGTATTATTGGCGGCGCTGCATTTTGCAGAGTTTATGGTCGAGCCAAGCTTAAACGTCGGTGGCGTTTCTGCTTGGACATTGATTTTGCCAGAATGTGTGGGTATTGCGGTTATGTCTATGATGGCTTTTTCATTTTTTGAGCATGAATTGTCGCGTGATTATGTAGAGAATAAACTAAACGACAGTGTGGAGCGGTACCAGGTATTGGTGGATAACTCACAAGATATTATTTTTAATTGTAGCGCTTCAGGGGAAGTGTTAATGGCGAATCGAAAATTTTATCAAGTTCTTGCAGATGGAAAATCAGAACGAGATCATTTTCAGATCTATGAAGTACTTAGCGGTGAACGTGATCAAATGGAAATACGAAGAATTATTGCAGATGCATTGAAAAAGCAAAAGCCGATTTTTAGAGAGCGTGAGATTCAAATTCGAGTTGACAAGACGAAAATCTTCAATATTGTAGCGGTTCCATTTTTTAATGCAGATTCAAGTCCTACCGGGGTTACCATTACCTGGAATGATGTAACGAGTTTAAGAGAGCAGGAGCAAACCATTCGAAAGATCGCTTATTTCGATGATTTGACGGGACTGCCCAATCGCGCATCGGTGATTAGTAAATTGGATCAAGCCTTGTATTATTCGCGGCAACGGGAATTGCGAACCTCTATCGTCTTTATTGACATCGATAATTTTAAAAATTATAACGATACGTTTGGACATTTTTTTGGAGATGAAATTTTGATTGAAGCGAGTCGAAGATTTTCGGATTGCTTACGTAAATATGATGTTGTTGGCCGTCTTGGTGGCGATGAATTTATTATTATTATCCGGGATGTTCGTCAGAAGAATGAAGTGGTGGAAGTGATTCATCGTTTAGAACATAGTCTTGAAGAGCCGATGAAAATCAAGGATCGGCTGCTTTACTTAAGTATCAGCTCGGGGATTGCTTTCTTCCCAGATGACGGGAATAGTGTTGAGGATTTACTTCGAAATGCAGATACCGCCATGTATCGAGCCAAAGAGTTGGGACGAAATAACTATCAATTCTATGATAAGTCCATGAAGGATGAAGTGGTGCATCGCATGGAGTTGGAAAAACGTTTACGAGAAGCTATGGCCAAAAAAGAGTTGGCCCTTTATTTCCAGCCGCAATATTTTTTGGATAATCGAAGCCTTCGTGGAAATGAGGTTCTGTTGCGTTGGATTAACGATGATGTAGGGATGATTTCAACGACTGAATTTATTCCGGTCGCAGAAGAAACCGGTATGATTCACGCCATAGGAGAATGGATATTGGTAGAAGCCTGTATACAGAATGTGAAATGGTGCAAGCACTTTGGGCGTGATATGATTATATCTGTGAATGTTTCTCCAATTCAATTGAAACAAAAAAACTTTGTTGAAATTGTGGATCGTGCCCTCGAAATTTCAGGAATGGATTCAAAATTGTTGGAATTGGAAATTACAGAAGGAATACTAATCGAATCGAAGTCCTATGTCTTGCAGTTGTTGCAGGGATTGCGAAACCGTGGAATTAAGATTGCACTTGATGACTTTGGTACCGGTTATTCATCGTTGAACTATTTGAAAGAATTGGATTTTGATACCTTAAAAATCGACAAGTCATTTATTGATAAAATTGATGAAGGTGAAAAAGAATCATCCATTTTGAATACGATTATTGACCTGGTTCAAAAATTGGGTCTTGAACTGATTGCTGAGGGGGTAGAAACCTACAGTCAGATGCATTATTTGGAAGATCGTGGATGCGATATTGTTCAGGGTTACTTGTTCGGCAAGCCTCTTTCCAGAAAAGGGTTGGAAAAAATGTTGGACCGACTGTATGTGTCAGACCCTTTGGAAAGTGAAAAAACGGGGTCTGAATAGGGAAAATTAAAAAATGGATATTGAGAAAAAGGAGAAGTTGATTCTGATAATCAACTTCTCCTTTTTTTGCATAAAGAAGCGTTAAAGAAAGAATATACAAAGTCGCTGGAAAAAAAGAATAGGATAAAACAAGGAATAATTTAGTGTATTCAAAGAATATATTGAATATTATCGCAGATTATATATTACAGCTCACAGTTAGATAAACATATGATTACATTATAAGAGTGAGAATAAACATAATGATAAAGTCTGAAAAATGTATAAATTTACACTTTTCAAATCAAATATTTAGGACTATAATGAAGTCGTCAAGGGGTTATTCACTAAAAAGTCCGGAGACGGGCGAAAATTCTTAAAGGAAAGAAGGGTTTTCATGAATGCATTAGTACTTGCTATTTTCTGCTATGCGGCCTTTATTCTTGCTTATAATACCTATGGTAAATTTGTAGGTAAAAAGTTGTTTGAATTAGGGTCAAACAAGAAACTTACACCTGCTCACACTATGGAAGATGGTGTAGATTATGTACCAACCAAGAAAAGTATTCTTTTTGGTCACCACTACACATCGATTGCGGGAACCGGACCAATAGTCGGACCTGCTATCGGGGTAATCTGGGGATGGGTTCCTGCTGTCATCTGGGTAGTTCTGGGATCGATTTTTATGGGTGCTGTACATGATTTCGGCTCATTGGTTATTTCCGAAAGAAATGAAGGAAAATCCATGGGCGAGGTTACAAAGGACATCGTTGGACCTACTTCGAAGAACTTATTTTTAGCCGTTATCTTTTTCTTGCTCTTAATTGTAATTGCGATCTTTGCAATGATTATAGGCAAACTTTTTATTATGTATCCAGCCTCTGTCTTCCCAGTTTGGATGGAGATTCCTATTGCTATGGTACTGGGTTACTTAGTTTATAAGAAGGGGATGAAAGTTGGACCTCTATCCATCGTGGCAATTATTTTGATGTATGTTACGATTTGGATGGGTGCAACATTCTTTAATTTCCAATCTCCAGAAACAATCATGGGTATGACACCTATTCTGTTCTGGTTAAGCGTTTTATTCATTTATGCATTTGTTGCTTCTGTTTTACCGGTTCAACAGCTTCTACAGCCACGTGATTATATGAACTCCCATGAGTTATTGATTGCAATGGGTTTGTTGATTCTTGGTTTGGTTGTTGTTCGACCTGAGATCGTGGCTCCTGCTATTCGTACCAATGTTCCAGGTGCGCCAGGATCCATGGTTCCATTATTATTTATTACAATCGCGTGCGGCGCGATTTCAGGATTCCATAGCTTGGTTTCATCAGGCACATCTTCCAAGCAATTGGATAAAGAAGAAGATGCAATGTTTATCGGATATGGTTCTATGTTGCTGGAAGGTGCTTTGGCAATTCTTGTTATTGTTGCATGTACAGCTGGATTGGGTGATGCGGCAGCATGGACTGCACGTTATGCCGATTGGGCAAGTGCATCGGGTTTAGGCGCGAAATTGGGTGCCTTTATTGATGGTGGTGCTAGCTTCTTGACCGGTCTTGGCATTTCTGTTTCTTTTGCAAAAACAATCCTTGCTGTGTTTGTTGTATCTTTTGCCGCAACAACTCTCGATACGGCAACACGGATTCAACGATATGTCGTTGCGGAAATTGCTGAGGATTTAAAAATCAAACCATTGCAAGGTAAATATGCTGCAACAGGATTTGCTGTATTGTCGGCACTGGCATTGGCAATGGCAAGAGATGGCGGTGCGGGAGCTATGATTTTATGGCCATTATTTGGTGCAGCCAATCAATTATTGGCGGCCTTGTCTTTGATGGTGATCACGGTTTATCTTGCAAAGAGAGACAAGCCAGTTATCTACACCGGAATTCCAATGATCTTTATGATGGTTATGACGGCGTGGGGCATGGTGAATAACTTGATTGCATATTTTAATACTTCAAATTACTTGTTATTTATCATAAACATTGTAATTTTGGTTTTGGAAGTTTGGATGATCATTGAATCGTATAAAGCGGTAAAAGATTACCAAGCGAAAAAACTATCAGGTAAAAAAGTGGCTTAATAAAACGATCCCTTGACAAGATCCGCGGCGGAAGTCGCGGATTTCTTTTTCTCTAAATTTTCTATATAATAGGAGAAGAAGGGTTGGTGGTAGAATGAAAATTGGATTTATTGGTTGTGGGAATATGGCGACGGCGATGATCGCTGGAATTATGGATTCGGGCAAGTTTGCTCGCGAGAATGTGATGGTCAGCAATCCAAGCAAGGAAAATTTGATTGCAGTACAAAATGCGCATGGGATTCAAATTACCCAAGATAATCGTGAGGTTGCGGCATTTGCAGAGATTCTGGTCTTGGCAGTAAAACCGTATTTGTATGAAGTGGTTGCCAAGGAGATTCAGAAAGTGCTTCCAGTGGCAACTGTGGTTGTGACGATTGCAGCGGGTATCAGTATCGAAAAAATGCAAGTACAATTGGGACGGCCTCAGCCGGTGATCCGAACCATGCCGAATACGCCTGCCCTAGTTAAGACGGGAGTAACAGCCGTTTGTCGCAGTCAAGAGGTATCGGATGACTTGTACCAGGGAACCATTCAATTGCTTGAGAGCTTTGGCAAGGTTTTTGAATTGCCAGAGTCAAAGATGGATGTGGTTCCAGCAATTTCAGGTTCAGCGCCAGCCTATGTATTTATGCTGATTGAAGCCATGGCGGATGCAGGCGTTTTAGATGGCTTGCCACGTCAAATAGCGAAAGAAATGGCTGCGCAAACGGTATTGGGTGCAGCGAAAATGGTTTTGGATACGGGAATTCACCCAGAGGAACTAAAAGATCGAGTTTGTACACCTGGCGGAACGACCATTGAAGCGGTTCTGACTCTGGAGAAAAACCAATTCCGTTCTTCTGTACAAGAGGCGATGAAAGCTTGCACAAAGAAAACAAAAGAGATGACGCAATCATCATAGGGGGATATTATGATAGCGGAAATTATCAACATTGGAAGTGAATTGTTGTACGGTGATATTGTAAACACCAACGCGGCATGGCTATCCAAGCAATTGCAGGAATTGGGTGTAACTGTACGGTATCATACGGTAATTGGCGATGAAGCGGAAGATATGAAGGATGCGTATGCGCGTTCTCTTACACGGGCTGATTGGATTTTTGTAACCGGAGGATTAGGACCGACGCAGGATGATTTGAGTAAGGAGATCTTAGCGGAAGTTGTTGATCGTAAAATGGTTTTGGATTCAAATAGTGAAGAGCGGATTCGCTTGTTTTTTGAGCATATTGGTCGTGAAATGACGCCAAATAATCTGAGACAGGCTTACTTTCCTATGGGGGCACAGATTTTTGATAATCATCGTGGAACGGCTCCCGCTTGTGGGGTGGAAGTTGATGGATGCTGGATTTTCTTGTTGCCTGGCCCACCAAGGGAGATGAGAGATATTTTCCGCCGTCACTTGACACCCTTGATTGAAAGAAAGCGAACAGAAGTAATTGCTGTGCGTAAATTCCATTTGATGGGAATTGGAGAATCTTCTGCTGAAGACCGGGTGATGGATTTGATTACAGAAAGTCAAAATCCTGTTCTGGCATCTTATGCGGGGGGTGGACAAGTGACCTTTCGGTTGACGGGCAAGGCAAAGACTCAGGAAGCTGTTGAGGCAATTATGGCACCTGTGGAAGCTGTTTTTCGGGATCGTCTAGGGCAGTATATTTACTCAGACAACAATGAGAATTTAGAGCAGCAAGTCATTCGATTGTTGACTGAAAAGAAAAAAACGATTGCGGTATCAGAATCCTTGACGGGAGGTATGCTGGCATCGGCTTTGATTGATGTGGCGGGTGCTTCTGAGGTGTTTCAACAGGGATTTATTACCTATTCGGAAGAGGCGAAAAGCGAAACCTTGGGGGTCCCCATGGAACTGATTAAGGAAAAAGGTGTGGTTAGTGAAGAGGTTGCTGCAGCAATGGCACGGGGAGCGGCTGACAAGGCGAAAACAACAGTTGCTCTCTCTACAACCGGCCTTGCTGGACCAAGCGGTGGGACGGAAAAGACGCCTGTTGGAACGGTCTGCTTGGGACTTTATATCGATGGTGAGGTTAAGACACGCCGCCTCGTTCTTTCTGGTGACCGTGCTCGAGTTCGTTTCCGCGCAGTCCGTACAGCTTTAAATTGGTTACGCTTAGAGATTCAGGCCTAAAAGAGTGAAAATATAGTTGAGCAAGTAAAAATCCTTTGCGAATGCAAAGGATTTATTTTTGTACAGATTCATTTTGTGGCTGTCGCATCTTTTGAATAACAAAGATAAAGAGCCCGCCGCTGATAAAGAAATCTCCTAAACTTACGATATAGGAGGTTAGAAAGGGATTCTTAATCACATCGGCCAGGTAATAAAACCGAGTATTTGAATTGGCCAAGGTGTAAAATCCATGGGTTTCCAAATAGGAAATTTTATCAAGTAGACCAAAAGCTTGAGCGAGTACTGGTTCTACGGGCATCTTTGCTCCGTTGGAAAAGATCACGATCATATTTAACAAAATTCCAATCCCAACGAGTAAAAGAGATTTTTCGTTTCGATTGATCCAGACAAAGACCAAGAGAATGAAAAAAGCCAAAAAATAAATGACTGAGGTAATTTGTTCGATAAAAGAAAGACTCAGGATTGTAGGCAGGTAGGTTGAACGCCTCATCCAATTGGTGACGGCCAGAGAGACTACAGAGATCATGATAAAGGGAAATCCCTTTAAGTCAATATTCCATAATTTTTTTAAAGACCCGCCAAAGACGAGTCCTAGAATAAGTGAGTAAATCAAGAGTTCATACATCATCAGAAGATCCCATCCTTCTTTAAAGATAAGAACACATCCACAACTTCTGGGTGAAATTGCTGACCGCGTTCTTTAGCAATAATAGAAAGAATTTTTTCCTCTGGCAAGGCATTTCGGTAGGGGCGGTCCGACGACATGGCATCGTAGGCATCTGCTAAAGCCACGATATAGGTTTCCAATGCGACGTTATCTCCGGCTAGTCCATCAGGATAGCCCTTTCCATTATAGTGTTCATGGTGGCTGCGAATAATCTCTTCGCTTTTCTTTAAATAGCTGATGCCATGGACAATGGAATGACCAATTTCTGCATGACGTTGACAGATTTTGTATTCTTCGTCATTGAGTCGTCCAGGTTTATTAAGAATCGTGTCCGGTACCCCAATTTTCCCGATATCATGAAGTAGGGCAGCGGTACGAACATTTTCGACTTCATCATAGCCAAGATTCATCTTTTTTGCGATGGCTTCTGCATATTGGGAAACTCGTTCCGAGTGACCCTGGGTGTAATGGTCTTTGGCATCCATAGAGCTCGCTAAAGCGCTGATTGTGACCAGATAAGCATCTTTCATATCCACATAAAGTTTAAAGGTGTAGCGGGCATATAAAATAGGTAAGAAGAACAATAGAGAACCAAGTATACCTAGGGTTTCATACAAAATTGATAATAAAACGCCAGAAATAAGTCCGATTGATAAAGAACTGATTAAAGTAACACTAATATTCTCGATAAAATAATGAATAAAGCTGTTGGGTACCATGGTAACAAACAGCATGGAAATCAGCAAGGAATTTGCAATAGAGAACCCTATTGCATAGATTACACCTGGGACAATAGTCCCCATTAGGTCTATGGATCCAGAATAATGATAGAAGACCGAATAATCGTAGAAAAGAAAAACCAATCGACTTGCTAAAAATACACAGAGAATCATGCTACAGACATTGAATAGATTTTTGTATATCGGTGTATTGAAAACATGAACGGTATCTTCACCCTTTTTGGTGACTCTAAAGAAAAATCCAAACGCAATGGTAGCTGCAGCAACAAAGGGACCAAAAAGTAAAAAAGCTGCAAGATTGACAGAAAAACCAACGCTTATAGAGGTTTCTTTGTAACCAACCTGAAGAGATTCAGTTACAAGAGAAAGAATCATTAAATAAAAAATAGCACCCCAGTCAAGAGTGTCGCTCAGTGGACCGAGCTCTTGGAACATAAACCAAAGTGCAGATACGCCAAGCATATAGATTAATGCAAGATAAATTTTGGTTTTTGCCTTCATAGGGTACTCCTTTGTTGAATAAGGCCGATGCACGTCAGTATAGTGTTTTCATATTACAAGAACGGTTCGTTTAAATTACTAAGGACATCTTATAGCCAGCCAATGTGTGAACCACCAGCTAGAATAAGTGCTCCTAATGTAGTCAATACAGAAATCACTTTTTTCATCGATATAGCCTCCTGATAAAGGTACTCTGTGTTTTTTCGCTAGTTAACACAGGCTATATCCGCTCCGCTCTGACGTGCAATCGACTTAATCACTAGTTTAATTGATTTTGACGAAGGAAACAATACGATTTATCGAATCTAACACAGCTTTTACAATTGCTGAGTGAATATCGTCTCGTATAATTGCGCTTCCTACGTTTAATCGGGCCTCCCCATTGGAAATGATCGTAACCAGAGCAAGAACAATATCGTTCCCTGCAATTTGATCGATCCGGATTGAATTTAAGGCAAAAATGAGTTGTTCCTCGCAGATTTCCTGCGCAAGCCCCAAAGTGAGCTTGCCGACTTCGTTGTAGCGAAGGTCGGGGATATTGATAGCTGTTTCTTGTCGCTTGAACAGTTTTCCGTCAAAGCCTAGTTCGAGTTGAATCACGGCTTGGCGATGTCCTTGCGTAATGGATAGGTTTTCAAATGAAATCCTTTTTCCAAATTCAAAGGCATCATTTTCATCCTCGGAATTTACAGGAATATCAAGATTGACTATACTGATCTTTTTGTGATTTAAATTGATCTTGTAAGCCGTTTTTATGTAACTCTCAACATCTCTTGCAATTTGTTTTGGAGATCTTGGCGTTTGGTTGATGATATGAATCTCATCTATTGTCTGATCATCTCCGATGACACGACAATTTGAGACGCCGTTGATATTAAGTAAGTTCTTTTCGATTTCCTGAAGCATTGTCATTCCGGCTCATCTCCTCTCAAGGTTGACTGTACTCATTACTTTTATTATAAGCTAAAATCAATTGTCAAACAATCTCAACTTTCTCTGAAACACGTATTTTAGTAAGTTTTTGTAAGAAATGGTTCAATTATAAAAAAAAGAAGAAAAATCTTCTTTTTTTCCTGAAAATCTATAGCCCTAAAGAGGGTTCGATGGTAGAATGATGACGAATAGAATATTACCCGGATGATGTTAATGCGAGATCTCGAAGGGGGAGAGAGCCGAAGGAGCAATGAAACGTCAGCCGATCGTTTCAGAAACTTTCAGGCACACGAAGCGTTAAGGGACGGAACTCTGGAGAGACCAGTTTGGCACCGAAGGGGCAAGCGGATCGACCGCGATCTTTCAGGTAAAGAAGACAGGGAATAAGTGGCACGATTTTAGTGTGCGCGTATTCCTTTTTTTGTTGGGAAAACGCCGAAAAGGAGAGTAAGAAAATGGAGAATGTGAAACGAACACCGCTCTATGAACTACATGAAGAATTGGGCGGAAAGATTGTCGATTTCGCTGGATGGGCTTTGCCGATTCAATACACCGGAATCTCTCAAGAGCATCACGCAGTACGCAAGCAGGCAGGCCTTTTTGATGTCTCCCATATGGGAGAGGTGTTGGTAACGGGGAAAGAGGCTTTGGCTTTTGCGCAATACCTGGTAACCAATGATGTATCGACTTTGTCGGACACCCAGATTTTATATGGGATGATGTGTAACGAGTCGGGTGGTGTTGTGGATGACCTATTGGTTTATCGTTTGGCCCAAGAGCGTGTTTTGTTGGTGATCAATGCCAGCAATGTAGACAAGGATTTCGCTTGGATCTCGGAAAAAGCCAAAGCGTTTGACATCGAGGTGGAGAATCAGTCGGACCAAACCGCACAACTTGCGATTCAAGGTCCATTGGGAGAAGAAATCCTTCAGACCCTTACGGAAGTTGATTTGAAGAAAATTGCGTTTTTCCATTGTCAAGAAGGGGTAACGATCAAAGGAAGAGAGTGTTTGGTCTCTCGTACGGGATATACCGGCGAAGACGGATTTGAAATTTACTGCAAACCGGAAGAGGCGACAGATCTGGCTCGTTTGATTTTAGAAGCGGGCAAAGAGAAAGGCTTGATCCCTTGTGGATTGGGTTGTCGAGACACCCTGCGGTTTGAAGCGTGCTTACCTTTATACGGCAATGAATTTGACGATAGCATCACACCCTTGGAAGCCGGATTTTCTTTTTTTGTAAAATTGGATACGGAAGATGATTTTATTGGGAAAGCTGCATTGAATAAGCAAAAGGAAGAGGGCTTGACGCGTCGATTGGTTGGATTTGAAATGGCCAAGGGAATTTCTCGTCATGGATATCCTGTAATGGATGGAGATCGAGAGATTGGATTTGTAACAACTGGATATAAATCGCCAACTTTGGGCAAGAGCATTGGATTTGCCATTGTGGAAATGGCTTATACGGAAATGGGATCTGAATTTGAGATTAAAGTTCGTAAGAAGCAATTGCCTGCAAGGGTTGTAAGCAAACGATTTTATCGTAAAAACTATAAAAAATAGATAAATTTTAGGAGGAGAACAAATGAAAGTTGCAAAAGGATTATTGTACACAAAGGATCATGAATGGGTTCGCGTTGAGGGTAACAAAGCGTATATTGGAATTTCTGACTTTGCTCAAGAGGCTATGGGAGATATTGTTTACGTAGAACTGCCGGAAATTGATGAGGAATTTGAACAAGAAGATACACTTTGTGCGATTGAATCGGTAAAAGCGGCAAATGATATTTTCTTACCTTTAACAGGAAAAGTGGTTGAAGTCAATGAAGCCTTGGAAGAGGAACCAGAAGCAGTGAATGAAGACCCCTATAAAAATTGGATTGCATGCGTGGAAATGGCGGATGAGAGTCAATTAAAAGATTTGATGAATGCAGTTGCATATGAAGAGTTTTTAGCTGAGGCTGAGGAGGAGTAAAATGTTTCCATATATTCCGAATACCGATGAGGATGTTCGGGTAATGCTTGATCGACTCGGGATTTCTGATGTCGATCAATTGTTTTCTGACATTCCCCAAGCTCTTCGTCTTACTGAGTTATTGTCTATTGGTGCTCCAAAATCAGAAATTGAAATTCGTAAAATGATGCATAAGTTAGCCGATCAGAATCTTTCAGGTTACGGCACACCCTGTTTTTTGGGAGCGGGTGCCTATGACCATACAGTCCCTGCAATTATTTCACCCCTGGTACAGCGTAGTGAGTATTTAACTTCCTATACACCCTATCAGCCGGAAATCAGTCAGGGAACCTTGCAGGTAATCTTTGAATTTCAAACAATGATTTGCCAATTGACGGGAATGGCTGTATCCAATGCGTCGCTATACGATGGACCATCCGCTGCTGCAGAAGCGGCCATGATGTCAGCCGGAATCAATAAAGGAAGCAAGATTTTGATTTCTGCAACACTCAATCCAGAAGTGAAGGAAGTCGTTAAAACCTATATGCGATTTCGTTCTATTGAAGTTGTTGAAATTCCTGAAAAAGACGGACACACCGATCTGAAAGCCATGAATGAAATATTGGATGCTGAAGCGGTTGCGGTATTGATTCAATCACCAAACTTCTATGGTGTCGTGGAAAATCTTGAAGGTGTTTCCGAGGCTGTCCACAAGCAAAAGGCACATTTCATCATGATGCAGGATCCAATTTCCTTAGCGATCTTGAAAACGCCGGCCGATTGGGGGGCGGATATTGCCATTGGCGAGGGACAGCCTTTGGGAAATACGATTAGCTTTGGTGGGCCACATCTTGGATTTATTGGCGTAACCAAGAAATTGATGCGAAAACTTCCTGGTCGAATTGTGGGCGAAACCGTTGATTTAGACGGGAAACGAGCCTTTACTTTGACCTTGCAAGCGCGGGAGCAACATATTCGTCGAGGAAAAGCGACGTCAAATATTTGTTCCAATCAAGCCATTAATGCCTTGATTGCGACCATCTATATGGCGACTATGGGCAAAGAGGGTTTGGTGGAAGTTGCAGGACAATCGGCCAAGCGTGCCGCTTATCTCAGAAAACAATTGCTTGCAACAGGCAAGGTGAAAGCGGTTAATGATCAGCCGTTCTTCCGTGAGTTTGTGGTTGAATTGCCGAAATCGGCAAAAGAAGTGAATCAATTGCTATTGGAAAATGGCTTGATAGGTGGTTATGCTTTGACCGGCGACAGGGAGAATCAAATGATTCTTTGTGCGACAGAGAAAAGAACCAAAGATGAAATGGATCATCTGGTTCGAGTGATGGAGGCGATCCTATGATTCAATATGATCAATTAATTTTTGAAATATCGAAGCCTGGAAGAAAAGGATATCGTCTGCCGACAGATGATTTTACTGGATTCGAAGTGGCCGATCTTTTTCCTATAGATTTGCAACGTCAAGAGAAGGCAGAATTGCCCGAGGTAGCGGAGAATCAAGTGGTTCGTCATTACACCAATCTTTCAAACAAGAACTTTGGCGTAGACACGGGATTTTACCCATTGGGTTCTTGTACCATGAAATATAATCCTAAAATTAATGATGAGATTGCCGGATTGCCTGGATTCACGTGTATTCACCCCTTACAGCCGGAATCAAGCGCCCAGGGTGCTATGGCTTTGTTATATGATTTGGAGCTGAAACTGGCAGAAATTACAGGGATGGATGCGGTCTCCTTGCAACCAGCAGCGGGTGCGCACGGCGAATTGACAGGAATTATGATGGTCAAGGCTTACCATGATGCACGAAATGATAAAAAAAGAACCAAGATTATCGTGCCTGATACGGCCCACGGAACCAACCCGGCAACAGCGGCCATGGTTGGATTTGAAATTGTTGAAGTCCCATCAGATGAAACTGGCGGTGTGGATGTGGAAGCCTTGAAGGCTGTGATGAGTGATGAAATTGCAGGTTTGATGTTAACCAATCCTAGCACTTTGGGTTTGTTTGAGAAAAACATTGAAGAGATTGCAGCCTTGATCCATGAGGCTGGCGGATTGTTGTATTATGATGGCGCCAATTTGAATGCAGTCATGGGAAAAAGTCGACCTGGAGATATGGGATTTGATATTGTACACTTAAACCTACACAAGACAATGTCTACCCCTCATGGTGGTGGCGGTCCCGGTGCGGGTCCCGTTGGTGTCAAGCAGCGAGTGGCGGATTTTTTGCCAAAACCGGTCATTGTGAAGGAAGAAGACCGATATCATTTTGAATACGATCGGCCTTTGTCTATTGGAAAAATGAAAGGTTTCTATGGAAATTTTGGTGTGCTTGTGCGAGCTTATACCTATATTTTAACCATGGGTGCCCAAGGTTTGAGAACAGCTAGCGAGATGGCGGTTTTGAATGCGAATTATATGCAAGAACGATTGAAGGAAGACTATGTCTTGCCATTTGATACAATCTGTAAGCATGAATTCGTTTTGGATGGATTGAAAAACGTATCAGAGATCGAGGTGACAACTCTCGATGTGGCCAAACGTCTTTTGGATCATGGCTACCATCCGCCTACAATTTACTTCCCATTGATTGTTCATAATGCCATCATGATTGAACCGACAGAGACGGAAAGCCTAGAGACTCTGGATGCCTTTTGCGATGCCATGATTGAGATTGCAAAAGAGGCGGTTCAATCTCCAGAATTATTGAAAAATGCGCCAACGAAGACCATTATTCGACGAGTTGACGAGGTTCGGGCAGCCAGAAAGCCAGTGCTTCGTTGGACCAAGGAGGCCGTAAATGGCTAGTGTAATCGTAGTAGGAGCAGGACCTGCGGGTTATGCCGCAGCGATTCGGGCAGCGCAATTGGGTGCAACGGTAACTTTGATTGAAAAAGAATGGATTGGGGGGACCTGTTTAAATGTAGGTTGTATCCCAACCAAGGCTTGGGTGCGAAGCGCCGAGGTGTTTTCTCTGGTTCAACATGCGGAGGAATATGGGGTTATGGCGGAATTGTCAAAACCCGATTTTCCAAAGATTAAATTGCGAAAGGATCAAGTTGTCGCTCAGTTGGTATCCGGGATCGAGCAATTGATTAAAGCCAATAAGATTGAACATCTTGTTGGTGAGGCAACGATTCTTTCAGGGAAAAGGGTTCGGGTTCTTGGTGAGGGAATTGATGTTGTACGCGAAGCCGATTTTGTCTTCATGGCAACTGGGTCGAAACCAAGGAGCTTGCAAGTACCGGGAGCAGACTTATCTGGTGTCATGACGAGTCGTGACCTATTATCTATTGAGAGCCAACCAGAGCGCTTGCTTGTTATCGGTGGCGGTGTTGTAGGTATGGAGTTTGCAAGTATCTTTTCAACCTTGGGAACCAAGGTTACGGTCGTGGAATTCGGCGATCAAATCCTCGCTCATTTGGATAAGGATGTATCTAAACGGATGCAACTGATCCTCAAGAAAAAAGGGATCGAATTTGCTTTAAAGACAGAGGTAAAGTTTATTGAAGCAGTGGATGGAAACTTGAAAGTTGTGGCTCAAGGTGTTAAAGGACCAGTGGAATGGCAGGCTGATCGTGTCTTAATGGCGACAGGGCGCCTTCCATCCTTTGATGAGGAAGCTTTGACGCAAGCTCAGATTCAGTTTGAAGACAACGGGATTTTAGTGAATTCCTTTTATCAGACCAATCAAACCGGAATCTATGCCATAGGAGATTGCAACGGAATTTGCCTCTTGGCTCATTCTGCGTCTCATCAAGCGGTAGCGGCTGTTGAACATGCTTTACTGCAGCAAGAACCTAAGGAAGGGCTTGTTCCAAGTTGTGTATTCACTCTGCCGGAGGTTTCTTCTGTGGGGATGACTGAGTCCGCTTGCAAACGATCTGGCCAGGTGTGCCAAACAAGTAAATTTTCTTTTGCCGCTAACGGCAAGGCTGTAAGCCTTGGGGAAAGCGAGGGCTTTGTTAAATGGATAGCCAATGATGAGGGAAAATTGCTTGGGGCGCAGATCCTTGGCCCTCATGCTTCCGATCTGATTCACGAAGCAACCCTGGCTATTCAAAACGAGTTGACAGCTTTAGATGTATTCCATACGGTTCATGCCCATCCGACTCTGTCGGAAGCCGTGCATGAAGCGGCAGGCGGTTTGTTGGGTCAAGCGATTCATATTGCTCCGGCACAAAAAAGAAAATAAGAATATACTAGAGAAACAAAAAAAGAGCCTATCCGAATCGGATAGGCTCTTGCTTATTTTATAGGTTCAGTGCTGCTTTGATAGAAGCTTCAGTAAGATCTTCTGTCAAAGTTTTTGCGATTTTTCCGCCCTCTGTTGTAACAACAGCAGGGAAAGATGTAATGTTCAAACGATCAGCAAGGCCAGTTGACTTATAAACGTCAATACGGTTTACTGCGATTGCACCAGCAGCATCTCCTTCGATTTTTTCAATCGTTTGAAGGAATGTACGGCTGTCAGCGTCAATTGCATTGTAAACGTAGATCAAACCAGGTTTTGCAGATTGCATGATATGCTCTTCGAAAGTTTCAGTTTCAGCAATGTAGCTCTCAGCGGCCATACCGGCAATCGCACCGTCACCAACTGCAGTTGCAATTTGCTTCAACCATTTTTCGCGAACATCACCGACTGCGAATACACCAGGCATGCTAGTTTCCATTTTGTCGTTTGTCATGATGTACTTGCGTCCAGTCATGTCAATTTGGCCTTCGAATAGTTCTGTGTTCGGGATGTATCCGATGAACTCGAAACAGTTGTCGCAATCAATTGGCATCAATTCACCAGTTTTTACGTTTTTCATTACAACAGTTTCCAAATACTCTTCAGAACCTTCAAAGCTGTCAACTACAGTATTCCAAACAAATTCCATTTTGTCGTTGGCCATTGCTGCTTCTTTTGCAATTTCATTACAATCCATTTTGCCTTCGTCATGCATAACAGAAACGGTAACTTTGCTTGCAAATTTAGTCAGGAACATGCCTTCTTCAATGGCAGCATCGCCAGAGCCGATTACAACAACGTGCTTGTCTGTGTTTGCAGCTGCATCACAGGTTGCACAGAAAGAAATTCCCTTGTCAAACAAGTATTTCTCTTCGTTTTTTCCACCCGTTACACGGTTACGTCCACCCGTTGCAAGGATGACGGTTTTCGCTAGATACTTGTTGCGGAAAGTTTCAACAACTTTTTCTTCGCCTTCTAATTCAACGCTTTTTACAGCAGTCAATTTGAAGTCTACGCCCATTTTTTTGGCTTGTTCCTTCATCAAGTTGGTGATGGCTTCGCCTTTAGGCGCATCTGGAAATCCGGGATAGTTTGCAATTTCATTTGTGTAAGTAGCCAATCCACCGATCAAGGCTTTCTCAATTAAGATTGTTTTTAATCGAGCGCGTCCAGCGTAAATCGCCGCAGTCAAACCTGCAGGACCGCCACCGATGATGACTACATCATAATTTTCAACTTTTTTTTCTCTTGCCATTTTTCTTTCCCCCTGTACTTACATGAAGTATTTAACGAGTAATTTACTTCCAACAACTGCACCACTAAAGATGCCAACCAAGAAGACCCAACCAGAAAGCGATAGGGAAGCAATGCCGCTATACAATGCACCAATGTTACAGCCATAAGCAATTCGAGCACCGTAACCCATCAATAGTCCGCCTAAGATTGCTGCAACGATTTGCTTTTTATTCTTGATTTTTTTGATTTTGAATTGAGATGCCATTAAGGTTGCTAGAAGAGCACCGAAGATGATTCCGATGTTTCTCCAAGAACCGGGATGGTTCAGTATTCCTGCATTGAGCACGTTTTGCGCGCCTTCGCTGCTGAAATAGTACCATTTGTCTACACTTCCACCGAATGCTTCATAGATCCACGCACCCCAGTTTGCAAATACGCCAGAAACGCCCCATGGGTTTCCCGTCGATGCAAGGGTTGCAATTTGAAGAACCGATAGAAGGACTGCGCCAGTTACATATGTGAAGGCGCTTTTAAACCATTTCTTGTAGAATTGGTTTTGTTTAACGCGATCGAAGAATTTTTGTTCTCCCGCCATGATATCCCTCCGTCCAGTACAGGTCTATTTTGCTTTCTCGATAATAACTTCCCACTCGCCGTCGTCAACTTCTTCGATTTCAACGTTGTGTCCGTCTTTGCGGGCCCACTCGGGAACATTTTTCATTGCGCAGCTATGATCGATTTGAAGAACCAGTACGTCACCGATTTCCATTTCTTTCAATGCGTTTTGTGCTTTTACCAAAGGTACCGGGCATGCTTCGCCTAGAGAGTCGATGATGATTTCTTTTGCCATTTTTGTTTCCTCCTCAGATTTTTATCTTTTTTTGCTATAGGATTGTGGATTCATTTGAATTATTCTTCTTATATGGTTCGCTTATTTCGCTTTCTCGATGATTACTTCCCACTCGCCGTCGTCAACTTCTTCGATTTCAACGTTGTGTCCGTCTTTGCGGGCCCACTCGGGAACATTTTTCATGGCACAGCTATGATCGATTTGAAGAACCAGTACGTCACCGATTTCCATTTCTTTCAATGCGTTTTGTGCTTTTACCAAAGGTACTGGGCATGCTTCGCCTAGAGAGTCGATGATGATTTCTTTTGCCATTTTAATTTCCTCCAAATTTTTTTAATTTTTTTTCGAATATAATTAACCGTTTTTGTTTATTGAAGCTGTTTTATGCGGCTTTTTTCTGCTCGTAGATTGTTGCGTAAATAAATAATCCCGCAAGAACCAAGAGTTGGATCGCTACTGCACCAAACCATCCGAATACATCCGGAAGGAATACAGAAGGTCCTTTAGAGATGAAAACTTCTTTCCACCAGCCAAAGTCATGAGCGCCCCAAAGGGAACCCGCAATAAAGAATACCAAGACTAACCATTGCATCATAAAACCTTCACCATTTCGCATCAAGGTACCTGATGCACAACCACCGGCGATAACCATGCCGATGCCAAATAGAAAAGCACCGATTACGGTTGCAAAGCTGACAGGAACAACGTAGCTCATGCCTGGAATTGGCAATCCTTTTACAAAGGCGCCATATTTGATGGCTGCAAATCCGATCGTTGTTAAGGCGAAAGCAATAATAACAGCACGTGATAAAGAAGTTCCTCCAGTTAGGTAAGGATCACGCATAGATGCGGTAAAACAAAAACGTGCTTTTTGCAGGGTAAAACCGAAACCGATACCAAAGATCCAAAATAGTCCAACCGTTGCATTTCTTTGACCGAGAAAAATACCGATCAAAACGATAAGGACAAATAGACCGACTCCAAAAGGAATCATGTTTTTCTTCTTCTTCCGAGGTCGTCGCGTTGAAGAACGACGAATTGAACCCGTAGAAGAGGTGTCCGTAGCTTGTGTGTTTTCAGGCATGGTACTCACTCCTCCATTCATCATTGTGACACATTTAACAATCTCTCGTGAACAGTCTAACATACATTGTTAATTTAAAATCATAGCCTTTCGTGATACAATATAAGAAATATTAATAGTGCTATCAATCTTATTAATGTAAAATAGGAGCAAGCCTTGTTAACAACTTAACAAAGCAAGGAGAAAGAGGGGAAAAATCGCATGAATTTAGACACTCTTATGTATTATCGACAGATTATTGAGAACAAAAGTATATCAAAAGTAGCCAATCAGTCTCATATTTCTCAATCTGCCTTGAGCCAGATGATGCAAAAATTTGAAGATTCATTGGGTTACGAGCTGATGGAACGGTCCAATCGCGGTGTCGTTCCGACGGAATTGGGAAAGATCGTATACAAATACTCGGAAAACATTATGAATACTTATAGCAAAATGTTAGAAGAGATTGACAATTATGCAAAAAAATCCAGCAGCGTGCGGATCAGTGCAACGAAATCCTTGGTTACCTATTCCATGCCTTGCGTCTTATTTCGCATAAAAAAGGTGCATCCTGATCATCAATATGATTTGGTCACTTCCGAGTTGGATCGAATCATTGCTGATGTACAGAATGACATTTCGGATTTTGGGGTGATTACCAGTTTGCCAACCAAATGGGTTGAGGGGCTTGAGATTGTAAAAATCGCAGAAGAGCAAATCGTCTTGGTTGCTTCTGAAACCTATTCCATACCCAATGAAATTATGATGGACGAATTATTTGAATATGATTTGATTATGCAGTCGAATTCGGAGCATCTCTATGACGAGTTGTATCGAAAGATTTCTGAAAATGGGATGGATCGAGAATTGTTGAAGGTCTTATTTAAAATCGATTCAATCGGAGCGGTGAAAAATGCATTGTTTAATTCCTACGGGATTGCCATGTTGCCGTATCCCACGGTAAAACGCGAACTCTATTCCAAGGCATACAAAAAGATCCAGATCACAGACCTGGCTCTTCATTACAATATATACTTGGTGCATAAGCCATTGGAACACTTGTCAGCAACAAGTAGAGAATCCATTAAAACCTTTAAAAAGCTGGGAAATAAAGCATTCTGTTAATCCATGTTTGTCTATCAACTGATCAGTTAGTCAGCAGTGACCGTGATTTCCCAGACCCCGTTCATGACCTCGTCCATTTCATAGGAGTAGGCGCGAAGGGCTAGAAATTCGTCGACGCTTTCGACGACGCAAGAGTGATCGCAGACTAGCATCATGGATTCACCCTTGGAGAGAGTCTCTAGGGCGCGCTCGAGTTTTAATATGGGTACTGGGCAAAAATCACCCATGCAATCAAGGGTTAGACGCAACATAAGAACCTCCGGTTTATCTATTGGTTGATAGGTTTAGTGTAACAGAAAGAAAGAAGGAAAGAAATAGATGAAAATTCCATTTCATCGTCCGTTTTGGTCGGACTTAGAGGAGAAAAATCTAATAGAAGTGATATCGCATTCAGATGGATCTGGAGATGGTTGTTTTACTGGGCATGTACAAAACTGCTTAGGGAAGATGTATGGGACCGACAAGGTTTTATTGACTGGATCGGCAAGCCTTGCCTTGGAAATGGCCATTCGCTTGACCGGCTTACAACCGGGTGACGAGGTAATTATGCCTTCTTTTAACTTTCCATCAGCCGCTAATTCGGTCTTGTTGGCTGGGGGAGTTCCTGTCTTTGTTGAAACTGGATTGGATCTGATGATTGATTCGGCTGCCGTAAGGCGAGCAGTCACAGAAAGAACAAAAGGAATATTGTTGGTTCATTATGCCGGTGCGGCTGCGGAGCTCGAGGATTTGATGGCGCTTGCACAAGAGCAAAAACTTTGGATTGTGGAGGATGCCGCTCAAGGCTTTGGCGTAAAAGATAATGAGGGAAATCCTGTGGGGACTCGTGGCGATTTTGGGGTTGTCAGTTTTCATGGAACCAAGGTAGTTAGTGGCGGTGAAGGTGGCGCCTTGATTGTGAATCAAAAGAGCCAGGTTGTTTGGGAGCGAGCCCTGCGCATGCATCAAAAGGGAACGAATCGGAATGCTTTTTTGCAAGGGACCATTGATCGATACTCCTGGCAGGGCATTGGGATGAGTGCATGTCCTTCTGAATTTCAGATGGCAGTATTGGATGCTCAATTAGAAAAGATGGATGAAATTCTGGAAAAAAGACGAAAATTGTGGCATTGTTATCAGAGAGCCTTGGCCCCTTTTATGGGAGAGGCTGTGCGAATGGCTGACAAGGTTAGTCAAAATGGACATATCTTTTGGCTTTGTTTTAAAGAAGCGGAAAAGGCGAAGTTGTTTCAATCTTGGATGCGAGAGCATGGCATTGCTGTCTATAGTCATTTTGTCCCCTTGCATACAACGGAATTTGGTATGCGGTTTCGGGGAAATGGGCAGCCTGGTCTAGATGAGGAGGCAAGCCTACAGGATCGAGTGATGCGATTGCCGATTTATCCTTCTTTGAAAGAAAAAGAACAAAATGAAGTGATTCGGTGTGTAAAAGATTTTTTAAAGGAGAATTTGAAATGAAGGTATCTGTCGTGATTCCTGCCTATCAATCGGAAACAACGATTGGCCAGGTCGTGGATCGAATTTATCAGACATTTTCATACCGGGAAGAAGAGATCGAGGTAATCGGCGTGGATGATGGAAGCCGCGACGACACCTTTCGGGTTCTGATTGAAAAAACCAGAATATATCCATCGATGCGTGTCATTCGGCTTCAAGAGAATGTTGGGCAACAGAATGCACTTCTGTGTGCAATTCGACAAACCCAAGGCGACGTGATTGTGACTATGGATGACGACCTTCAGCATCCACCGGAAGAAATTCCGGTACTTTTGCATGCCTTGAAACAAGAAAAGGATCTTGTCTATGCTTGTTCAAAAGAAAAAATTTGTAGTCTGGATCGTTCATGGGGTTCAAAACTTCGAGATCTGCTCTTTTCTCATTTGTTTGAAAAGCCTGAATCTCTAACCTTGCATAGCTTTCGGGCGGTAAATGGCGATTTGGCGCGGGAAGCAGCCCGAGAATCGGGTGCGTTTTTTTATCTGTCGGCAGCTTTAATGAAAGAGAAACCACGAATGGGTAATGTTACTGTGGCTTTATACCCCAGATCAATCGGGCAGTCGAATTATACGACCAGAAAATTGCTGCAATTATTTATGAAAATTTGGATTTATTATAGTGAAAATCGATGGGCGGCAGCCTTGCGTCACAAAGGCGATCCTTATCAAGTCGTTCGATCCGTTCAATCGAAGGGAGACCAAAGATGAAGGTAATGATTTTAGGGGCGAATGCTCTTCAAGTGCGTGGTATTAAGCGTATTCAGGAAATGGGGCATAG
This sequence comes from Gottschalkiaceae bacterium SANA, assembly GCA_036323355.1. Taxonomy (GTDB): domain Bacteria; phylum Bacillota; class Clostridia; order Tissierellales; family GPF-1; genus GPF-1. The sequence goes on along the minus strand of AP028876.1, from coordinate 3,424,128 downwards.
AGCGATTGCTGTTGACAATCGGATGGATTCTCCAGGTAAAAAAGTGGCAGATCATTCTGTTTTTGCCAGTACTTTTGATCCTGTAGCTTGCTTGCAGGTCGCCAGGGAAATGGAGATTGATGGGATCTTTACTTCTGGCACAGATCAACCGGTTTTGACAGCGGCACTGGTACAGGAAGCCATGGGCTTGCCCATGCCGTTTTCTGTTGAACTGGCAAGGCGGCTTACCAATAAACGATGGATGAAGCAGGAATTTGAAAAGAATGGACTACCAACCTTACCTTGGGCTTTGATTGGAAGATGCGACTTTGAAACAAAGATTCCATTTTCTTTTCCGGCTGTACTGAAACCTGTTGACTCTCAGGGGCAGCGGGGTATTTTTTTGGTCCATTCTCATCAAGAAATTCAAACTCATATCGAAGAAACCCTTCGGTTTTCGCGAGAATCAAAAGCCTTGATTGAGCCCTTTTACCAAGCTGATGAGGTGACGGTGTCGGGGTGGGTTGCAAAGGGTCAAACCAAGATTTTATCTGTTGTCGATCGGGAGACCTTTCAAACCCCAGATCAACTGGGGATTTGTTTGTCGCACGAATACCCGACTCGGTATGCGAAGACAAGGGGAACAGAGCTGGAAGAGCTAACAAAACGAATCGTAGATGTCTTTCATATAAAAGAGGGTCCGATTTATTTTCAGTTTTTAATTGGAGACAAGGGGATTGTAATTAATGAGATTGCAGGTCGGATTGGGGGAGCGCATGAGGATTTTGTAATCCCTCGAATCACGGGGTTTGATTTCTTAGGAGAGCAGATCAAGCTTATTTTGGGCGAGCAGGAGACGATGCTTCACTTATCGAAAGAAGAGTCTTGGCAGAATCCAAAGCTTCGTGCCAGTGTGCAATTGTTTTTTGTAGAACCATGCGTGGTTGAAACCGTGAATTCGCCAAAATTAGGAGAGATAAAGAGCCTAGTGGAATGGGGCCTGCACCTGCAGGCCGGGCAGAATCAAAAAGAAATTGAAAATGCGACCGCTCGAGCAGGGTTTGCGATCTTCCTTTCGGAATCCGAAGAAGCCTTGCAGCGGGATGTGGAATTGTTTTATCAAAAGATGCAAATTTTAGATGCGGAGGGGAAAAACCGCATCGTAAAGCACAATAGGAGGGAACGGGATTGAAGAAGATTGGTTGGGGTGTCATCATAGGGATTGTTTTAGTTTTAACGGCTTGTCAGGGAAAGCCTGACCAAGGAAAAACCTTGATTATTGCAGATCAATATGGGTTAGCGTATGCACCGTTACAGGTGATGCAAGCAAAGAATTTTATCCAAGAGATTGATCCAGATTTGACCATTGAGTGGGCAAAAGCAGGCAATACAACAGCCATTCGAGAGATGATGCTGGCGGGGAAAGTGGATATTGGTTTTATGGGTATTCCACCATTTTTGATTGCGAGGGACAAGGGGATGGATTGGGGGATTTTTACCGGTTTATCCCAGGCGCCAGTCGGTCTTGTTAGTAGCAATTCGGAAATCAAAAGCCTTGAAGACATTCAAGGGACGGATCGTATTGCTCTTCCACAGCCGGGTAGCATTCAGCATATTCTTTTGGCTATTGCAGCGGAGCGAGAATTTGGCGACGCAGGTCGATTTGACCAGCAATTGGTCACCATGAAACATCCCGACGGTATGAGCGCCATGTTAGCCGGGCAAGAACTACAATTGCACTTTACTTCACCTCCCTTTATCTTTATGGAATTAAAAGAAGCTAGCACCCATCTTGTCTTGAGTGGACAAGAAGCGATGGGTGGACCCTTTACCTTTATTATCGGAGCTGTGCCCAAGCGTGTACGGGATGAAAAGGCTGAGTCCTTGGCGGTTTTGAAGGAAGCTCTTCAAAAAGCCATGGTCTTTATGCAGGATCAGCCGGAAGAAACCATTGCAATCTTGGCGGAGAGCTATCAGTTAGAGCCTGAGCAACTGAAAGCCTATTTAGAGAATCCAGAATTGAAGTATACCAATGAAATTGAGGGACTTGAGACCTTTATTGATTTTATGGATCGAAACGGATATTTGGAGAATGAAATGACCTCGGATGAGGTCATTTGGAACTAGGAGAGAACGATGAAGCAATTGCGAATTAAAGCGGTATTTATTTTAGCTGGTGGTCTAATCTGGCAGGGCATATATTTGTCGGGTGTTTATTCGCCCTTGTTATTTCCTTCTTTGGGAACAATTTGTACTGCTCTAGGCAGGGATATCGTCGAGGGCGCTTTGGTTGATCAGTTTCTTTATTCCATGCGACTGGTTATCGAAGGATTGGCCTTGTCTCTTGTTTTGGGTTTGGGAATTGCCTTGTTTGCACGTTCTTATTCGATGTTTCGAAGTGGAGTCAATCTTTTGATCAGCATTGCTCATCCCTTGCCTGGGGTTGTTCTTTTACCCTTGGTGATCCTTTGGGCGGGGATTGGGGAGGGCGCAGTTCTTTTTATTATTGTCCATTCTGTTCTTTGGCCCTTTCTCGTAAGTTTTTTCAGCGCATTGGATCACTTACCGCAAACCCAGCAAGAGGTAGCGGACAATTATGAGATATTTGGCTGGCGTCGATTGATTTGGGTGGACTTACCAGGTTCGTTTCCGGGTTTTTTATCCGGTTTGAAGATCGGGTGGAGTCGAGCATGGCGAGCTTTAATCAGTGCAGAAATGATTTTTGGCGCAACGAGTGGATCTGGTGGAATCGGCTGGTATCTGTTTCAAAAACGAGTATTTATGGACACGGCTGGCTTGTTCGCTGGCTTGCTTGTAATTATGTTGATTGGTGTTTTAATTGAGGGTCTATTTTTTCGCTGGGTTGAAAGAAAGACGGTGCTTCGCTGGGGGATGGAACGATGAGTGGATTTCGATTTGATTCAGTGACAAAAAGCTTCGGGGACCAAATGATTTTTCAAGATCTCTCCATTCATGGAGATTCCGGCAGCTTTTTTTGCGTCGTTGGAAAGTCGGGGGTTGGAAAATCGACGTTTTTGCGTCTTTTGGGCGGATTCGATCAAGCAGAGAGCGGTAAAATCACCATTGGCGGTGAAGAGGTGACGCGTCCGCAAAAAAAGAGACCCATGGTGTTTCAAAGCTATGAGCAATTGTTTCCGTGGCTCCCTGTTTGGGAAAATATCGCCTTTCCATTGCGAGCGGCTGGGATTGGTAAGGTCGAGCGGCGAAAGCAGGCGATGGAAGCCTTGGATGCTGTGGGACTTGTTCAGGATGCGGAAAAGTATCCCCATCAATTGTCTGGAGGCATGAAGCAAAGGGTTGCTTTGGCAAGGGCGTGGACTTCAGAACCCCAATTGCTGTTGATGGATGAGCCCTTTGGTGGCTTGGATATGATGACGAGAGAAATTCTGCAAGACCTTTTAATTTCGCTGTGGAGAAAGAAGCAGTGGACAGTTGTTTTTATTACCCATGATCTTCGGGAGGCGGCACGCCTGTCGACAGACCTGTTGATTCTTCAGGAAAATGGGAAGTGTGAATGGAAAAAAAATGAGCTTTTATGGCCCCGGGATCCCTATTCAGCGGACCTGAATCGCTGGATTCAAGGGATTATGTTATGAGGGTCGAGTTTGACCCGATGAAAAATGAGGGTCGAGTCTGACCCGACAAAAATGAGGGTCGAGTCGGACCAAGGAAACAGGAGAAGAGAGTAAATATATAAATGAATAATTGAAACAAGCACCTGGGCGCTCATTCTTCGGATCATGGCTCCAGGTGCTATTTTTTTATCTGATAGATATGAAGTTGCCAGAAAGGATCATTTAAAAAAGGTACAATTCGATTGCCATAGATGGGTGCTGGTAGGGTTGCGATTTCTTGGCAGTTTTCAGCAAGAAAGCTTTGCATATCTGTATACCAAGATTCGTCGGGTCCATAGAGAACCTGCCATGGCTGGGGATTGCGATGGATAAAGTCTAGCTCATCTGCATAGAGGATATGGCTAATGCCCCGCTCCATGAGATAGCTTTCTAATCTGTTTACTTCAGGATCGAGATAAGCTAGATTGCGATAATCATAGAGCTGTCCTGCTTCAAAGAGAAATTCTGTGTTGAGATTAGCCAAAACCACTGCGTCAGCAGGTAGGACAGCTTGAATTTTATTAAGATAGTTTTCGTAATGATTTTTCGGCAGTTGAGTGATTTCTCCCATGGAGGTGACTGAGAAGACCACAATGAGTCCTGCAGTCAAAATCCAAGCAGGAATTTGCGGTATGTATTTTTCAATAAAAATTATAAAAATGAGACAAGCTGCTGGAAGTAGGAAGAAGACACTGGTGGCATTATATCGGCCAACGATAAAAATTCCCAGACACCAGGCAAGCTGATGGATTGCCAAAGCGAGGAAAATGTTTTGCTTTTTTCGAATACCAAGCCATAGGGAGACGGGTAAGCCGATTGCAATTAGGCTCAGGGCCAGGCGCAGGGGCGGCAGGTAGTAGGTACCGCTGATACCAAGCCATAATTTCTTAAAAAACATGAAAAATCCCAAAAATTTTCCGCCGACGTCGGCGGTAACACCCAAAGAGGAGCCATAGGCGAGATAGTCTGTAATAAAATTTGGGTTCATCCAGAAACTTGCGAGAACATAAAAACCGGTAATACCGGCTAGCCATGAAATCATCTTTATAAGTTGATGACGTGCTTCTTTCTGACTCCAGTTGAAAGCGGTCCCGGAACAAAGCAAAGCAAATACGCCCAAATAGGCATTGGGATGAAGACCCAGGGCAATAAAGAGGCCCAAAAGGGAAAGCTTTCTTTTTTTATTGAGCCACATCCATGAAGCGAATAAGAGAAAAAAACTGACCACAATTTCTTGTCGTGCGAAATGGGAGGCGTAAATAAAATCGGGCTGTGCAGCGAGAATCAGTGTTCCTAAACTCGCCCAGGCCCATGAAAGGCCAGTTTTTTCAAGAATCCGATAGAAAATATAGAGACTTGCACAGCCGAAGATTAAACTCATCATCCGAATAGAAAAAAGCTCATAACCGAAAACTTGAATAAAAAGAGCTTGTAAAAGGTGATAAGTAGATTTAATGGCATGAGGATTTCTAGGATAAAGATCAAAAAAAGGTTCAGTGACGCGGAGGGAATTGGATTCCATCATCATGCGGGTCAGTCCACTCAGCCAGGATTCATCCGAATGCATAAAGGGATAACGGGTTAAACCTGGAATTTGACTGAGAAAGAAGCCTATGGCAATGATTGTGGGCATGGCCTGTTTCAATTTTGAGTTTTGCATGGGTATTTCTCCTTTGTCTAGGTGTTCTTTCTTCATTATACAATAGAAGTGAAATAGCGCTATTTGATAAAACTATGTTGAATAAGCAAAGCTTATGGCAATTATCACGTATCGTCAGGTATAATGTTATTGGATTGAAAAAAAATTAACAATCTTTTTTGCATGAATGTAAGGCACTTTAACGATCTCTCAATCGACTAAAGGAATGTCTATAGAAATGCAAAATGGGGAGGTTCAACAGATGAAAAACCATTGGAAATTAGGGTTGCTATTTTTGGTAGCTGTGCTTGTAATGGGGGCATTCGCCGGATGTGCAGCGAAAACGACCTATGAAAATGGTACAAACATCGTTGAGGCAAGCGAGATTGCGACATTGATGGAACAAGGAAACGTTGTTGTTGTCGATGCGCGAACTGCAGAAGAGTACGCAAAGGGTCACTTGCAAGGAGCCATTCATTTGGATCCTTCAGAGTTGACAATCTCGGAGCCTGTAAAAGCGATGATTGCACCAAAAGAGCAAGTTGAAAAGGTATTGGGTGCCAAAGGAATTTCGGAAACCGATACAGTATTAATTTATGATAACAAGGGAAGCGTGTATGCGGGACGTGTTTGGTGGACAATGAAAGCCTATGGTCATGAAAACGTTAAATTGATCAATGGTGGAGAAGCTTCGATTGTAAAGGCAGGCTTGTCTTTAACAGCGGACGTGCCATCACCAGCAGCAAAGACCTATACAGCACAAGAATTGGATAAAGAGCGTTATGCGACCAAAGAAGAAGTGGAAGCTTTGATTGCCAGCGAAGAAGAAAATTGTATCATCTTGGATGTTAGATCAGCTGCAGAATATAGCGAAGGCTATGTAACGAGTGCAGTTTTGTATCCACACACCAAGAACTATTATGCAGACGGAACCTTCAAAAATACGCAAGCGATCTCTTTGAATTATAAAGATTTAGGGGTTGAGAAAGACACATTAGTGGTTGCATACTGCAAATCTTCTTATCGAGCAACGGTTACAGCAGCGCTCTTGGAAGAAGCAGGTTATACAAAGGTAAAAGTCTATGACGGTGCTTGGTTGGAATGGTCAGCAACAGGCGTGGTTGAAAAGCCAGAAGCTTCTGCTCCAATCACTACACAAGATGCGTCGTAAAAAGTCGTAAAAAAAAGGGTAGGGGAGAACAAGATGAAAAAAAATTCAAGATTGCTTTCTTTGCTTTTGGTTTTGGTACTAGCATTTTCTTTAGCGGGATGTGCAGCGACTGAAGAACCAGAAGCAGCATCAATGGATCTTACAGAAGAAACGTCCGAACCAGCAACAGAACCCACAGCAGATTTTGACTTAGATGCGGCAGTAAATGCATACTTCGCAAACTTGCCAGCAAACAACAATAAAATCGGTCAAGCGGATTTCGTTGATCTGGTAAAAGCTGGAGAGTCAATGACTGTTTTAGATATCCGTCAACCGGATGCCTATGCAGAAGGTCATATTCAAGGCGCTGTCAACATTCCTTGGGGTGATCCAATTGCAGAAAACCTAGTCAATATTCCTAATGACAAACCTGTATTTATCTACTGCTACTCAGGCCAAACAGCCGGACAAGCGGTGATGACGTTAAATCTAGCTGGATTTAACGCACGAAGCGTCAACTTGGGTTGGAACTTCGGAATCTCAAAAGTTGAAGGCGTTGATGCGGCAACAACGACTGACGTTGCAGAATTTGCAGGCGCAGTTACAGAAATTGAACCAGCAGTACAAGAAGCATTGACTGCATACTACGCAGGCCTTGCTGATGTTAAAGATACCCAATGGAAAAACTACAAAGTGTCTGAAGACAACTTGGAAGCGATGATTCAAGCCGACGAAGATTTTTATCTTTTGTCAATTCGCGGAGAAGATGTTTATAAAGCTGGTCATATTCAAGGCGCGGAAAGAATGTCTTGGGGCGCTGGCATGCAAGAGAATTTCTCCATGCTTCCTATGGACAAGAAAATCGTCGTATACTGCTACACCGGACAAACTGCAGGTCAAACAGTAGCGGGTCTACGTTTGTTGGGCTATGACGCAGTATCATTGAATGGTGGCATGGGCATGGCCTCAAACGCTCCTCTAGGATGGGCCAACCAAGAAAAGCCAGTTGTAAGCATGGATCTTTCAGCACAGGTGAAAGCATACTTTGAGAACTTGCCAGCCAATAACTACAAGATTGGTCAAGCGGATTTTGTTGAACTTGTAAAAGCCGGCGAAGAAATGACAATTTTGGATATTCGTCAGCCGGATGCCTATGCAGAAGGTCATGTTGAAGGTGCAGTGAATATTCCTTGGGGATCAGCGATTGCTGAAAACCTAGCCAATATTCCTAATGACAAGCCCGTATTTGTTTACTGCTACTCTGGCCAAACAGCTGGACAAGCGGTAATGACATTAAACCTAGCTGGATTCAATGCACGAAGCGTCAACTTGGGTTGGAACTTCGGTATTTCAAAAGTTGAAGGCGTTGATGCAGTTACTGTAACCGATGCAGCTGAGTTTGCTGGTGCGGTAACAGCAATTGATCCATCTGTACAAGAAGCACTGACTGCATATTACAATGGTCTTGCTGACGTGGCGGATACGCAATGGAAAAACTATAAGGTATCGGAAGATAACTTGGAAGCCATGATGGCTGCAGGCGAAGATTTCAAACTTTTGTCAATCCGAGCGGCTTCTGCTTACGCGGAAGGTCATATTGAAGGCGCAGACCTAATTTCATGGGGCGCTGGAATGGAAAAACAATTTGATCGTCTTCCAATGGATACAAAGATCGTTGTATACTGCTACACCGGACAAACTGCTGGTCAAACAACTGCAGCCCTTCGTTTGATGGGTTACGATGCGGTTTCATTGAATGGCGGCATGGGCATGGAGTCAAATGCTCCTCTCGGTTGGGCAAACAATGAGAAGCCAGTTGTTACAGGGACTGTTGTAGAGCAAGGTGTGATGAGTTATTTCGCGAATTTGCCAGCTAATAACAACAAGATCGGTCAAGCTGATTTTGTTGAAATGGTAAAAGCAGGCGAGGAAATGACGATTGTTGATATTCGTCAGCCGGATGCATACGCAGAAGGCCATGCAATTGGCGCAGTTAACATTCCTTGGGGCGCTCCAATTGCAGAGCAATTGGCGACAATCCCTAACGACAAACCCGTATTTGTTTATTGCTACTCTGGCCAAACAGCTGGACAAGCGGTAATGACATTAAACCTAGCCGGATTCAATGCGCGAAGCGTCAACCTGGGTTGGAACTTCGGTATCTCAAAAGTTGAAGGCGTTGAAGCGGCAACAACAACTGAGGTCGCAACATTTAATGCGGCAACACCAATTGAGCCATCAATTCAAGAGGCATTGACTGCATATTATAATGGTCTTGCCGATGTGGCTGATAAAAAGTGGAAGAACTACAAGGTTTCTGAAGCTGATTTGAAGGCAAACATGGAAGAAGGAAAAGACGATTATATTCTTTCCATCCGATCTGCAAAAGATTTTGCTGCAGGACATATTCAAGGTGCAAACAATATTCCTTGGGGTGCTGGCATGGAAAAATCATTCAACACAATTCCGACAGACGCGAAAAAAGTGGTTGTCTACTGCTACACAGGACAAACTGCTGGACAAGCAACTGCAGGACTTCGATTGTTGGGATTTGATGCGGTATCATTGAATGGCGGCATGGGAATGGAATCAAATGCTCCTCTTGGCTGGTCCAATCAAGACGGATTCGAAATCGTTCAATAATTCACGAATATTAAAATTTACAAAAAGCATCCGGATTATTCCGGGTGCTTTTTTTGTCGTTCATGAATTCTGTGGGGTACATATTTGATATAATGGATTGGGAGGTGGCAAAATGAAAAAATTTAAAAAAATAGTTTTGGCATGGATGATTTGCCTTTTTCTTTTGATGCCATCAGAAACTTGGGGATTGGATACTGAGAGTGTGTTGGAGGATCCTCCACGTATCTTGGTTTTGTTTTCATATAGCCTGGATTTTCCAACAACTGAACGCTTTTTAAATGGCTTGGAAATGGGTTTTCAAGAGTCCCAGGTAACCCTTCATACAGAATTTATGGATACCAAGCGGATCTACGATGAAAAGTACGTGACTCAGTTTTATGAGATGCTTGCTTATAAGCTGGAGACTCGGGAAGCCTATGACTTGATTGTTGTTTCAGATGACAATGCACTTCAATTTGTAGCCGATACTCATATGTCTTTATTCGGACCCTTGCCAATTTTATTTATGGGCGTTAATTCTCAAGAGTTGGCCGATGCAATAGAGAACTGTACACATATTACGGGGATCATTGAGCGACCATCCATGGAGGCGCAATTGGCCTTGATTTCGGAGCTTTTTCCCCGCATGGATGAATTGATTGTATTACGGGATCAAACCCCAACGGGGATTGCGGAATATGAATCATTTGCGCAAGCGTTAAAGAAATTTCCAGAGATTCTAACCCGGGAGATTCGATCATCAGAGCTTACTTTTTTAGAGATTGAGGATGAATTGCAGACCGTACAGGGAAATGACGTGATTTTTTTATTGTCTTCCTACCTGGATCGTGAGGGAAGTCGCCGAGATTTTAATGAGGTGATGTCTTTGATGAGACAGCAGACGGCACCGGTTTTCAGTCCCTATGAATTTGGACTGGGACAGGGTACCTTAGGCGGCAAGGTGATCGACTACACAGCCTATGGGCAAGAAACTGCAAAACGAGCCCTTGCAATTTTGGATGGAGAAGCCATCGAATCCTTTCCGATTTTGGATGGAGAAGAAAGCAATCGCTATCAGTTTGATCATCGAGAGTTGGAACGGTTTCTACTCAAGGAAAAACAATTGCCAGTGGGCAGTGAAATTTTGTACAAGCCGATTCCCTTTTCTGATGCTTATCGAGAACTTTTTTATCTGATAATGGGCCTTGCGATTCTTGGAGTGGTCGTACTTGTCTTTCTTTCTGTATGGTTGCGAATGAAGTCGAAGACTGGGAATCTGCTTCATGAAAAAAACTTGCGGTTTTTATCATTCTTTGAAGCTGTAAAATTTCCGGTTGTCATTTTAGATGATATGAATCGAATTGTGCAGAGCAATCGTCCCTTTTTGAAGATGTTCAACCTGGAAAAAATTTCAGGTAATCCTCAACTGAATCAAGTGATTGGTCAGTGGGTTGAAACTCAACCGGATGAATATAAACTGGTAGATTATCCGTTTCTCCGCGCACACTTGAATTTGATTGTAGATGAAGAACAAAAATTGGGCGCTTATGTTTTGTTTTCGGATGAAAGCCATGAAAAAAAATTGGAGCAAGTTTTATCGGTCTATAAGCAGACTTTGGAGTCTAATCGAAACAGTATTTTGATTGCTGATCGCCAATTGGGTCTAGTCTGGATGAATCAATCCTTCCTGGATTTGGTTCAACGTAAGAGAGAGCGGTTGATGGGGGTTTCCATACGACTGGCTCTTGAACCTTTATCAGGGAGCGAAGGAATTTGGGAAGAGCTAGAAGCTGAAGGATATTGGGCAGGAGAATTATCATTCAAAGAAGCAGAAAACTATCGCGTGTTTTCCTTTTCGATATTTGCAGTATTTGATCAGCAAGAGGTGCTTAACTATGTGGGAATGATGGAAGAGATTACAGAGCGAAAGCAGCAAGAACGATTGTTGATTGAAATGTCTCAAAAGGATCGATTGACGGGATTATTGAATCGGTCTACCTACCTGGAACAAGCCGAGGCAGAACTTGTTAAGTCGGATTCAGCGACTCTGTATATGCTTAATTTGAATCATATGAAAGTCTTGAATGATCGATTTGGGCATTATTTTGGAGATGAGGTATTTAAGCAAATCGCAAATCGGATCAAATTGGCTTTTCCCAATGTTTTGATCAGTAGATTGGGTGGGGATGAGTTCTCAATTTGTCACTTTAATATGAGTGATGAGGAACGCAATGAATCGCTATTGAAAATTAAAGGTTTGTTTGAGAAACCTTATCAGGTTGGGGCAGAAGAAGTGGAAGTTACTGCATCGGTTGGAACCGCCAGATATCCAAAGGATGCAAAGGGGATTCCAGAACTCCTAACTTGTGCGGACTTGGCCATGACCTCTGGCCGGCGCAGCCAAAAAAACCGAATTGTTGCTTATCGGAAAACCATGAAAGCTCTTGCCAATGATAGTTATGAATTGATGACGTCGATGAAGCAAGGAATTGAGAAAAATGAGTTTTATTTGAAGTATCAGCCGATTGTTGATGGGAGTCAAGAAAGGGTTGTCGCTGTTGAAGCCTTGATCCGGTGGGATCATCCGAAACTAGGCCTTGTATCACCACTGCGATTTATTCCATTGGCAGAAGCCATGGGCTATATTCATCCCATTGGCCGTTTTGTCGTTCGCCAAGCGATGAAAGATTTAACAAAACTGCCAGAGTCGATTTCCATGCACGTAAATGTATCCTTAAGTCAATTGGAAGTCAAAAATTTCTTTGAAGAGGTTCAGGCAATCTTGAAAGAATATAAAATTGCTCCAGAACGTTTGGTGCTGGAATTTACGGAAACCTTACCCTTTACAAACGGCATGCAGATTGATGATTTCTTGCGAGATGCCCGTCAGGAGGGTGTTCAAATTGCCATTGATGACTTTGGTCAGGGATATGCCAACCTTGCGCAATTAAGCAAGATTTCGGCCGATATTTTAAAGGTAGATCAGTACTTTGTCCATGAAATTGATCAAAATCCAGAAAACCGTGAGATTCTTCAATCCATAGTGATGCTCTCTAAGCAATTTGGATATCAATTGGTTGCTGAAGGGGTTGAGATGGAGGCTGAAGCGGAGTTCTTGACAGAAATGAAGTGTTTGCTTCAAGGTTATTATTATGCGAGACCGATGAAAATTGAAGCCTTGATTCGCTTAATTGATAAGATGCACAGGGAGGGCAGCAATGACCATACAAATTGAGACAGAACGCATGATTTTGAAAACAGGAGTCGTTGAGGACCTATCAGAAATCGTTTCCTACTTCCAACGGAACAAGTCATTTTTAGCCCCCTTTGAGCCGATTCAGCCGGATATATTTTACACAAAGGCCAAGCAGAGAGAGGTCATGAAAAATGATTTTTTGGAGTGGAAGGAAGAAAAGTCCTTGCGGCTGTGGCTTTTTGAAAAGAGCAAGCCACAGCGGGTGATTGGTTCCATTCGTTTTGCCAATGTGGTACGTGGTGCCTTTCAATCTTGTTTTTTAGGCTATCGCTTGGATCAGGATTGTGAGCGGAAAGGCTTGATGACAGAGGCTTTGAGGGAGGCCATCCCCCTTGCTTTTGATCGTCTTCATCTGCATCGGATTGAAGCGAACGTGATGCCAAGGAATTTGGCCAGCCGCCGTGTGGTGGAGAAATTAGGCTTTCGACAAGAAGGCCTTGCAAAACGATACTTGAATATTTATGGGAAGTGGGAAGATCATATTCACTATGCGATTGTAAGAGAAGAGTGGAAAGGGGAGTGGAAAGATGGAGAATAGAGCATTTGGAAGAAATCATGCATCGGTTTCTGTTTTGGGTTTGGGGTGTATGCGGTTCCCTTTACAAGGGGAAAGCACGAAAGAAATTGATGAAAAACAAGTCCAGGAAATGATGAGGGCGGCCGTTGAAGGTGGAGTGAATTATATCGATACAGCTTGGCCCTACCATGGGGGGATGAGCGAGCCTGTGGTAGGGCGGGCGATTCAGGCCCTGGGGATTCGGGATCAGATTCATTTGGCGACGAAATTGCCAAGCTGGCTGATTCATTCCCGCCAAGATATGGACAAGTATTTGGATCAACAATTGGAACGATTGCAAACGGATCATATCGATTATTATTTGGTGCACACCTTAACGAAAAAATTATGGGCACAAGTGAAAGAGCATGGTATTTTTGATTTTTTAGATGCAGCCTTGGCATCGGGGAAGGTCCGTCATGTGGGATTCTCCTTCCATGACAGCTTTGATCTCTTTCAGGAAATTATTGAGGCTTATCCTTGGGAATTCTGTCAGATTCAACTCAATTATCTGGATGAAAACTATCAAGCAGGAATGGAAGGATTGGAATTTGCAGCCAGCCATGGACTCAGTGTGATTGTGATGGAGCCTTTGCGGGGCGGACGCTTGGTAGATAGCCTTCCACCCGAGGCGACGGCGCTGTTTGAAACGAGTAAAGAGAAGAAAACCGCTGCGGCATGGGGACTTCGCTATCTGTGGAACCGTCCAGAAGTTAGTTTGGTTTTAAGTGGCATGTCGAATCTGGATCAAATTATGGAGAATGTGGAGACGGCAAAACGCGGGCAAGTTGGTAATTTGTCGAAAGAGGACCTTGATATTCTTAAAGAGGTTCAAGAAATCTTGCATGAAAAGATCCAGGTGGATTGTACGGGGTGCAAATATTGCCTTCCTTGCCCGCATGGCGTCGATATTCCAGGATGTTTTGAGTATTATAACAATGCGTTTCTCTTTTCGGACCAAGAGGGTGCGAAGAACAACTATCTTAAATTTCTAGGAAGTTCTCAAGCAGCTTCGAATTGCGTGGAATGTGGACTTTGCGAATCCCATTGTCCGCAGGCAATTGAGATTCGAAAGGAATTGAAGAAAGTCATTGCGGCATTTGGTGAATAATTGAAACTCCGGGCTTCCGGAGTTTTTGTTTTGTGGAGAAACGAATGCATGGTATAATGAGTGCAAACGGTACCACGGAGGATAAATTATGCCGACTACAATAAAAGATGTTGCAAAAATGGCGGGGGTTTCCCCCTCGACGGTTTCCCGTGTCATTGCTGATCATCCCAAAATATCACAAGCGACCAAGGATCGAGTCTCGGAGGCGATGAAAACCCTGCAGTATCGTCCCAATGCGATTGCCAGGTCACTTGCCAATCAATCAACAAGAACACTGGGCTTGCTTTTGCCCAATAATGATGAAGATTTGCTTCAGAACCCATTTTATGTACAGGTGATGCGGGGAATCAGTCGGTATGCACAAAAGGCGGGTTACTATATTCTCTACAGCTATACCGATCATGAAGACCAGGAAATTAAAATGCTGGACGAACTGCTCCAAAGCAAATGGGTGGACGGTGTAATCCTGACAACGATCAGGGAAAATGATAGATGTGTTGAATTTTTGCGGGCTAATCAGCATCACTTTGTCGTGATTGGAACCCCGGAAGACCATGTAGATGAAATTCTTTGGGTGGACAACAACAACAGCAACGCCATGTATGAAGTCGTTGCCAGTCTTGTGGAAAAGGGGCATAAACAGATTGCCTTTATTGGGGGGCCTCATGAGTTCGTGGTGACCCGGTATCGCTTGCGCGGTTATCAAAAAGCCTTGAAACATTACGGAATTCCGTATCAACCTGAGTGGGTGATCGAACGGGCTTACACGGAGAAGGCAGGATACGAAGCAACCATGGCACTTTTTGAATCGGTTGGTCAAGCGGGACCAGATGCCATTGTAACAACCGATGACTTAATTGCTTTTGGGGCGCAGAAAGCCCTTGTGGAATTGAAGAAAGACGAGGTGGCATTAACAGGATTCAACAATACAATCTTGGCAGAATATAAAACGCCTGCTATTTCTTCGGTGGATATCAAAGCGGAAGCCTTGGGCTATGAAGCGGCGAAACTTTTAATTACGAATTTGAAGCAGAAGAGCGATGTGACACATTGTTTGATCGACACGGAATTTATTGAACGAGCATCGTCGTGCGTGAAGGAAAAGCCAATTAAGTAATGCTATGATTAGGAAGCCGATGTCTATGAGAACTACGATTGTAGAAGTAGGGCTGTCGTTTCGCAATCGCAAGTTTTATATGCTAGGGTTCGAGAAACGAAATAGATGGTAAAGCAAAACCCTCACGACTGTGAGGGTTTTTTTTATGGCTGAAGAAGAATGACTGCTTTTGGGGGCAGGGTCAGGGTTTGAAGAGGCGTATCGAAGGTGTAACTTTCGCCGTTCATGGGATTGGTGAGGGTGACCGGAAAACTCAGGCCAGAAACCGCTCTCAAGTCGACCTCAAATTGTTTCTCCTTGTTCAACAGGTTGTAGATGCTAATTAGTTTTTCATTTCCCGCTTCCAAGATGGATGCAAAAGCATAGCGGTCATAGGAGAGTATCCGGTATCCAGGATCTCCCTCTGACACAATGGATTGCCGCAGACGGATTAAATCCTTGGTCCATTGATAGATTGCAGGTGGCTGATCCATGCGATCCCAAGGCATGTCACGACGATTGTCAGGGTCGCTTCCACCTTCTAATCCCAATTCAGTTCCATAGTAGAGGATGGGAATGGTGGGATAGGTGTAGAGAAAGGCCAGGGATTGCTTGACATGGGCTTGACCGTTTGAACCGACTGAAATCATTCTTGCATTGTCGTGATTGTCGATAAAGAGACCGTTCCAATCCGGCTTGCTTAAGCGATCCTCCTTTCGAAGGGCTTGAATCAGGGTGTAGCTTTCACCACCATCGGAAAAGGCTTGACGAAGACCTTCGTAGAGAGAGTAGTTGGTTAGGCCGTCTATGCCATCTTGGTGATAGCTTTCCAATTGTTTCACATCATTGGACCAAACCTCGCCAATCAGGTAGAAGTCAGGATATTTTGATTTTATAGCGATGGAGAAGTTCTTCCAAAATTCATGGGGAACATGGCGCATGGTATCGAGTCGGAAACCATCGACGCCGGTTTCATCAATCCACCACAGGGTATTTTCGATCATAAAGGACTGCACATCGGGATTAGAAAAATCCAGATCGGGAAGCCCGGCTAGCCAACCGGTTTCCAATTGAATGGGGTCCGACCAGTTGATGATATCGGCTCTTGGGTTGTACCATTGGCTTTTTTCCTCGTCCTTTAGCCATGGGCTGTTGTAGCCAGTGTGATTGACCACATGGTCAAGGATCACTTTTATGTTCCGGGCATGGGCTTCTTTGACCAGGGACTGTAAGTCTTCCATCGTGCCGAAATGTTCTTCTACCTTGTAGAAATCTTCAATCCAATAGCCGTGGTATCCCCCGGTTTCATTGTCAGCAAGGGGGGAGAGCCAGATGGCGGTGATCCCCAGATCTTGAAGGTAATCAAGTTTTTTAATGACACCTTGAAGGTCTCCGCCGTGATAGGCTTTGGGTGCATTTGGATTGATGTCCCAGAACGCATCGGTGGTTTCCGTTTCACCATTAGAGAAGCGGTCAACCAGTAAAAAATAGATGTTGTCATTTGGTGTAATGGGATCTGGACTAGAGCAACTGGATAAAATGGGTATAAAAACCAAAACGGCAAGTAACACCGCGATTTTTCGCATATTGGGCCTCCTATGACTTCTTTATGGTTTCATTCTATCTAAATTTACAAGTTAAAGCAACCGGTTGCACTTACATAATTAGAAAGTGCAACCGGAATCATCCGTACTATGTTTAGATTTTTTTTGGAAATTCGATCAATTTGGGATTGACAGAATAAGCGAAGATGGTATAATGAAATTGTGAATGCAAACGATTGCACTGGCGTGCATGGTTAATCAAAAGAATCGAAAGGGGAACGAAAATGAAAAAACTATCCATGGTATTAGTAGTTGTACTCGTTTTATCCTTCTTTGCGGGTTGTACGAGCGAAGAACCTGCTGCACCAGCAACAGGTGGAGAAACTCCAGAAGCAGTAGAACCAGTAGATCTTGCTCTTTGGGAGCAAATGGACCCTGTAGCACAAGATGTATTTGATCAAGTTGCTGCGGACTTCATGGCTGAGTATCCGAACATTACAGTAACAAGAACACACTATGAAACGGAAGAATTGAGAACAAACTTCCAAACCGCTTCTTTGGCAGGTCAAGGACCAGATTTGGTTTATGGACCGTCGGATAATGTGGGCCTGTTCAATGTATCTGGTTTGATTCAACCGGTAACGAATATTTTGGAAGATTCATTCCTTGCAACAGTGGATGAGAATGCCAGAAAAGATGGATTTACTGCAGGCGAATACTGGACGGTTCCAGATATCAATGGCAATCAGATTGCAATGCTTTATAATAAGGCAATGATCGAGAAAGCACCGGAAACTTGGGAAGAATTGGTGATGATGGCCAAAGAGGTTCAAGACATCGATGCCAATGATCCAGATAATTCAACATACGGTTTCGTCTTTAACGAAAAAGAGCCATATTGGTTTATCGGATTCTATAATGGATACGGTGGAAGCGCTATGGATGCAGATAATAACCCTACATTGGATAACGATGCGATGGTAAAAGCTCTTCAATTTGTTAAAGATGTTCGAGCAAAAGAAAACTTGGGAATCGAAGGAATGGATTATGATATTCCAGATTCTCTATTCAAACAAGGCAAAGCAGCAATCATCTTGAATGGTGCATGGTCATGGACTTCCTATCAAGATGCTGGCATTGATCTTGGAATCGCACCAGGACCAGTAATGCCAGGCGGCGACAACATGACTTTCTACAGCGCAACAAAAGGGTACATGATTTCTGCGGAAATGGATCCAGCAAAAACGGAAGCGATTCGAACTTTCTTCACTTACTTTATGAATGCAGAGAATAATGCGAAATTTGCATTGGCAAATTCTCAAGCACCAGCGGTAATCGCGGCATGGGATCTACCAGAAATTAAAAATGATGATTTGCAAAAAGCATCTATCGCAACCATTCAACATACAACTCCAATGCCAATCGTAGCAGAGATGCGTGCGGTATGGGATGCGATGAGACCGGAATTAGAAGCGGTTCTTTATCAAGATAAAGCTCCAGCTGACGCAGCAAAAGACATGCAGCAACGTGCAGTCGAAGGTGTTGCAACAATTCGCGGCGAATAAGAATTGATAGGGGGAGAATGAAAGTTCTTCCCCCTTTTTTTCTCAAATACACGAAAGGCGGAATTCGATGAATGGGAATAACCCGGCGACAATAGCGCCATCACCCAAAAAGAAACGAAAAAACATGAATTTAGCGGTGGGTCCATGGACACCATATTGGTATATATTGCCAGCTTTTATTGTAATGGCGTTGATGGTGTTTTATCCCTTGGCATATGGGATCTATCTTTCTATGACAGATATGAGTTTGGCAACATTTAAAAATCCAAATTTTATTGGTTTAGGAAACTATGCAAAGCTTCTTCATGAAACAGCTTTCTTACGCACCTTTGGACGTACGATTGTCTGGACGATGGTTAATGTATTCTTTCATGTAACAATTGGTTTGTTTTTAGCGGTCTTATTAAATCGAAAATTACCGGGCAAAGGAATTCTTCGCGTGCTTTTAATCATTCCTTGGGCCGTTCCACAATATATTGTCGCTTTGACTTGGCGAGGTATGTTAAACAATCAGTTTGGGGCAATTAATATTTTCTTGCAGAAGATTGGATTTGCAGCGGTGCCATGGCTGACCAATCCATCCTGGACCTTTATTGGAGCGATTTTAACGAATATTTGGTTGGGATTTCCCTTTATGATGATGATTTCCTTGGGTGGATTGCAATCCATTGATAAGGAATTTTATGAAGCGGCTGAGATTGACGGCGCTTCTGGGATTCAGCAATTTCGCAACATTACCTTGCCTTTATTGAAGCCAGTATTGGCACCGGCCATTGTTTTGGGAACCGTTTGGACATTCAACATGTTGAACGTGATCCTAATTATTGCCGGCGGTTTTGGCAACGAAAAGACACAAATCTTGGTAACGGAAGTTTACCGATTGGCTTTCAACTTCTATCGATATGGATATGCAGCGGCATACTCGGTTGTAATCTTCTTGATTTTGTTGGTCTTCGGTATGACATTTATGAAACGGTCTCAGGGCCTTGAGGAGGTGCGGTAATGGAAAACAATCAAGTTCAGTTTCGCGATTCTTTTAAAAACCGTCACTTCGAACGCAATGATTCTTGGCTAAAAATCATCTTGATTTATTTATTGCTATTGGTTATGTGCGTGGTGACGGTCTATCCTATGCTTAATATTTTATCCGTTGCCTTGCGTCCCGCAGATAATCTTTTCCAAATGAATCTGCAGATCGTACCGGATAATTATACATTAGAGAACTTTCGTCGCGCGATCTTTGAGATCGACTTGCTTTTATGGATTCGAAATTCTTTGATTATCTCGATCCTGACGGCAGTGATTGCGGTTTCTTTCTCGGCAACGGCGGGATATGCCTTCTCGCGCTATCGCTTTGCAGGAAGAAAATCAGGGATGATGATGTTTTTGGTTACACAGATGTTCCCGGGTCCCATGCTGTTATTGCCCATGTACATTTTA
Source organism: Gottschalkiaceae bacterium SANA (assembly GCA_036323355.1). Taxonomy (GTDB): domain Bacteria; phylum Bacillota; class Clostridia; order Tissierellales; family GPF-1; genus GPF-1. Next base: position 3,404,535 of record AP028876.1, on the reverse strand, counting down.
TTGGTGAAGTTGGGACTAGTGAATCAATTTTTAGGACTTTTGGTTCCCTACACGGCAACAGCAGTTCCGTTTTCCGTGTGGATGCTGAAGGGATATTTTGACACCATTCCAAAGTCTCTGGAAGAAAGTGCGTATATCGATGGCGCTTCTCCATTAATGACCTTTTATCGGATTATCTTGCCATTGGCAAAACCAGCGCTTGCGATTACCTTCTTATTTGCCTTTATGTCTGCTTGGTCAGAGTATATCGTAGCCAAGGTTATTTTGACGAAACCAGAGGTTTTAACACTACCGGTGGGATTGGTATCCATGCAAGGGCAATTTAATACCCAATGGGGCGTATATTCAGCGGCTGCCCTTATTACCAGTATTCCAGTGATTATCTTATTTATTAGCTTATCGCGCTACTTGGTTGGCGGCTTAACGTTAGGCGGAGTTAAAGGCTAGGAGGATGAATTTGAATAAAATAGAATTTCGTCGGGGGCGCAGATCTTTGCGTCTCCGATTTTATCCAGAGGGAATCTTGAGGGTTTCCTATCATGATCAAGAGAAGATACAGACTGATGCTGTATGTTTGCAAGCGATTCAGCCGAAAGAATTGGAGCGAAAAGAATCGAAGATGGAAGAGGAAATTCGTTGGCAGGACCTTCGAATTGTGGTGAATAAAAAGGAACTGACGCTTAAAGTATATGATTCATTTGGCTTGGTTCAGGATGATCAAGAGATTCGCACGGGTGTCAAGCCTGGGCATAGCCGCAAGCGAAATTGGGAATCGGGTGTCTATGGACTGGGTGAAAAGTACCACTGGTTGAATTTGATGCATCATACGATGGAAAATTGGAATACGGATGCCCTTGCGCGAGTGCCCCAGCACTGCACGGCTTTGACTTCCATGCATACGGCGATTAACTTTTACCTGGGAGTAAGCGAAGAGCGTTGTGTTGGCTGGTATTATGACAATCCGACTCATACGCAATTCTCATTCGATCATGGTAGAGGAGAAGTGGCAGTTGGAGACGGAGAAATGCGATTTTCTGCTGAGGGAGGTTTTTTGGATTACTACCTGATGGTCAAGCGTTCACCACAGGAAGTATTGAAAGCCTATGGCCAATTGACCGGAACAAGCCCCTTGTGGCCTCGAAAATTCTTAGGGCTTCAACAGAGTCGTTATAGCTATAAAACCCAAGAGGAATTATTGGCGGTTGCTAAACGCTTCCGCAAGGAAGAAATTCCATGCGATGTTTTGTATTTGGACATCCATTACATGGACGAGTATCGAGTTTTCAGCATTGATCAGAAAGCCTTTCCTGATTTTGTTGAAACCCTTCAAAGGGTTCGTGAGCTTGGTTTTACCGTGATCGTTATCATTGATCCGGGGGTTAAGTTGGAGAAAGACGGTCAAGTGGCCTTACTGGGTGCAAAGCCAGACTACTTTATTCAAGATCCAAAGACGGGTAAACCCTACGTGGGTGTGGTTTGGCCGGATCAGTCACTTTTTCCTGACTTTTTGCAAAAGCAGGTTCGGGATTGGTGGGGCAATCTTCACAAAGCATTTGTTGAGGCAGGAATCCGCGGGATCTGGAATGATATGAACGAAATCGCTGATTTTTCTACGAAATCAAAAACAGTGCCGACTCGCGTCACCCATCGAGATGATGAGGGTAGACTGGTAACGCAAAAGGACATGCACAATCAATATGCTCATTATGAAGCGAAAGCGACCCAGACGGGGATGAGAGCGCTATTGAAGAATCAACGCCCCTTTGTCTTATCTCGTGCCGCGAGCGCGGGAACGCAGCGCCTGGCTGCAGTATGGACGGGTGACAACAGTAGTACTTGGGAGCATATGGAGATGAGCATTCCCATGTTTTTGAATATGGGAATGAGTGGATTTTCTATGGTGGGTTCAGACGTTGGTGGATATGCAGGAGATCCTTCTGCCGAGATGATGGTTCGATGGATGCAACTAGGGGCCTTTACGCCATTATTTCGAAATCATGCAGCGATCGGTACACGGCATCAAGAGCCTTGGTGTTTCGGTGATAAGGCGCAAGCAGCCATGAAAAAGGCCGTGGAAATGCGCTACCGTCTGCGGACCTATTTGTATTCGGCGCTTTGGCAGTCGCATCAAGAAGGGTTACCCATTATGCGACCGCTTTATTTCTTAGATCAGACAGATTTGAGATTGTATGATGTGAATGATCAATTTTTATTTGGGGATCATTTGATGGTTTGTCCGATCTTGAGACCGGGGCAGCGTCAGCGAATGGTGATCTTTCCCAAAGGGGAATGGGTTGAATTTTCAACGGGCAAGCGGGTTACGGAATCGGTGGCAATTGTTGATGCTGGGTTTGATGAGATTCCTGTTTTTGTTCGCGCAGGTGCGGTGATTCCGCTGGATATGCCTTCGCAATTTGACCCGGAGGGTGAGATAGACGAATTGGAATTGATTTATTTTGAAGGTGCGGAAAGCTTGAAAACCAAACTTTATTTTGATGATGGGCAAAGTTTTGCCTTCGAATCGGGAGCCTACAGAGAGTCATGGATTCATGTGGAAGATGGAATTTTGCGGGAAGAAATTTTGCATGATCAGTATTCGGCGCCACTTATGAAGAGTATAAAAAAATGCTAGCCCCAGGGGGCTAGCATTTTTTTGAGGAAGAATTACACGTTGTAAAGGTTCTCGTAGTATTCTTTCAGCATGCGGTCTGTTGCAAAATAGTCTTGGGTGGACCGAATGCTCTCCTGCATCATATGAATCCAATGTCCGCGATCTTGATAATAGGTTGGAAGGACTTCTTTTCGAAGAACGCGGTAGAGTTCGGTTAAATCGTGGGCATCCTGCTCTTCTACATCATCCGATTCAAAAGCATCGCCAAATTGCCAGCCATTGACGCCGTGTTGACAAGCTTCTGGCCACCAGCCATCCAAAATGGAGAAGTTTAAAACCCCGTTCATGGCCGCCTTCATACCAGAGGTGCCGCTGGCTTCTTTCGGCCGTCTTGGGTTGTTGAGCCATATGTCAGAGCCTCGTGTTAGGGCAGCGCCGATGGTCATATCATAGTTCTCTAAGAATACAACAGCATGAGGATACTTTCTTGCCATGGCAACGATGCGTGTCACAATTTCTTTGCCATTGTCATCCAGAGGGTGCGCCTTGCCCGAGAAGATAATTTGCAAATGGCCATTTTTTAGAAGTGGCTCGATGATATCCAGGTCCGAGAAGATAAAATCGCTGCGTTTATAAGGGGCGGCTCGGCGTGAAAATCCGATTAATAAGCTGTCAGGATTTAGAGAAACGCCGTTTCGTTCTTCTACCATTTTTATCAAAGCGAGTTTGTTGGTTTGATGATGTGTCCAAAGCGCTTGAGGATCCTCAAGGGAATTCAACATATTTTGATCCACCCATGTAGGGCGGTGAATGGCATTGGTAATGCCGATGATCTCACATCGGTCTTCGATATGGGTCCACATCATATTGGCGGTCTCCGCATGAAGAGCGGCAACCGCATTGGCTTTTTTCGCAAGACGAAGAGCGGCAACGGTCATATTAAAGGGCGCGCCACCTAGGGAAACCAATTGCTCAAGAGTAAGGCCATTATTTGCGCCCATATAGAGCAGACGATCCAGTTCATGGGCTTCGTTGCCTTCTACAATTGGCGTGTGAGTCGTGAAGACCACCTGAGGTTTGATGGCGGCTTTGGCTTCTTCAAAGGTCATGCCGGTGTCCATTTTTTCGCGAAGCAATTCGAACCCAGCGAAGAGGGCGTGGCCTTCATTGAAGTGGACAACATCGGGGGTAAATCCTAAGGCGCGAAGGGCGCGAACCCCGCCAATTCCCAAAACCATTTCTTGGGCAATTCGCTCTTCGCCAAACCAACCATAGAGTTGACCGGTAATCCAACGATCGGCACCCGTGTTCTCTTCGAGGTCCGTGTCTAACAGGTAGAGGGGCGCATTGCCAAAGGCCTCGCATTTCCAGACCTTGCATGCGACATCGCGCTGGCGGATTTTCACTTTGACGATTACGCCCGTGTCCTCTAGAAAGTCGTAATGGCGATTGACATAGCTGTCATAAGGGGTGCCGTCGTCTTGGATATATTGATCGGTGTAGCCTTGTTTCCATAAGAGTCCGACTGCTACTAGAGGTAATTTCAAGTCGTGGGCACCTTTTAAGTGGTCTCCGGCAAGAATGCCAAGACCGCCAGCGTATTGTTTGAAACTGGAGCTTAATCCATACTCCATGCAAAAGTAAGCTACTTGTTTATTCATAAGATTCCTCCTAAGAAACGATGGGAATGGTGATCCCGTCTATATCGCAGTATTCGTCTTTTCCCCATATGCGCAGATGAAGCGGCTTTCCTTCCAGTAGGTTAACGGTCAGTTCATCTTGCCTTCGAGTGACCTTGACCTTGCTTCCGCGATATCTGAGAATAAAGGAATACCCATTCCATTCTTTGGGTAGAACAGGTGTTAGATAAAGACCGTTTTCTTTGATGCGAAGTCCACCGAATCCATAGACCATATTCATCCATGTGCCGCCCATGCTGGTGATATGCAGGCCGTCATCTGTATCGTTATTGTAATCATCCAGATCGAGGCGGGCAGCTCTATGAAACATTTCCATCGCCTTTTCTGTTTTACCTAATTCTGTAGCCAAGATGCTGTGTACACAAGGAGAAAGAGAAGATTCGTGAACCGTACGGGGTTCGTAAAAATCAAAGTTTCTTTTCTTTGTTTCTATTGAATAGTGATCGCCGAGAACAAAGAGTCCCTGCAATACATCGGCCTGCTTGATAAAGCAGGAACGAAGGATTCGGTCCCAAGACCAGTTCTGGTTTAAAGGCCGTTCCGCCGGGTCCAAATCTGCGGCCATGCGTTGTTCCTTGTCTAGATAGCCGTCCTGTTGCAAGAATATGCCTAGGGCTTGGTCTTTTGGTTCATAGAACTTGCTTTCTACATCCAACCATTGAATCAGTTCTTCTGATAATACGTGATGGCGGTCGAGAATTGCACGTGTTTTTTTAGCATCGGAATAACGATATTTTTCTATGGTTTCCCTTGTGTAGCTAAGGGTCCATTTTGCCATGCGATTGGTGTACCAATTGTTGTTGACGTTGTTATCATACTCATTGGGTCCCGTGACACCTAAGAGTACATAGGCCTGCTTGGCTTGAGACCAGTTGACGCGATTTGCCCAGAAGCGACTGATTTCAATTAAAACATCGAGACCATGACTCAAGAGGTAGTCGCGGTCCCCTGTATAGAGGACGTATTGATAGATAGCGTATGCAATAGCAGCATTTCGATGGATCTCTTCAAAGGTGATTTCCCATTCATTGTGGCATTCTTCTCCATTCATGGTCACCATGGGATAGAGCGCACCCTTTAAACCGAGCTTACTTGCGTTTTCGATGGCTTTTTCCAAGTGTTGATGGCGATAGAGCAAAAGATTTTTTGCGATTTCTGGTTTTGCAGTCGATAAGAAGACGGGAATACAAAAGGCTTCTGTATCCCAATAGGTGCTGCCGCCGTATTTTTCGCCGGTAAATCCCTTGGGTCCAATATTGAGTCTCGGATCCAGCCCGTTGTAAGTCTGCTTCAAATGAAAGAGATTAAATCGAATGCCTTGTTGAGCGGCATCGTCACCCGTGATTTCAATATCGCTTTCCTGCCAGATGGCTGCCCAGGTCCGCATATGGGCATCTCGCAAATGATCATATCCCGCTTCTTTCGCCTGAGCTAGGGTCTGATAAGCCAAGGCTTTAATCTGAGCAGTTTTGTGGTCACGATTTGTTAAAACAGAAACGATTTTATCGAGGATAATGGGATGGCCTGCTTGCAAAGTGATTGTATATTGGAGGCTTGCCAACTGCAGGTGGGCGGTTTCCTCGATTAAGGTTGCGCCGTTTGCATTTGCCGTCATGGCTGCACCCACAACGAATTGTGTTTTTTTGGTGGTAGCCATAACAAAGCAGTTGCCGTTTTCTGCTTCTGCTTCCAGGGAATTCCAGAAGACCTCATCATAATTGGAGTCTTCATTTTGAACATTTTGATCGAGGCTAGGTGTCCATTCGAGCGTATGGTTTCCTTCAATCGCTTCCACGGTAAAACGAATGGCGGCAATCTCACGGTTGTCGCTACTGACAAAGCGTTCGATGATGAATTTCACTTTTCCTTCAGGCCGGGTAATGGTAAAACTTCGTGTTAGAATACCCGTTTGCATATTGAGGACCCGTTTAAAGTCGGAAAACTCGTCTTGGGCAAGATCGACCGAAACGCCATTGAGTTTCATGGGGGTAGAAAGGAAATTAACAGCATTCAATACCTTGGCGAAATATTCGGGATATCCATTCTTCCACCAGCCAACTCTTGTTTTATCGGGGTAGTAAACCCCTGCCAGGTAGGTGCCTGAAAGACTGTCACCAGAGTAGCCTTCCTCGAAATTCCCTCGCATACCCATATGTCCATTTCCAAGGCTCATCACACTTTCGTAAAATCGATTTTCTTTTGGGTGGAATCCATCTTCGATAATCTTCCATGGATCCGCTTGAATTCTTTGTTTCATAGGGTCACAACCTTCCTAGTATTTGTGAATGCATAAAATTTATTCGGGTTTTTATCTGTTAGAATTTAAGGTCAAAGATGTCGTTTCAATCCTGATGCAAATATGATAAACTAATAATGCAACCGATTGCATAACTTAATTATAGCAAAGGTTTGCCTGAGGTACAAATATTTTTTTAAAAAAGGAGGATTAGATGGGTAATCGTTGGAAAGCGGTCATTTTTGACCTGGATGGCGTGATTGTAGATACAGCAAAATACCATTATTTGGCATGGAAACGCCTTGCAGAGGAGTTAGGGATTTCTTTTACACTGGAGGATAATGAGCGGTTGAAAGGGGTTAGTCGGATGGCCTCTTTGGACATTCTGCTTTCCTTGGGAAAAAGAAGGCTCCCAGAGACTGAAAAGCTAATACTGGCGGAAGAGAAAAATGCATGGTATGTGGAGATGATCGACCAGTTGACCCGCGAGGAATTGCTCCCGGGCGCAGAAGGTCTTTTGCGTCAATTAAGAGCAGACGGGGTGAAAATCGCTTTAGGATCGGCTAGCAAGAATGCGGAACGAATTTTGAATCGACTGGAAATTGGAGACTATTTCGACGCTCGCATTGACGGTACCAAGGTAAGTCGAGCAAAACCGGATCCGGAAGTTTTTCTTTTAGCAGCTAAAAGTGTCGGAGTGAATCCAGCAGACTGTCTTGTTTTTGAGGACGCGCCTGCCGGTGTTGAAGCTGCCAAACGAGCAAATATGCATGTTGTTGGCATCGGAAATCAAGAAAACTTGCTTCTTGCGGATTGGATTTTAGGATCTCTGGATGAAATTAATGACGAAATCCTTTATGATGGTAGATAGAGTCAATCATCGAGGGGGAAGGATCATGAATACGAAGAAGCGAAGAAAAAAAATGCTGATTGTGGTCAGCTTGTTTTTGCTTGGCTTCTTTTTTGTGCCAGGTTTTCGAAGTGAAATCATTATGAGGCCAGCAAGTTTCCTGGCTTATCGAGATAGTGTCATGCGCAACAAGGGTTTTCAACTGGTCATGCCCGGCGGGAACGCTACGTTCCAAGAGGATTGGAGCCCGAGCATGAAAATTTTTCATACCACGGCCTTTGAATCGGCAGAGCATCCGATTTCAGCGACGATTCTTTATAATTTTGGAAGTTTCTCAGAAGGGCGATCTCGTCTTTATGACGCCACTTCGGCCTATGAAATGGCCTATTACGGTGCTTATGCGGTGACCCGGGAGGGCGATGAAATCCCCTTTGGATTTACAGCAAGGGGTGAGCTTGACCCAAGTGAGCTGTCCATGATTCCACTCTATGATTTAGAGGTTCTGGTATTGCGGGGGCTGGGTTGTCCCAAAGAATTGGCAAAAACAAAGATTACTTCCATTGAGGAATCGAAAGTCGGGGGGGCATTTTCTCTAATGGGTGACCATTCACTCGCAGAGGATCATCCACTTGCTGGGTGGATCCGATTGGATACAAGGATCGAGACGAGATCCGTAATTCACGCAAAAAAAGGCTGGAATCAAAATGATTTGCAATACGGTCCTCCGCCAAAGCATGTGGAAGAGGACTTTCCTCCCTTAATTTTGAAGGGTAGGATCTATGTAAAACACTTTCCAGAATGGGAATCAAGTGTGTTTCTCTATGTGTTTGCAAAGGATGAAGCTTTAATTGAGGAAACTGACAGGCAATTTTTACAGCATGTGAAGATCTATGGGAGGAATGTATGGGCGCATTGATGATTGCGATGGTCTGTAGTGCATCGCTAGCTTTTTTCTTTAAGGAAACAGAAAAACGAAATTTGAATCGATTTTGGGTAACCTCGGCCAACTATGTTGTTGCAACGGGGGTTGGCATCTGGATGGTCATTCAGTCGCCGCCCCAACAATGGCCATCGTTTTCTTTTTTTGCCATGGCGGGATTCACAGGATTTTTGTTTTTTGAATCCTTCTTGTTGTATCAGAAGAATGTGCGAGACTATGGGGCCTCTTTGACGGGCTTTTATGGGAAGTTGGGCATCTTGTTGCCAGTGGTTTTATCCCTGGCGATATTTCGAGAATGGCCGACCACTCTTCAGAGTGTGGGAATCGCTTTGGCAATCTTAGCCATTGGCATTGCCAATCGAACGGAAAAAGGAAAATTTGAATGGGTGGTTCCCCTCTTGATGCTGCTTGTTCTCAATGGCATGGCGGAGTTTATGAACAAGGGATTTGAAGCTGCGTATTCCCTTTCCTTGCGTCCCCTTTGGCTGGCTACTGTTTTTGGAACTGCGCTTCTTTTCAGTTTGGTCAAGAGTCTTGCCCAAAAAAGACCGGAAGCTGTTATTTGGGCATGGGGCCTTGGGATTGGGGTTACCAATATATTTTCATCCTTCTTTTTGATTCAGGCCTTGGCATCTTTATCGGCTGCGGTGGTTTTCCCGTCATTTGGGGTGGGAAGCATGCTGCTGATCTATTTGGGAAGCGTGGGCTTTTATCGGGAACGATTGACTCGCATGCAGTGGCAGGCAGCAGCTTTGTCTCTGCTTGCCATCTATTTGATGAATCGATAAGCCTTGCGTACGCAAAAAACAGATATAGAAAAAGCAGAGCCTAGGCTCTGCTTTTTGTGATTTCATTCTTATCGAGATTGTTTAACAATCCATTTTGCCATCGCTTTTGCTTGAATGGCTTGTGCCTTGCCGGGCCGAATGCTGCCGTCAGCACCCGTGTAGTGTTTCAATCCGTAGGCGGGAATATCCATGCCGGGAACTAGGTTGCAGGGAAGCGGAATGGATATGATTCCCATATGTTGCGCAAAGGTATGGATGGCTTTTAGTGCTTGATCAGCGCCCCCTTCGGGGGTTCCGGCAGTGGAAAGGGCCGAGCAGGTTTTGCCTGCAAGCATGGCTTCTGTCCAAAAAATGGCTGAGGCATCGAAGAGCGTCTTCATCTCCGCAGAGACATTGCCAAAATAGGTGGGAGAAGCGAAGACCAGGTGGTCGCAAGGCATCAGATCATGGGCCCTTGCTTCCGGAAGCCGAAGATACTCGCGGTAAAGGTCTGCATCTAAATTAAATTCATCGACTAGGGTCTGTCCGTCTGGATCGGAAACCCGATAGAGGGTTGCCTCTTGTCCTAGATTTTGAAAGGCGGTCTCTAGCATGCGTGCCAGCAGATAGGTGTTTCCAGATACGCTATGAACAAATAATCCAATTTTCATGATTCTCCTCCTAAAAAAAGCCCGGAGCAATCCGGGTTATTGAGTAAAGCGAATATATTTTCCACCGATCCAACCGTAGCCCTCGCTTTCTCGATAGATATAGGACCATCCATCGACCTTGCCCAGTACACGGAAGGTTTCATCTGTGTCAACAGATGAGAGAATTCTTGAACTCATGGCGGGCGCATCTCGAAAGTTGACACCAGCTGTCACTTGCGCCTGTGGATAGGTATTGTTGATGTCATTATATGTTTCCATTGTTGGGTATTTTGTCAGAAGTTCATCGGAAATAGATAAGGCTAAGGGGGATTCGGCGGAATCGCCTGAGGGAGATGAATCCATCTCGCTGTTTTCTGTCGATGTCTCTGCATCGGATTCTATTTGATCCAAGGGCTCAGCTTGATCGCGTTTATCAGAGACACTGGTCTCAGATTTGTCCACGAGCTCAATCTGTGGTTCAGCAGCTTCTTCCATGGTTGCAGGCGGTGTTTCTACATCTGGCGTACGGAGAAAGAAGAAAGCGATGGCTAAAAAGCCGATTAAAACAAATAGAAGTATGATAAAGATGGATCGATTTTGATTCTTGGGCTTTGCATTTTCATAGAGGGTATTTTTTTGTATGCCATAATTCCAATTGTATCGATCATAAACTCGGTTGTATCGATCTCGGTCTTCTGGAGCGGAAAGAACAGCATAGGCTTCTTCAATCAACTCATTTGTCTTGCCTTCTTCATGAAGAGCGGCAAATCGTTTGTGGATGATTGATTCATTGGAATTACGGGGAATTCCCAAAAGTTTATAGTAATTTTTCAATCGATTCGATTCCTTGTCATAAAAGAGATAGTACACGATTAGCCCCCTTTTGTCCGGTTTTTTCATCCGTTTTATTATATCATAAATTGTCTGAATAATCGATTGTTTAGGAGAGAAAGAGTTGGTTAAATTTTCAATAAATGTGTGAAAAGTTATTCTTTCATAGTGTAGGGAAAAGGAGAATGTGGTAAACTAAAATAGAATAAATCCATCTCGGAGGTGGAAAGATGACAGAAAAAAAATCAAGGTTTCATTTTTGGGATCGAAGCAAGGATAAAGGGGAAAAACAACTGGATATTGATGAAGAGGCGCTTCGAGAATTCGAGGCGGTGCTTCATGCGGAATTGGAAGCTGAGGATATGGAACTTGAAGGGGATGAGCCGGTTGAAGATCAGCCGAAGGAAACCAGAACGGATCCTGTAATTGAGGAAGAAAATCTGGAGGAATTGGAGATGGAGGTGGAACGCGTACGCGAACTGCAGCCGGAAGTTATTCTGAATGCTTTGCAAGATTCTCCGAAGGAATCTATACGTGAATCCATACCGAATTTTGAAGAAGAGGAAAGTCAGAATGAGTCTCTCCCGGTGCGAACCCCATTGGAAGATTCTTTACAGGAACAATTAGAGGAGTTAAAGCAGATTAAATCAGGATTGCCCCAGGATCGACGGGAATGGATCCACGAACAGGCCGTCTTAGGCGTGAAAAAAAACAATGGTGAGGTGCATTATCATCGTCGTCGCCGACAGCAGCCCAAGCGATCAATGGGAAAATGGATATTAATTTTTGCCATTGTTTTGTGTGGTATAAGCATGTGGTTTTTCCGGGGGAATATTGCGGATATCTTACCGAAATTTGATCGTTCGGAGGCCGTGGATATTCAAGAGCCGGAAGCGCTCTTGCGGACTCGAATCGAACTATTCTTTTCCACAGCCAAGGTCATTGAAGCAGAAAGCATGACAAGTTTTTTCTCTATGACAACTATGGATGATCCACAAAATTATGAGTTGAATCGGGATGCAATTAATGCCTTGATTGATTTAAAGACCAGTTTTGAGTTGGTGCAGGAATTGCAGTATATTGGGATTTCGGAGCTATCCATCGAAGAGGTGGACAGTCAGCCGATTCGAGCGCTTGTAAAAATTCAAATGAATAGCGTAGATCCGGTGTTGAAGAAGGCTTTAGCTGAAACCCTCTGGCGATATCAAGACGGGCAATGGGTTTTTGACGCCGAAGATTATTTGCTTCAATTGTCTAATGCGCGGATTGCAGAGGGACAAATGCCGATTCAAACTGTCGAAGATCATTCAGATCTGCCTGTTGGTGAGGTAATTGTCGAAGAGCCGGTGGTCGAGGAACCTGAGGTGGACTTGTCTGAGACGCCTCAAGTCGAAAAGGAAACGGAGAATGGATTTATCCAGTCTGGTGGATTTAGCTATGAATCAGAGGACGGAAGTTCCTATTCCATGTTAACATTGAAATTTGGCATTCAGCGAGAAGGATTTGAAAAAATGGTGTTTACCTCTGCAGAAGCAAAGGTGGATCAAGGTGTGGATGCTCCTTCCTTCCAATTGTGGTTGTCGGAGGACAATCAAAAGATGACGGTGAAAGTGGACAGTGAGCTAGATAAGATGGAAATTGCGGATTACACGCGATTTAGTGCAATCATCAAAAATATTGAGGTGGATGAAAAATCAGGAACCTTGGTATTTACCTTTGATAAGCCAACGCAAGTGCGTCCTTATGAATGGAAGGGCTTGCTGATTATTGATTATGAGGAAAGACAATAAGGAGGAGCGGGATGCCGAATCGTTATTTGGTTATCAGCAAGGAAATTTTACCGGAAATTTATGTTAAGGTGGTAGAGGCGGATGAAATGATTCGAACCGGAAAGGCGCGTGGCATCAGTGATGCGGTCAAGCAGGTGGGAATCAGTCGGAGTACCTACTATAAATATCATGAGCATGTGTATCGTTTGTCGGAAGCTAAGCGCGGGAAAAAGGTAACTATTACATTTTTGTTGATGCATCAAGTGGGCTTGTTGTCCTATGTTCTAGACTCCATTGCGCGACAAGGGGGAAATGTCTTGACGATTCATCAGGATATTCCGATCAATGAATTTGCCAATGTCAGTATTACCTTCGATATGACCAATCTTCGAGGAGAATTGGCGGATTTTATTGATGAATTGAAGGAAGTAGAAGGAATTACAAGACTTGAATTGATTGCTTTGGGCTATTAAGTACAAGCAAGCGATAAAACATAAGGAAAATGAATGGCGTTAAAAAGATGTTGATCAAAAATTGATCAACATCTTTTTTGTATAAGTTCGGTATAGGTGTGCAAGGCTTCTTGGGTTGGGGGATAGAGATCCGGGATCTGATCAGCCTGATCCAGTGAGACCCATTGAAAATCCAGCATTTCCTCAATACGCATTTTGATCGTGCCGGTGTATTCGCGGCAAAGGTAAACCATGGGGTGGACAGTTAAAAGAACGCCGTGGACAAGGCTTGAAGAATGAATTCGACCTAAGGGTTCCAATCGGCTTGCTAGGAGACCGAATTCTTCATGCAGTTCCCGTTTCGCACAGGCTTCCAAGTCTTCTTCGGGCTCTTGTTTTCCTCCAGCAAAAGACCACCCTTGTCCATCAGAACGATAGCCCAAGAGCACCAAATTTCCTTTCAAAACAATAATGGCAGTGCACGCAGTGAACATGGCGGATCTCCTTTCTTCTTTCTTTTATTCTACAGGAAATCCTAGATTTGGCAACTTTTCTACAGGTTTTCTGCTTTGTTATATAAAACTTGAATGTCCTTTTTTGAGAGCTGTTTGGATAAAATTATCGACATGAGTAGAATGCCGGGAATATCAACGAGTAATCGAGTAAGTGCGAAACGTGCACCCAAGGCAGACAACTCAAAGAGAAACATAGGAATCTTGGTGGTTGACCATGCGCCGATAAAGATCAGCACATTGCTGAATTTTACACCCTTTTTCATAAAAACCGCTGCGACGGGAAAGGCGCCGTATAGAGGTCCCGCTGCTGCGGACCCAATAAGGAAGGCTAGAACAACACCCCTTACACCGGAATGATCACCCATATATTTGATCATTGTTTCTCGAGGAACCCAAACATCCAGCAAACCCAAAAGAACAAAAATGGGTGGAATGACGAGGATCATTTCTTTTAGGGAATAACCAGTAACCTGCAGGGCTTTCATGCCCAGTTCTTGATTGATGATCCAGAGAAGAACAAAGGCCATGCATGTGATGAGAAAAAAATGATATCGTTTAACTATAGCCATATTCCACCAGCCACCTTTCCAACAAGTACGGCCACAATAAATGAGAAAAGAAAGGCCAGGATATTTCTGCTCCAGGCTATTTTTTTACCGAAGTACTGAATCTCAACCGGCAGGGTGACCACGCCGACCATCATTAGGGTGGAGACAAAGGCTGCAATTTGCATATGGCCTGCCCCATTGGATAAAAGGATGGCAGCCGTAGGAAATGCGACAAATCCCGGGATGAGCGTGATAGAACCCACAAGGGCGGAAAGAACAAGACCAAGGGGACCGGACTGATCGCCGATCAATCTGGAAATAAAGGCGGCATCGAAGACCGCCATCATCATGCCGACCAAAACAATAACGCCTAAAAATTGAGGCATAATATTTTCAAAGGCTTTCCATGCTTTTTTACAGGCTTTTTTGGTTTTCATTTTGTCTCGCCATGTGGAAGCCCCCAAAAGCAGGAGGGTAATCACATATAAACTGATATTCAAAGTAACACATCCTTATTCATAGTTGGTCAACAGAGAAAAACTGAAGCTACCATGGTCATATTCTAGAATTGGAATATGACTTTGTCAAGGAGTTTGCTTTGCCAGGCGAAGAATTTCTTATACAAAGATTTTGTAGAAAAGAATTCTAACGATTATGGCTTAGAAAAATTGACGCTTGCTCAAATCAATGATAGAGTAAAAGAAAAAACAGACCGACCGTCGGTTTGTTTGATGAATGGGGTGAATTAATGACATTAAAAGAAAAAATCGTGGATGCAGCCTATGAATTATTTGGTGAGAAGGGATATGAAAAGACATCTGTGGCAGAGATTATTGATCGAGCTGGGGCTTCCAAGGGTGGGTTTTATCATCATTTTAAATCAAAGGAAGAGATTCTAGAGACCATTAGTTTTAACTATGTTGACCAGATTCAGAAGCATTATGAAGAGATTTTGAAAGATGACAAGCTATCTGTTGTGGAGAAATTCATGGAGTCCTTTTATCGTTTGAATCGTCTTAAGGTGGAATCCGTAAAGGACTGGGATAAAATCAAGAATCTATATACCTTTAAGGATAATCATCTTGTACTGATGCGAATGGGAGACCGATTTGAGCGGGAGACGGCCAGGTATTACCATGACTTGATCAATCAAGGTGTTAAAGAGGGGATTTTTCAGGTGGCCTATCCAGCTGAACTGGCAGCCCTGTGGGGGAGAGAGGTCATACTCTTTCAACAGATGGCTAGAAAGGCTTTGATGGATCCGGCAAAAGATGAAACGGTTTTTTTTCGCACCCTTCAATTCAATGAACATTTGATTAATCAGCAATTGGGTTTCGGGTCCAAGGTGATTGAATTGGAGCCCATGGGCAGGGCGTATCTTGCGGCTATGAAACGAGAGATGAAAGGCGGGAGTCTATGATTAAATGGCTGAAAGAGATCAAAGTAGAAGATTTCCATTTGGCTGGAGGCAAGGGCGCCCATCTGGCGCGTATGCTTGCTCACGGCATTGCGGTGCCAGATGGGTTTGTCATTCCTACATCGGTCTATGATGAGTATGTAGAAGCCAATCATCTGAATGAATCCATTGATGGGATTTTGACGTCTGATATGCCCATTTTTGAACAGTCGGCAGCCATTCAAGCTTTGTTTGGCGTAGAAAAATTATCTCGAAACTTTCTAGATTCCCTTATGGGAGCATTTGCCGAATTTGCAAGAAAGGGTGAGGGAAGAGTGGCAGTTAGAAGCAGTTCTACGGCAGAAGATCTTCCAGGTATGAGTTTTGCGGGTCAGTATTCCACCTATTTGAATGTTGCACAAGACCAGCTGGCTCAAAAAGTTATTGAATGTTGGCGGTCCTTGTGGAACGAAAGAGCCATGGAGTACCGCTTGAAAAATCAAGTCACGGCAGATTTTTCCCATGCGGTTGTTGTACAAAAGATGGTGAAGGCCGCGGTATCGGGTGTTGCCTTTACGGCCAATCCCATGAATGGCATCAGGCATCAGTTGGTGATTAATGCTTCCTTCGGTCTTGGAGAAGCCGTTGTAAGTGGCCAATTGAATCCAGATCAGTACACGGTCGATCGGCATACCAAAGTGGTTGTGGACCGGAGCATCAGCAGAAAAAGTAGAAAGCTTGTGGCGAAGGGAACCGGTATTGATTGGCTAGTTCTTGGTGATCAGGAGGCAAATCTCTCGTCGTTGAATGAAGAACAGATTGGCCGATTGGCTGAGGCAGCAGAACAAATTGAGGCTCTTTTTGGCAGACCGCAGGACATAGAATTTGCCTTTGATGATCAAAATGTCTTGTATATTCTACAGTCTCGTCATATCACGACCCTCTTTCCTATCGACAAACTAAAGCAGGATGGAAAGATCAGGGCTTATTTGAGTGCGAGCACGGTGCTCTTTGGTATGAAAGAGCCATTTACGAATTTGGGTTATGACCTGATGAGTCATATGTTTCCAACCATTATTAATGTGATGACCAATCGACAAAAAAAGCCTTTGACCAATGATTTTGTTGGTCATGCTGGAAACCGTATTTTTGTCGATATGACTGTTCTTTTGTCTAGTGGTTTTGTGACCAAGCAATTTGCCAAGGCTTTTTCCGGTAACGATCTGCCTCTAGAAGGCGTAATCACCAGCTTGATGAAAAACTACGGAAAACAATTCAAGCATCAGGGCATTCGCTTCAGGTTCCCATTCGGGTTTATCGGCTATGGAGTCAAGATGGCGGCTACCGTTAGGATGGTTTCAAAGATTCCCCATGAAAACCGGTATGCGGCCATGAAAGAGGAAGGAAATCGGTGGTATGAGAGCGCATTGAAAAGATATGAACAAGCAGTGACTTTGGAGGAGCGATTGAACTTTGCTGTTGAGAATCTTGTCGAAGCATTTAAACTGTCCCAGCTGCAGGCAAGCTATTGTATGGATGCCAACAATTACATCAAAATTGAAAAAGTCCTTGCTAAGCACTTTGCTAGCGATTATAAGGTGGAAACTTTAGCACAGTCCCTGCCGGGATGTTTTACTCAAACCATGACGATTCGGTTGAATGAGTATGCGAAAATTTGCGTGGAACAGGAGTTGAAACCCCGTGTGAATGATCCGGAGTTTCAGAAAATTCTTGAAGAATACGGACATCGGGCAAACCTCGAATTGGATTTTGGCACCAAACGCTGGCGCGAAGATCCGAGTTTTCTGCTGGGACTGGTTGAAACCTATATGAAGGACGGCATGTATAAAAGAAACTTGGCAGACCATAAGAAGAAGCGTCGGCAAGCAGAGTTGATGATCGAGGAGGTTGCCGATGCTCTGATTGAAAAGATTGGAAAAAGAAGAGCGGAAAAATTTAGAATGCAGATGGTTCATTATCGTTATGGTGCGGCCATGAGGGAATATCCAAAGTCTGATATTGTTCGGTTTTTAGAATTGAGTAGGAATGCTGTTCTAAGCATGGGTGATGAGCTTGCGGCGGCGGGACAACTCGACGAGCCCGAAGATATTTTCTTCCTTTACAAAAAGCAAATTACGGCGGGCAGAGACTTGAAGGAGCTAGTTGAGTCAAACAAAGCAGTCTATAACAAAGAGATGAGGCGAACTGCGATCCCAAGAATGCTTGTAAATAACGGCCATGCGGTTTATACGGCAACAACCATTGATCCCCATGCAAAGACCTTGCAAGGCATGCCATTGTCTGCCGGCACCTATGAAGGGATTGTACGGGTAGTTTTTGATCCGAGGACGACAGACCTTCAAGAGGGCGAAATTATGGTGACGGAAAGTACCAATCCGGCCTGGACCCCGCTTTTCGCTGTGGCGGGCGCATTGATATTGGAATATGGGGGCCCCATGAGTCATGGTGGTATTGTAGCAAGAGAGTACGGATTGCCAGCGGTTGTCGGTATTTCGTCGGCTACAGCGGTATTGAAAGATGGCCAACGGGTTCGCGTGAATGGAGAGAAGGGAAGCGTTCAATTGATTGAACCAAGCATCTAGACACAAGTGGGAGGATTTGGGGTTTGACATTTTTCAGGTCAGCAAGTATAATACCTTTTGCAGGCTATTATGGAAAGGTGGCTGAGTTGGCTTAAGGCGCACGCCTGGAAAGCGTGTTGGCGGTAATACCGTCACGAGGGTTCGAATCCCTCCCTTTCCGCCAGATAAAAACGGGGTAACCCAAAAATAAAAGCCGTATGGAGATCGAGCGGGTCTTGCGCAATGAAAGTTCTCGAACCTCGTCAGGACCGGAAGGTAGCAGCGATAAGGGAAGCCTTTTATGTGTTGCAAGGACGCCTGCTCGATCTCCATGCGGCTTTTTGTCAATCCCGGTCGAAACTCGACCGGGATTTTGGTATAATAGGGGAAGATGAATGAAAGAGGTGTCTCATGAGTTATCAGGCAATTTATCGAAAATATCGTCCGACCACCTTTGAAGACGTGTACGGACAGAGTCATATCACGCGAGTTTTGAAAAATCAGGTAAAGGCTGGTAACGCAGCCCACGCTTATTTGTTTTCTGGTACACGGGGAACAGGGAAAACCTCAACGGCAAAAATTTTGTCGCGCGCGGTCAATTGTTTGCATCCTGTTGACGGTAACCCCTGCAATGAGTGCGAGATCTGTAAGGGATTGTTGGAAGAAAGTATTTATGATGTTGTAGAAATGGATGCCGCATCCAATAATAGCGTGGAAGATATCCGGGAGTTAAAAGAAAAAGTGAAATACTTGCCGACAAAAGCGGCAAAGAAGGTTTATATTATTGATGAGGTTCACATGCTTTCAAAGGGTGCCTTCAATGCGCTTTTAAAAACGCTGGAAGAACCGCCGTCCCATCTTGTCTTTATTTTGGCAACAACAGAACCGCAGAAATTGCCTGCGACCATTATTTCCAGGTGTCAGCGATATGAATTTCATCGCCTGTCCGTGGAAGATATGGCAGCCAATATGGGCGAGATTTTAAGCAAGATGAATCGCCAAGCGAGTCCGGCTGCCCTGCGATTAATCGGTCGAAATTCCGAAGGGGCCATGCGTGATGCCTTGAGTATTTTGGATCAGTGTACGGCGGCCAATGAAGGCATAATTGAGGTGGAAGACGTTGTATCGGTTTTGGGATCGGTACAGGAAGAGGTCTTGTTTGAACTGATTCAAGCCCTTTGGGAAAGAGATGCCAGACGGGTTTTGTCTGTGATTGACACCATGATTATGAAGGGCAAGGATCTTCGACAGTTTACGCGGGAATTGGTTCATGTTTTTCGAAATCTGATGATTGTGAAGGTGTCTACGGATCTGGAAGACCTTTTACAATGTACCGATGAACAAATTGAGGGATATCGTCTTCAAGCGGAGCGTTTTCCCCAAGAGGAAATTCTTCGCTACTTATCTGGATTGAGTGGGCTGGAAAGTCAATTGGCCTATGCGACCTCTCCGCGTGTTTTATTGGAAGCGGGACTGATTCGACTGATGAATCAGCCAGATGAGAAAACCTGGGAAGGCTTGTTGGAGCGGGTTCGTCGTTTGGAAGAAGAGGGTCTTTCCCTTTCAAAACCCGCGTCTTCTGCACCTGTTGGTGCAGTTGCAAGAGCCACTTCCTCAGCATCACCTGCTAGACCAGCAAGTAAAAGCAGCGGTGTGCAGGAAGAAGGGCAGACCTATGATCAGCTAGAGGCAAAGCCGGAAGCGCGAGCGGTTTCCTTTACGGATGTGCATCAGCAATGGGAAGACATCCTTTTGGGCGTCAAATTCCGAAGTGGGTCTTTGTATGCGATGATGGATCGGGGGGAGCCGGTAGCTTTTACCAAGGGTAGATTGACCATTGCCTATGACGACAAGAATGAATTTTTCCGCAAGGAAGTTGCAAAACCAACCAACTTGGCAATTATTCGACAAGCAATTGAGGAGTCCTTGGGGATGCCGATTCATGTCGATGTCAAGCGATTATCTGAAATTCGTCCCCATGCCGCTTCAAAGGGAGTGGACGAGGGGATTGAAAAAGCAAAAGAGTTTTTTGGAGAAGATCTAATAAAAATAAAATAGCGGAGGCTTATAATGGCAAAGGGACGTAGACAAATGCCCGGTGGCGGCATGAATATGAATGCTTTAATGAAGCAGGCACAACAGATGCAAAAGAAAATGGAAGTGGCGCAACAGGAAGCGGAAACGAAAGAATTTGAGGCGACTGCAGGTGGCGGCGCGATTACGATTCGCGTAAATGGGAAAAGACAATTGCTGGATGTGAAAATTGATCCTGATCTTTTAGATCCGGAAGAAGTTGAAATGATTCAGGATTTAATTTTGGTTGCAGTGAACGATGCCTTAACAAAGGCGGAAGAAGCAGTCGCAGCTGAGATGGGTAAAGTGACCGGCGGAATGCCGGGCATGTTTTAGGACCGATTGATGAGTGGGATTCCGCAAGCGATCGGTGAATTGATTCAGGAATTTTCACGCTTGCCTGGGATTGGAAAGAAAACAGCGCAGCGATTGGCATATTATGTTTTGGATATGGAGCAGGAAGAAGCCTTGGGATTGGCCAAAGCGATTGTTCATGCCAAGGAAACGATACGGTATTGCGATATTTGCATGAATTTGACAGAGCAGTCTCCTTGTTCGATTTGCTCGGATAGTAAGCGGGATGAGTCTAAGATTCTGGTTGTGGAACAACCGCGAGATGTTCTGGCTCTGGAACGGATGCGGGAATATCGGGGGAAGTATCATGTTCTTCATGGACATATCTCTCCTATGGAGGGAATTGGACCCGATGAGATTCGTATTCAAGAGCTTTTAAAACGGATCGGTCTAGAGCCGGTGGAAGAAGTTATTTTAGCGACAAATCCAACCGTGGAAGGGGAAGCAACAGCCATGTATTTGGGTAGGTTGTTAAAGCCCTTGGGTGTAAAAACCACACGAATTGCCCATGGGATCCCTGTCGGCGGTGATTTAGAATTCGCCGATGAGGTGACTTTATCCAAGGCTTTGGAGAATCGAAGAGAAATGTAGGCATGCGGAATTTCGCATGCCTTTTCCATTTATTGTTTTCCCATGGCGATTGTGATTAAATAGAATCATATTAGGAAGGTGAGGAAGATGTTGCAGGTGGCGTATATTTTTTTCTTGGTAGTCATAGGCATTGGTTTTCTTGCGCTCTTTTTTTCTTTATGCGAGGATGTCATCCGCCAGCAAAAGACCTATACGGAAGATCAGAAACGGCGAAAGAAACGGATTCGCGACCATAAACGAATGAAAAAAGAGATCCAGGAAGAGATGTGGAAGGACTATCCCAATAAAGACCAGCCAAAGGAGGCAAAAAATGCGAGAAATAAACGTAGCCAAGGTACAAGAGGCCGTTGAAGCCATGTGCATGGAAGCAAATCTTGCCTTGACGGAAGATGTGCAGGATGCCATGAAAAATGCTCTTGAATCGGAAACCAATTCTTTAGCAAAAGAGGTGTTGGAAGACTTGATCAAGAATGAGCGGGTTGCATCGGAACTTGAGGTGCCAATTTGTCAGGATACGGGCATGGCAGTGGTCTTTGTCGATCTGGGACAGGAGGTCGCCCTGAAGGGAGGCAGTCTGGAAGAGGCCATTCACGAAGGGGTTCGGCGAGGATATGAAAAAGGATATCTGCGGAAATCGGTGGTAAAAAGCCCGATTACCCGGGTCAATACAAAAGACAATACCCCGGCGGTGATTCATTACCGTGTTGTTGAAGGCAATCAAATTCGTCTTCGTTTTGCTCCCAAAGGATTTGGAAGCGAAAATATGGGGAGACTTGGTATGCTGAAGCCATCAGACGGTCGTCAAGGTGTTCTTGAATTTATTGTAGATACGGTGAAGATGGCCGGGCCTAACGCCTGCCCGCCCTTGGTGATCGGAGTTGGAGTGGGTGGGACCATGGAAAAGGCCTGCCTGATTGCCAAGGAACAACTGCTTCGAAACATTGGTGAGCCGGCCGTGGAAGAAGAAGCGCGTGGGTTGGAAGAAGACTTGATGAAACGGATTGAAGCTCTTGATATCGGCCCCCAGGGTTTTGGGGGAAAAACGACGGCTTTGGCGGTACATGCGGCCTTGTTCCCTACCCATATTGCGGGATTGCCCGTTTGTGTAAACATCAATTGCCATGTTGCTCGCCATCGCGAGCGTGTGATTTAGGAGGCAACTATGAAACGAATTCAATTGCCCTTGACCAAGGATGTTATTCAAACCCTTGAGGTTGGGGAGAAGGTATATTTGAACGGCCCCATGTTTACAGGGCGGGATGCTGCTCATCGACGCTTGGTGGAAACCCTTGAACGGGGAGAGGATCTGCCGATTGCTTTAGATGGGATTACTATTTTTTATGTGGGACCGAGTCCTGCACGTCCGGGACAGATTATTGGATCAGCTGGTCCTACCACCAGTTATCGCATGGACGACTACACACCGCGATTGCTGGAAGAGGGGTTGCTTGGCATGATTGGAAAAGGAAGGCGTTCGCCCCTAGTTCGTCAAGCTATTCAAGCGCATGGTGCTGTGTATTTTGCAGCCTTGGGAGGTGCGGGTGCCTTGGCGGCACAGGCGATTATTTCCGCGGAGGTTATTGCCTACCCGGATTTGGGCCCTGAAGCCATTCATGCCCTTGAGGTAAAGGATTTTCCTGTGGTTGTTGCAGTTGACGCAACAGGCGCTTCTGTTTACGAGCGAGAAGAGGTGCCTTGTGTCTGATCAAAATTTTAAAATCTTGGAAGAGCAGGTTTTTATGCCAACCACTCATTTGATCAACTGGACGGTGATTTTATTGATTGGGGTAAATTTGGCGATTCCTCTTTCAAATCGATTGCCGGATTCATATCATTTGTTGGGGGGAATGGGCTTCTTTATTTTTGGAATTGTAGCCTTTCTTTTGATTATCAGGGAGATGGCATCTTATTTTCAATATATTGTTTTGGAAGAGTGTTTTCAGGTGGATAAGTGCTGGGGGAAACGCCGGCGAGCAACGATCATTCAAGTTAAATTTGAGGATATTATCTATTACGGGCCAATTCACGAAACGGGAGAATCGCCTGTTCGACACCCGCGGCGATTGGTTCGGAAATGGAAAAAAGCAAGCCATTACGCCTTGGATTATCGGGTGGGAGAAAGTAAAAAAAGATTGATTTTGCAAAATAGCCCTCGGTTGGAACGGGTTATGGCACGGATGTTGCCAGGGAGAGCAAAGTGATGAAAAGGCCATTAAAAGAGGGGCTCACCCATGTGATTGAGAAAAATCGAATGCGCTTTCATATGCCCGGGCACAAGGGCAGGCAAGATTTCCTCCTTCCCTTGCAATGGGATTTCACAGAGATCCCGGAGACAGATGATCTGCAAAACCCATCGGGGATCTTGCGGGAAAGTCAAATCTGCGCTGCACAAATTTTTGGGGCGACGGATACCTATTATTTGGTCAATGGGGCAACGGGAGGGCTTGAGGCTGCGCTACTAGCTGTTTTGAAAGCAGGGGATCGTGTTGTTGTGCCCAGAAACGCCCATCAATCTATTCACTATGGGATTGAGTTTGCGGGTGCGGAACCGATTTATCTGATGCCGGTTCAAGAACAGAATGGATTGGCGGCAGGGGTGGATCCGGTGGCCTTTGAAAAGGTGATCGAAGAAAAAAAACCTGTGGCTGCGGTCTTTATATATCCGACCTATGAAGGCGTCTGTTGGGACCTTCCATCTTTGATAGCGATTTGCCGGGAGTATGGGGTAATTAGCATTGTCGATGAAGCCCATGGGGCGCATTTTTCATTTTTCCCGACCCTGCCGCCATCGGCTGTGGAAATGAGTGCAGATCTTGTGGTGCAAAGCGCCCACAAAATGTTGCCAGCGCCCACACAAACCGCACTGCTGCATCGAGCAAGTGACGTCGTGCCAAGAGCGTGGATTCGGGAAGCTTTGCGGCGCACCCAAACCAGCTCCCCTTCCTACCTCCTGCTTTTAGGTATGGAAGAAGCGATTGCCTGGATGAGCCAACAGCATGATCCGAAAGAGCTCTTGGTCCTTGAGGCCTGTCGAAAGAAAATTCGAACTTTGCCGGGGATTGAACTTGTTGAAGGTAAGAAACAGGATCCCTATAAGTTTGTAATTTCAGCTTTAGGTCGTGGGTTTTCTGGTCCTGAACTCTATGAAGCCTTGCGGGCTGGAGGTCTTGAACCCGAGTGGCAACAGGGGAAGCATGTGCTTTTGATGGGTGCTCCCTACCAGGAACGATTGGCTTGGACCGCTTTGATCGAGGTTTTGGCGTCTCTTCCAGAGAAGAAGCGGCACCAAATGGAGCGACCAATTTCAATAGAAGACCAAGGCATTCCCGAGCGGGTGATGACAACCCTTGAAGCAAGGCGTGCAAAGCGTACCTGGATTGTCATGGAGGAAAGTGTCGGCAAAATTATCGCTGAAAATTTGACGCCTTATCCACCGGGAATACCGGCAATTCTTGCCGGTGAACGCATGACAGAAGAGATTATGCATTATTTGAGAAGAATAAAGGATGAAAATGGGAAGATATATGGAGAAAATGGTAAAATTCCCATTGTTTGTGAATAAAATGGGTAAGAATTCCATGAGTAAGGAGGAATTCGTATGTCATTTTGGAACAATAAATTCAACTATATAACAATTTTAATGACTCTATTAATTTTTGTTTTTGGACCTGTTCCGGTTTATGCCGATTCGGATACCTATGAAGTAGAGTCAATTGCGATTCGTGCCCTTGTGGACCGCGAGCATTGCATTCAAGTCACTGAGCAAGTTCAAATGATGTTTTATAAGGAAAATGGTGATATAACAAGAACGATTCCTTTGAGAGTGGATGACCAATATTTTGAAATTGATCAGATTCAAGGTCAAGGGCTCGAGATTGAGCCTGTTTATAAACGAGATCAAGTTGTTTTAAGAATCAAAAAAGAAAGCGGCGATTTTTCGGGCTTGGAAAAGCTTGATTTACAGTATGTACTGCGGGGGAGTCAAGATGATGATCCTGATCGGGATTTGTTAACCTTATCAGTGATTGCACCGGATTGGCATACCTATATCAATCACGTACATATTTCTATTGAGTTGCCGGTTCAAGTTCCCTCTGAGATGGTTACCATTCATTCTACAATTGGGGAGGTTTCTGGAAGGGATCCCATACAGTTAACGATGAAGAACAATCAGGTTTTTGGAAGGTCCAAATATTTTCTGGTACCGGGTGAAGTGCTGACGATGAGTATTCAATTGCCGGAAGGGACTTTTTCCGATGCGATTTTGATCAGGAATTTTTATGAAGATACAAAGTCTTGGGCTTACAGTATCACGATTGGCATATTTTTAATGGCTTTCGGTTGGTGGGTTTGGTTGAAAGAAAAATTAAAAGAGGGAGTCATTCGAAAAGAGCCACCCTGGAACGCTTCGCCTTCGGAGATTGGTTATTTGCTTTCCAATCATGTGGAAACTAGGGATCTCAGCATCATGTTGATCGAATGGGCGAATCGGGGGTGGATCCATATCTATCCGAAATATCCACTGGGTAATGGCGAAAAAGGTGCGACTTTGATTTTGAAGCGAAAACCGCCGATGGATATGCCAGCCTATGAGAACCGGTTTTTCCATCTTTTATTTGATGAATATGGGGATGGAAGCAGCCTTCGTATTGAAAACTTACGTGGCCGATTTCCACGACATCTTGATGAGATAAAAGCACATTTGATGCTTCAATATGGTTCGGGGAATCAGGCATTTTACAAAATCCATCAAACCAAAGATATCATCGCATTAAGCATTTTAGCGAGTTTACCCATTCTGTTTTTTTGGATCCGCGTGGCCCTAGGCAATCATTGGGGATGGACTGGCCTCGTAGTGGCTGTTTGTTTCACCCTTGTTGAAGCCATAGCGATTCGATGGGTTGAGATCGAAGCGAGTGTAAAAAAAAGGATGATCGGCGTCGTCGGTCTGGGCCTATTGGCGATTTTTTCTATTTATTTGGACCGGGGAATGGGATTCTTTATGGCTCTTGCATCTGCGGGCTTAATTAACTTTTTAATCAAGCACTCGGAAAAACGGAGTCTTTTTGGCCTTGTTCGTTTGAGAAAATATCAGGGCTATAAAAAGTTTTTACAAGGTGTGCAGAAAGAGGAGCTTTTGGTTATGATTCAGCAGGCACCGGACCTATTTTACTATGGCTTGCCTTACGCGGAACGTTTGGGGGTATTAAATGAGTGGAAGAAACCCTTTAAAGAGATTTTTTTATTGCCGCCAATCTGGTATCATGGAGAGGAAAGCAATGCGTTTTCAATTGAAGAATTTACCCAAGAAATTTTGACTTTTCTCACTTACTTTGAAGAGGTGTTGGAGTCAGATGACTTGTAGGGTTGAATAGGAGTGAAGACAATGGGAAATTTAATCGTCATCGAGGGAAGTGATGGTGCAGGAAAAGAAACGCAGACTCAATTACTGCAGGCCTTTTTCCAATCTGCTGGGACAGCATTTGAATCGGTTTCTTTTCCAAACTACCACGAAGCATATTCTGCTCCCGTACGAATGTATCTTTCTGGTGACTTTGGGGAAAAGCCATCCGATGTGAGTGCCTACGCGGCTTCTGTATTGTTTTCGGTGGATCGATTTGCAAGTTTTCGAACCAATTGGAAGGATGCTTACGAAGCGGGAACCATTATTTTAGCCGATCGATATATTCCATCGAATATGATTCATCAGGCTGCAAAAATTGAAGATCCTGATCAGCGAAAGGCATTTTTGTGCTGGGTGGAAGACTTTGAATATAGAATTATGGGTTTGCCAAGGCCGCGGATGATCTTTTTTCTGGATATGCCACCGGAGGTTTCACACAGATTGCGGGAAAATCGAAAAAACAAGGCGGACGGCAGCCAAGAAAAGGATATACATGAACGAGATGAGGCCTATATGGTGGCTTCCTATCAAACAGCGTGTCAAGTGGCGAAAGCCTATAAGTGGATCCGCATTCAATGTGTTGAAGACGGTCGACTAAAAAGCATAGAAGAAATTCATCAAGAAATTATCGTTCATTTAAAAATGGAAGAGATCATTGAGGAGGCGATGGAATGAAATTGATAGTTGCGATTGTTCAGGATCAAGATGCCCATGCATTACAGACCATATTGATAGAGAGCGGATTTGGGGTAACACGGCTTGCATCGACGGGCGGATTCTTAAAGGACGGCAATACAACTTTATTGACGGGAGTTAAAAAAGATCGCGTGGAGGAAGTGTTGGCGTTGATTAAAGAAAATTGTGAGACAAGAATTGTCACAAGAAACACAACGACTAGCGCATCATGGGGTTCAGGGGTTTATTTGCCGTATTTGGTGGATGTCAAGGTTGGCGGTGCGGTCGTTTTTGTGCTTGATGTGGATCAATTTGAGCAGTTTTAGCGAGGAGTACAGGATGATAGGACATCAAGCGCAAGAGGAACAAATGAAAGAAGCGATCCGCACCAAACGGGTCGCTCATGGATATTGTTTTGAAGGACCGGAGGCCATCGGGAAAAAAAAGATGGCCTTCAATTTTGCCATGGATTTGTTGTGCCAGCAAGGAGAGGGTCATTGTGGCACCTGTCATAGTTGTCAGATGTTCGCGGCGGGAAACCATCCTGATTTTCATGTCTATATGCCGGAGGGCAGGTCGCTCAAGCGGGAACAGGCGGAAACTGCGATTCACGAATTGCAGATTCGTTCTTATGAAGGTGGATACAAGATTTTTCTCTTTGATGATGCGGACAAAATGACTGCCTCGGCGCAAAATGCCTTGCTAAAGAGTCTTGAGGAGCCGCCGGCGCAAACGGTGATCATCTTGGTGACTGCGAATCCTCAAGGATTGTTAGCAACTATTCGAAGCCGGGTGCAGGCCATTCGTTTTTATCCAGTGGAGGAAGCGGAATTGGTCATGGGCTTAAGAGAACGGGGTGTCGACCCCGAAACGGCAACAAGCCTTGCTCGTCTTTCTGAAGGTAGACCGGGGCATGCCCTTTCGCTCTTGGAGTCTAAGGAATTTCAAGCCCTTCAGGAAGCCTCGGAACAAGCCTTATTGTATTTGTTGTCGCCGCAATCCTTGCAGATTCTTCCCTTTCTTGCCCTCTTTGAAAAACGAAAGCAAGAGGCCGATGCCATTTTGAATGATTTCTTGAATTTCTTTCGGGATGTGCTGGTAATGAAAACCACGCGGGACGATAGCCGAATTTTGAATCCGACCAGACGAATCCAGGTTAAGGAGACGGCTCGAAGGGTGTCAGAAAGTGCGATCTATGGTATAATAGAACAGATTATTCAGACAAAGGAACAATTGCGAAGAAATCTCAATCTGACAGTTGGGCTTCAGCATATGTTCCGGATCATTCAGGAGGAAATAAGTGGAAACGATCGTAGGCATTCGCTTTAAACAAGCGGGAAAAATTTATTATTTCACGCCCGGCGATCTGGATCTAGCAGCGGGAAATCAAGTCATCGTTGAAACCGCGCGGGGATTAGAGTTTGGAGATGTGGTGAGTGGACCGAAAGAAATTTCGGAACAGGAAATGAATCACCCCCTCAAAGCGGTTATTCGGATTGCAACGGACGAGGATCGGAAGGTCCATAAACAGAATAAGGAAAAGGTGCCGAATGCATTTCGGCTTTGCCAGGAACGGATTGACAAGCACGGATTGGAAATGAAATTGGTGGATGTGGAGTATACCTTCGACAACAATAAGATTATTTTCTATTTCACCGCTGACGGTCGCGTTGACTTTCGGGAATTGGTTAAGGACTTGGCAGGTGTTTTCCGCACAAGAATCGAACTGCGCCAAATTGGTGTGCGAGATGAAGCCAAGATTGTTGGCGGCATGGGCTCTTGCGGACGTCAATTGTGTTGCAATAGTTTCCTAGGGGAATTTGCACCTGTATCCATTAAAATGGCCAAGAATCAAAATCTTTCTTTGAATCCAACCAAGGTATCCGGTGTATGTGGTCGATTGATGTGTTGCTTGAATTACGAGCACACGCATTATGTAGAATTGCTGAAAGAATTACCAAAGGTCAACAAGATGGTGGATACGCCTGATGGCGTAGGCAAGGTATTTGATTTGGATATTTTGCGTGGAAAAGTAAAAGTTCGTTTTCGAAATGAGCGGGGTCCCGATCAGTTTGTGACCTATGACGCCAAAGAAGTGTCGATTTATAAAAAGCCAGAGCCAAAGCCTAAGGGTAAATTTGAATCGAAAATTGATTTGGGAGCGGTGAATGACTTTTTAGATGACCTTTATGAGGAACCGAAAAAAGAAGGCGAGGCGAAGCCATCTGCTGAAAACTTGGTGGAAGAAGTGCCGAAAAAAATGAAGCTGCCTCAAGCCAAGCGGGATCAGATTCAAACCTCCGCAATCAACAAAAAATTAACGGGAATTGATGGGAAAGATCGTGCGCAGTCCAGGGGAAGCAAACGGAGGCGAAGTGGCAGACGCCGACCGAATCCGAATAAACCGGCAGCCACGGAAAAGAAGAATGAAGAATAGATAAAATACTTGTTTTCAAGGAAGATAAGAAATGATATAGTATTATCAAAACCCGAGGAGGTGAATCAAATGTATAAAATTTCAGACGCTTGTATCGCTTGCGGTGCATGTGAAGCAGAGTGCCCAGTAGGCGCTATTACTGCCGGAGATATTTACGTAATCAGCGATGCATGTATCGATTGCGGCGCTTGCGCGGACGTTTGTCCTGTAGACGCTCCACAACCAGAATAAGAGCAGATCGAA
This sequence comes from Gottschalkiaceae bacterium SANA, assembly GCA_036323355.1. Classification (GTDB taxonomy): domain Bacteria; phylum Bacillota; class Clostridia; order Tissierellales; family GPF-1; genus GPF-1. The sequence continues at coordinate 3,374,911 of AP028876.1, read as the reverse complement.
AAAATCCGCAGATTTGCGGATTTTTTTCATTATAGAGGGGACCAATGGTCAAATCACATGAACGGGTCGATGACCTACAGCTTAAAGGGTTACAAATTATTCAAAATCCAGATTGGTTTTGCTTCGGCATTGACGCCGTTCTTCTAGCGGATTTTGTTCAAGCCAACAAGCGAGCCAAAATTATGGATCTTTGTACGGGGAATGGGATCGTTCCCCTGCTTTTGTATGGGAAGAATAAAGGAACGAGGATCTATGGACTGGAGATTCAAGCGGAGATTGCGGAAATGGCACAACGGTCCGTTTCCATGAATGGCTTGGAAGAGGTAATCTCCATTCAAGTCGGGGATGCCTCGCGGATTAGGGAGATGGAAAAGCCTCATAGTTTCGATGTAGTGACCATGAATCCGCCTTATAAGCCTATGGGCGGCGGGATGGTCAATCCGACGGACCATAAGGCCATTGCACGCCATGAGATTACTGCGGGGCTAGAAAGCCTCATTGAAAGCGCTGCATATCTCTTGAACAGCCAGGGACGGTTTTATATGGTTCACCGGCCACAGCGCTTGGTTGAGATTATTACCTTGATGAAGAAGCACGGAATCGAGCCCAAACGGATCCGTTTGATCTATCCCAAAGAGGGAAAACGACCCAATATTGTTTTAATAAAGGGCGTTCGGGGAGGAAAAGCCGATCTCATTATGGAACCTGCATTTTTTGTATATGACGAGAATGGAGAATATAGGCCCGAGGTTCATAAGGCCTATGAAGATATTTGGAAAAAATAAGAGGAGGGGATCAGATGGAAACGAAATTATGGCTTTGCCCGACACCTATAGGTAATTTGCAGGATATTACCCTTCGTACGTTGGAGGCGCTGGAAAATGCGGATGTAATCGCCTGTGAAGATACCCGCCACAGTCTGAAACTTTTGACGCATTTCGAGATAAAAAAACCCTTGATCTCTTATCATGAGCATAACCTGCGCAGCCGGGGTCCGGAATTGATTCGAAAAATGCAGGCAGGAACAAAGATTGCCTTGATTTCTGATGCGGGGATGCCTGGTATTTCGGATCCGGGTGAACATTTGGTGCAATTGGCCATTGAAGCGGGAATTCCTTTTACGGTATTGCCTGGCCCGACAGCCTTTTCGATTGCTTTGGTGGCTAGCGGATTGTCTACGCGACGATTTTTCTTTGAGGGATTTTTGCCTCACGATAAGAAAAACCGGCGCCTACGGATTGGTCAATTGGCAAAGATTGAAGAAACCCTGATCTTCTATGCTTCTCCCCATCGATTGAAGGGGGTTCTGGCCGATTTGGAAACGGGATTTGGAAATCGAAAAATTGCGGTTTGTCGAGAGTTGACAAAGAAGTTTGAGGAAGTGTATCGGGGCACGATTGTTCAAGCAATTTCTGCCTTTGAATCTCCTCGGGGAGAGTTTGTACTGGTTGTGGAAGGTGCCGACCATGTTGAAGAAGTGATTTCCAAGGAAGTAATTGTGACGACCATGGAAGAGTGGGCGCTAGAAGGAAAGAGTACCAAAGATTTGGTTAAGGAAGCGGTGTCTGTTTTCTCTGTGAAAAAAAATGAGGCTTATCAATGGGCCATGGAAATTAAAGAAAAGTCCAAGGGGAAATAAATCCTCCTTGGACTTTTTTTTAATCTTCTGTAACGGTCATGCCTGCAATACGTGCTAATTCGATGATTGTCGACTTAGCAATTTTTTTACCTTTGTACTCGATTAAATCTTCTAATGATCCGGTGAACACGTCCGCTGGATTATACTTCTTCAAGATAATCTTTTCACCATCTACGAATATTTCTAGAGCGTCTTTTTCAGCGATGTCCAGCGTTCGGCGAAGTTCAATCGGTATAACGACTCGGCCGAGCTCATCGACTCTACGAACAATGCCGGTTGATTTCATCGTATCGCTCCTTTCTTTAATATTTGTTTACTCAATTAACTTGTACCCATGATTTTGAAATCTTAACCAAATTAATGAAGTTTTACCAAAAAAATGATAAATTTCATAGAACGGAAAGCTGACAAACTTCTTATGCCTCTCTTGTTTGACAAAGAACGCGAGTTTGGATAAAATACGGGTAGCTATTATCTATCGAGATTTTGCATTGAAGGAATAAGTAAATCGGTTTGAATTTTCAGAGAGTCGGGGGTGGTGAGACCCGATATGACAAACGATTGAAGATGGTTCTGGAGCAACATGCTTAAGCGCTTGGCGTTAGGGCAGTGCGGGAACGTCCCCGTTATGACGAAAGAGACAGACTCGATCTGTAAGTAGAGTGGTACCGCGGGATATCTCGTCTCTACAAACGGGGCGGGTTCTTTTTGACTCTAAAATTCGTGCCCAGCGGTAAGCAAACAAGGAGGATACAATGAGTGAGAAAAAGAAATTTTATTTAACGACCCCGATCTATTATCCGAGTGGGAATCTTCACCTGGGACATACCTATACGACAGTTGCAGCGGATGCTTTAGCCCGCTTTAAGCGATTGGCTGGATTTGATGTAAAGTTTTTGACGGGAACTGATGAACATGGTCAAAAAATTCAATTGGTGGCTGAAGCCAAAGGCCTAACACCAATCCAGTATTTGGATGGCATTTTAAAGGATGTTAAGAAGCTGTGGAGTGATCTAGAAATCAGCTATGATGATTTTATCCGCACAACGGAACCCCGTCACGAGGCGACTGTTCAGGCGGCTTTTCAAAAGCTTTATGACAAGGGAGATATTTATAAAGGAGAATATGAAGGGTTTTATTGTACCCCTTGCGAGTCTTTTTGGACGGAGTCTCAATTAAAGGATGGCAAGTGTCCTGATTGTGGCCGTGAGGTGCATATCGCCAAAGAAGAGGCATATTTCTTTAAATTATCGAAATACCAAGAAGAATTGGAAACGCTTTTTGCTGAGGATTCCAATTTCCTTTTGCCGGCAACCAGAAAAAAAGAGATGGTGAACAACTTCTTGAAACCAGGTTTGGATGATCTCTGTGTCTCTAGAACCACTTTCGACTGGGGAATTAAAGTACCCTTTGATGACAAGCATGTTATTTATGTTTGGTTTGATGCCGTACTTAATTACATTTCTGCCTTGGGTTATTCATCTGATGATGAAGGAGAATTTGAGAAGTTCTGGCCAGCTGATGTGCATTTGGTTGGAAAAGAAATTATTCGCTTTCATACCCTGATATGGCCTGCAATGTTGATGGCTTTGGATCTGCCCTTGCCTAAACAGGTTTTCGGACATGGATGGATTCTTTTTGACAATGACAAGATGTCAAAATCCAAAGGGAATGTGATGTATGCCGAGCCATTGATCGAGCTTTATGGGATTGACGCTTTGAAGTATTTCTTGCTTCGAGAGTTTTCTTTTGGTTCTGATGGATCCTTTACGCGCGAGAAATTCTTGTCTCGCATCAATTCAGATTTAGCGAATGATCTGGGGAACTTGGTGAGTCGAACCATTGCTATGATCGAGAAATATAACCAAGCGATTATGCCGACGCCAACGGTTACGGAGCCCATTGACAAAGAACTGAAAAAAATGGCTGGCGATACTTCGATGAACGTGGAAGCTGCCATGGATAAATTGGATTTCTCTGGTGCATTGGAGTCAATTTGGAAGTTGGTAAGCCGGACCAATAAATATATTGATGAAACAACGCCTTGGATTTTAGCCAAGGATGAAGAACGAAAACCGAGATTGGATACAGTCTTATACAACCTATCGGAATCCATTCGAATTATTTCGATTTTAATTCGTCCATTTATGGAGAAAACATCAAATCGAATTTGGACGCAATTGGGGATCGAAGAAGGTCATGAAACAACCTGGGATGTTGTTGGTGTTTGGGGTACATTGCCAGTTGGGCGTACCGTCATTAAGGGAGCCAACCTTTTCCCTCGTCTCGATATCGAAAAGGAATTGATTCGAATCGATGAAGAAAACGCAAAATTCTTCGCAGCGAAAACAGGCCAGCCGATTGCAAAACCGGCAGCAAAGTCCGCAAAGGAAGCTGAGGAGAAGGAAGCTGAGGAAAAAGAAGCCGAAGACAAGGACGAAATCAAGATCATCGAATTTGATGACTTTACTAAAGTGGATCTGCGGGTTGCGACGATCGTGGAAGCGAAAAAGCATCCAAATGCAGATAAGCTTTTGGTTCTTCAGGTTCAATTGGGAGAAGAACGGCGTCAAATTGTTTCGGGAATTGCCAAACACTATCAACCCGATGCCTTAATTGGTAAACAGGTGATGGTTGTAACAAACTTGAAACCAAGAAAACTACGCGGAGAAATCAGCCATGGCATGATTTTGGCAGCGGAAGACAAAGAAACTTTTACTTTGGCTACAGTAGCGGATTCCATCGCTTCAGGCACAAAGGTTTGGTAAGCGAGGGGCCTGATTTCAGGCCCCTTCTTGATTCTAGGAGGGTACGATGACGTTTGATTTTTATTATTTACTGACATTTATGGCAGTGGGCATGGTGGGCAGCTTGTTTTTCCGATTGTTTCAATTTAAAAAACGAGGAGGCGCAGTCATCTATGCCTTTCAGGCGGACAAGAAGCAGCGTATGATTTTATCGGTCATGTTTGTTGCCTTAACCGTTTTTTACTTTTACTATGAGATGACGCGTATGGGTACAAGCTGGCAAACGGGATTGCTTAGCGTATTGCCTTTTTGGGCACTTTGGTGGGTTTATTTTGGTGTGTATATAACACAGACCCCCAAGATCCGCGAGCATGGAATCCAGGCGGCAACAACGTATTTTGACTACGACAAGGTTATTGAAATGCACATGGAGCCAGGACGCAAGACGGGTACGTCTCGTTTGCACCTTGTAGCTGAGACGAAAAAAGGGCGAAGACGTGACGTGTATTTGAGCGTAGTGGGCGATCGGTCACGTGTTGAAACGGAATTAAAAAGGTTTGGATTTTTAAAGTCAAAAAAGAAAAAGAAGAAAAAATAGGAGGTCATATGCGAATATTTGATAGTCACGCGCATTTGGATTCAAAACGATTCGATGAAGATCGCCAGCAATTGTTGCTTGACCTACCCGCCCGAGAAGTGACTGGGGTGGTGAATGCTTCTGTGAATGTAGAGAATGCCAAAGCGGTATTAGCTTTGTGCGAAAAAACAGTCTACCTTTACGCAGCTGTGGGAATTTATCCCCACGAGACTCACCTCGCGAAGACGGGTGATCTTGAGAAATTGGAAGAATTAGCCAATCATCCCAAGGCGGTTGCCATCGGTGAAATTGGACTTGATTATTATTGGGACCAATCGCCAAAAGAAGTACAGAAGAAGTGGTTTATCGATCAACTTCGCTTGGCAAAACGATTGGGTATGCCAGTGAATATTCATTGTCGAGACGCCCACGGAGATATGGTAGAAATTCTAAAGGCGGAGCAGGACGGACGTTTAAAAGGAATTTTGCATAGCTTTTCCGGTAGCGTTGAGGTCATGGAGGAATATCTAAAACTGGGATTTTATATTTCAATGCCTGGTACAGTGACTTTCAAAAATGCCAAGAAAGTCAAAGAAGCTGCAATCCGGGTTCCGTTGGATCGCTTATTGGTGGAAACGGATGCGCCCTATCAAACCCCGGAACCTTTTAGAGGGAAACGAAACGATCCGGCAAAGGTACGGTTTATTATTCAGGAAATTGCACGGCTTCGTGGCTTGGATCCCATTGAAATTGGACGGATCACGGATGAAAATGCAAGACGAATTTATGGAATTGAGGAAGAGTAGATGATTCAAGAAGTAATTGTGGTGGAGGGTAAGGATGATGTTTCCGCTGTCAAAAAGGCTGTGGCGTGTCAGATTATTTCAACCAGTGGATTTGGGTATCCAGAAGACCTGTTTGATCGAATTCGGCAAGCACAGAAGCGCTGTGGCGTCATTATTTTGACGGACCCGGATTATGCGGGTGAACGGATTCGAAACGAAATAGCCAAACAAGTGCCAGGATGCAAGCATGCCTTTATTCCACGGGAGGCGGCGACGCACAAGGGCAATATTGGTGTCGAGAATGCATCGGTTGCGGCGATCAGAAAGGCTCTTGAAACCTGTCGGACAGAGCGGGAAGGCGTGGATCGCTATGTTCAAACCGATATGATTCAATTGGGTTTGTGTGGCGGCAAGGGGTCCAAAGATCTGCGGATCAGGGTGGGCCGCCTGCTGGGACTTGGCTATGGAAATACCTTGCAGTTTATGCGCCGATTGAATCATTTTGATATTACAGATGAGGAACTTAAATCCGCGATAAAGGAGGCGACCCATGAAAGAGAGACTATATAAGACATCGGTGATGCGGGAGGTCTTGGGCCGACACGGCTTTCACTTTTCCAAGAGCCTGGGCCAGAATTTTTTAATTGACGGATCGGTATTGGATCAGATTGCCGAGGGCGCTGAATTGACCGAGAAGGATGTGGTTCTAGAAGTTGGTCCTGGAATTGGTGTCTTGACCCAGGTCCTATGCGAACGAGCTGGCCGGGTAGTTGCCGTAGAGATTGATCGGGGACTCTTGCCAGTATTAGAGGAAACCCTTGAAGACTATGACAATGTGGAAGTGGTACATGGCGATATTTTGAAATTGAATTTGCCTCAATTGTTTGAAGAAAAGTTATCGGGTGCCCAGGTTAAAGTTGTGGCAAACCTGCCATACTATATTACGACACCGATTATTATGAACTTTTTTGAACAAAAACTGCCGGTGGAGCGCATTGTTGTTATGGTACAAAAGGAAGTGGCGGATCGGATGCAAGCAGTACCGTCTACCAAGGCCTATGGGACCCTTTCTATTGCGGTCCAATACTACGCAGAGGCTAAAATTGTAACGACGGTATCCTCGAATTCCTTTTTCCCATCACCGAATGTGGATTCAGCCGTGATTGCCTTGGTTCGTCGAGAAAAGCCGGCAGTGGATGTAAAGGATGAGGAGATGTTCTTTCGTGTTGTTAAAGCGGGCTTTGCCCAACGGAGAAAGACCCTACCGAACACCTTATCTTCGACAATGGGGATTGAGAAGGACCTTCTGCGACAAGCCTTGGCAGCGGCGGAGATTGATCCCAAGCGAAGGGGAGAGTCTTTGTCCCTCGAGGAATTTGGCCGACTGGCTGACGCCATTGGTGAGGTTTTGGCATGATGAAGATTGTTGTTTCAGAAAGAAGAGACCCCGCCTTTCATCTGGCCTTGGAAGAAATTTTCTTTTTTGAAGCCGATTGTAAGAGTCTCTTGTTTCTGTACCGGAATTCACCCTCTGTGATTATAGGCAAGCACCAAAATCCTTGGATTGAAGCAAATTTGGCTTATGCTCAAGCAAAAGCCATTCCTGTACTTAGACGGATTTCTGGTGGGGGTTGTGTGGTTCATGACGAGGGCAATATTAATTACAGCTTGATTTTGAAGGATGTACCCAGTAAAACGGTTGATTTTCCCTTGCTTTACGGGTCGGTTTTACAGGGTCTTCGAGCAATGGGTTTGGATATTCAAACCTCCGATCGGAATGATTTTCGCATTGACGGGAAAAAGATATCTGGATCTGCGCAATATATGCGGCGCGATACGACCTTGTTTCATGGGACCCTGCTCTTTGATTCAGATCTGGATCGGATTCATCGATTACTGGACAGAGACAGTGGGGTGGAATTTGAAAGCTTTGCTTCCCCTTCTGTTCCGTCGCCTATTGTAAATTTATCAGAGTATCTGCCTGAGACGACCACAAAGCTTTTTCTGGAGCGTTGGATTCAAGGAATTATGGATTCGACACCCTGTAAAATGTGGCAGCCGGATGGTGATCTTATAGAGAAGGCGGAGGCTTTGGCGGAGGAGAAATACAGAACCTGGGAATGGAATCGGGGAATGACTCCACCCTTTACCGTAAAATGGGAGAATCATGAAATAAAGGTTAAAAGCGGAAAAATTTTGCAGCTTTCTGATTGTTTTGATCAAAGCGGGGTAGGAAAATCAGTGCCGGATGATATTCTCCGTTGGATGAAAGAACAAAATATTAGTTGACAAAGATACCCGATCGGGGTATATTATTTGTACAAGAAAAAAGGAGGCGTTATCATGGAAAAAGTGATCGTTTATTCAACAAACACATGCCCACATTGTGTGGCAGCAAAGGATTATTTAAAATTGAACAATGTAGAATATGAAGAGAAAAACGTGCAAACAGATATGGAGGCACGCAAGGAATTGATGGCAAAAGGCCATATGGGCGTACCTGTATTGGTGATTGGTGAAGAAGAAGTCGTTGGATTTGACAAGGCACGAATTGATCAATTGCTCGGACTATAAAACACCATCCGCAGAGTAAGTGAAGCGGAGGCATCCACGGAACGGAAAAAAATTTAAATTTTAAAGAGGATTGGGTTCGATTTAAATACGGACACAATTCTTTTTTTATTGCGCGATGATGGTAAAAAATTGATCAATAAAAAAGGCACCTGACAGAGTCGATAGAGATCGAATCTGTCGGGTGCCTTTTATACAGAAAGCGAGTGATGTAATACGCAGGTATTACTTCAGATGATCCTAGTAAGAGGGGGGGTTACAAAGGATGTTTTTCTTCTGAAAATTCTACGATTTTACATGCGCAAGCGCAGTCTTTTGATCCACTATAGGGACAACCGATACATACTGAGCCTTTGTGCTTTTCATGGATTATCTTTGAAATAGACAAGCCAAGAATGGTGATAATCAGTATTCCCGTGAGTATATTAGTCATTTGATCCTCCTAGGCTGCTGTTTTTAGTGACTCTTCTTCTGTCATACTTCCCTTGCGTGCGAGATGCAAGAGAAAGCCGAGAAATGCAGAGACGCCAATCAATCCTGGGATGAAGCCAGTGCCGAATAAACCTGTTGTAAAAAGGGTTCCCAATTGATAGACAAAGAATGCGACAACATAACCCATTCCAAACTGAAATCCGATTCCTCCCCAAAGCCATTTTCGACTTTCCATTTCAGCGTTCATGGCTCCAATCGCTGCAAAGCATGGCGGAGTAAAGAGGTTGAATACGAGATAGGACAGTGCGGCTGCTGAGCTCAATCCCATGATATTTGCGACGCTTGCACCTCCTGAAATCAGGGCTTTGGCTTCGGGATCGATGAAATTTGTAATTGAATAGACGACAGCCAGGGTTCCGACTACGTTCTCTTTTGCAATAAATCCAGTAATGGCTGCCGCTGCCAATTGCCATGCACCGAAACCCAAGGGGATCATTAAGATGGCAAAGGGAGAGGCGATACTGGCTAGAATACTTGTGTTGGCTGCACCCTCAGCAACCACCTGTAATTTCCAATTGAAGGTTTGCATAATTTGTATGGCGGCATTGCAGAGCAAGATGATGGTACCCGCTTTTACGATAAAGGATTTTGCCCTGGATAGCATAGAAATGCTTGCCCTTTTTATGCTTGGAAATCGATAATCAGGCAACTCTACGATAAAAAAGGATTTCGTGTGTTTTTCACCAGTAATTCGCATGACGAGTAAGGCACCGAAAACAATAATGGCAATTCCCAAAAAATACATCAAGGTTCCAACCCAGGCTGCATCATTAAAGAATATGCCGGCAAACAAAGCGATCACGGGCAGTTTTGCTCCACAAGGCATAAAGGGTGTCAGCATAGCCGTGGTTCTTCTTTGGCGTGTATTGCGAATGGTTCTTGTTGCCATAATACCTGGAATGGCACAACCGGTTCCGATAATCATCGGAATAATTGATTTTCCAGATAAGCCGACCCGTTTGAAAAAGCGATCCATAACAACGGCGACTCTTGCCATATAACCGCAGTCTTCAAGCAGAGCAAGTAAGAAAAAGAGGACCATGATGAGGGGAAGAAATCCGACAACTGCACCAACACCACCGATTATGCCATCCAGTAGGAGGGCGCGTAAAACCGGTGACACCCCTTCGCCAAGCATTCCAGCGACCGAAGTGTAGAGAGAATCAATCAATCCAGCAAGGAGGTCTGCTAGCAAGGGGCCCAAATGTGTTTGAGAGATGGAAAAGACAGACCACATGACGACAGCGAAGATGGGAAGGCCAAACCATTTATGGGCAATAAATCGATCGGCGGCATCCTGTTTCGTTTGACGGTTATTCTTTTTTTCTTGAATTTCAACCTTTGAAACGAGCGTATTCACAAATGCGTATCGGTTTTTGTCTGCAAGTTCTCGGTCTTCTTTATGTAAGAGCGTGGTAAGATTGCTTGTAAAAGGAGGAGCTGGAGTCTTTCCTTTAATCGCAGCTGCGGTTGAAATTAATGATGCCAGTCCATTATCTTTTGATTTTATTGCGATCGTTTCAACAACGGGACAAGCCAAGGCTTTAGCCAGCTCTGCCACGCGGATTTCTTTTTCTTTTTTTGCAAGTAAGTCGGTTTTGTTGAGAGCTAAAACAAGAGGTATTCCCAGTTCAAGGAGTTGTGTTGTGAAAAATAAACCACGGCTTAGGTTGGTTGCATCGACAATGTTTATAATAATATCGGGCGCTTCTTCTAAAATAAAGTCCCGGGTTATTGATTCTTCGGATGTAAAAGGAGAGAGGGAATAAGCACCAGGTAGATCAACGATGGTAAGATCTTCATGTGTAGGATTGTATTGTTTTCTTAGAGGACTTTCTTTTTTTTCGATGGTAACACCAGCCCAGTTACCAATTTTCTCAAGTTTACCGGTAAGCGCGTTATATAGGCTTGTTTTACCGCTGTTTGGATTTCCTGCAAGTGCAATTTTCATATTTTTCTCCTTTATGTTCTCCCAATGCTTTGGATGGGAGGTAAATAATTGATGATGTACTGTATGTATGGTGAGGGAGTGCAATTGAATAGTTGAAAGTCTCACTTATTCAAGGTGAATGACTTCAGCTAATTCTTGATCAATGTTGTATCGCGCATCTTTGATTAAGATGACATAGCTTTCGGATAAAATTGAGACTACGGTAATGGTTTCTCCTCGATAACAACCGAGGGTGAGTAGGAAATCCTTGAGTTCCTGATCGTTTGTTTGAATTTCTTTGATTTGATAAGGTGTATTAGTTAATGAATGGGATATGTTTTTTACGGTTTGGCTAGCACGAGTATGTTTACTTAAGGTGATCGGCAAATGAACAGGTAAATTGATGGTAGAATGTGTCGTCATAGAGGGCCTCCAGATCAATGGGATATTTGAGAATGATTCTCAATGGACTTGAAAAAAGATGACCTTCCTAAGAAAGCCAAGGTGGTGAACAAGATTGTGAACAAGTTCTCAATAAGAATGATAATCATTCTCAATTAGAATGTCAAGTTTTTCTTATGCTTTTTTCAAAAAAAATCCTCTACCCAAAAAAGGGATGGAGGATTTAGTGTAAGATTCGATATAATTGACCGGGTCGATCGGGGTAAATACCAAAGCGTGGCAAAGCAAGTGGGTTGCATCCTGCTTGTACATAGCCTTTTTTGGTTGTAAAACCAAGACGGACAGATAAATCTTGAAGGACTGATTGGAATCGCTCATCATTCTTTCCGTAGGGGTATGCGTATGCGTCAAAATCGTTTGCACTTTTTATTCCTTTGATTTCTAAATACTGCAAAGAGAGATCTGTATCCCACATCAGGTTTTCTGTCAGAAGTTCGCTCAAGTCACCATGCTCGTAAGCAAAGGTGTGGAGTGCATGGCTATGGGAATGAAAGGTGAAAACATCTTTCATCATGCTTGTATCCGATGAAGATAAGCGTTCTTCATCTTGGGAATCTTCTTTTAAAAAACTGGTAACTAAAAAAGATTCTGCATGAAAACCATGTTTTTTTAGCACGGGATAGGCGAGCTTATAATCGCTTTCATAACCGTCATCAAAGGTAATGACAATGGAATTTTTGGGCGCGGGTGTTTCTCCGCTAATATGTTTTTGGAGTTGTTCGAGGGTAATGGTTTGATATCCAGCTTGATCAATCATGTCCATTTGCTTTTTGAATTCCCCAATAGACATAATCGCATCGTTTTTTTCCATAGCTTCATAAGCGCGATCAGATACCAGTTGGTGGTAAAGTAAAACAGGAACACCCTCTATTGGTTTTCGTTCTGCTAGGCCGAAGAAAACAGAAACGGCAAGCAGAAGAGCAATTATGATTTTTCGTGTTTTATTTCGTTTCATTTTCTTCCTCCTTTGGTTATTGTACCATATTGAGAATAACCTGCAATTGAGAATTGCATGCACCTTATATTCATTGCGATCTCTCAATAATCCTTGTTGATCATGGGAAAACAGGGTATATTCGACCATAAGGGGGAAAGAACAATGAGTACAAACCGGTATAATGAAGGGAAAAGAGTATTATGGATCGCAATTGTGATTAATATAATATTGGGTGTCGCAAAGGTTCTTGTCGGCATATTTGCACATTCAAGGGCTGTTTTGGCAGATGGTATCCATACCTTTTCGGATATTGCCTCTAGCATTGGTTTGCTGGTGGGTTTTTTTATCGCAAAAAAGCCGGCCGATGAAAAACATCGGTACGGTCATGAACGTGCAGAATCCATTGCTGCATTTGTTTTGTCGCTTTTGGTTGTTGCTGTGGGTGTAAATATTGGATATGGTGCAGTGAAGAGCCTGTGGATGGGTCAGCTGGAGACGCCGGGCGTCTTGGCTGTTTGGATCACGGTTTTATCGATCGCTGTGAAAGAGTGGCAGTATCGCTATACGATGAAGGCTGGAAAACGCCTTAAATCTTCGGCGCTTCAGGCTGATGCTTGGCATCATCGAAGCGATGCACTTTCATCTCTTGGTGCTCTAATTGGGGTTTTAGGGAGCCGATTTGGTTTGTTGTGGATGGATTCGGCTGCTGGCATTGTGGTTGCAGTAATTGTTGTGAAGACCGGGATTGAAATTTTGATCCATGGCATCGATGAATTGATGGATGCTTCTCTTCCAGAAGAGGAGTTGGATATCTTAAGACGGGTGATTAATAGCTCTCGAGTTCAAGCTGAATTGACTCAAATTCAATCTCGACGTATTTCTGCCGGCTGTTATCTAGATCTCACCATTCAAGTCGATGGGGAAATCAGTGTGGATGCGGGTCATACCATAGCAGATCAGGTTGAAGAACTCGCCATGCATACCTATGAAGATGTCTTGGGGATTACGGTTCATGTGGAGCCGGATCATCATTGAGGAATATGAAGAAATTGTAAAAAAATTGGAAAAATGCTTGAACTACCCCTTGGGGGTATAATATGATAAAGACACAAAAGGGAGGCGATGAAAATTTTAGGACCAACATTAGATATTACCTTGTGGGTGGCATTTGCAGCGGGGGCAGCTTCCTTTTTAACACCCTGTCTCTTGCCATTGGTTCCCGCGTACTTGATGTATATTTCAGAAACCACGGATTTAGAAAATCGGTCTCGAAAGAAGATTATGATAAGAACCCTAGGCTTTGTCATTGGATTTACTCTTATCTTTATGACACTCGGTATGTCTGCATCCATGATTGGGCGATTGATGAATCGATATCAATTTATTTTCAATCTGATTAGTGGCGGACTAATTATTGTATTTGGTTTGTATATGTTGGGTTTAATTAGTCCCAATTTTCTAAATCGGGAGAAAAAGGCAAAGGCACCAAAGAAAATCAAGAGCTGGTTTTCGGCAGTCTTGATGGGCATGGCCTTTGCTGCGGGCTGGACCCCTTGCTTTGGACCGATACTGGGTGCAATTTTAGTAACTGCTGGCGGAGAAGCAACGGCTTCTCAGGGTGCATTCTTGCTTTTTGTGTATTCCTTGGGTATGGCGGTTCCATTTTTCTTAACGGCCTGGTTCATTGGTGTTGCAGATCGGTGGATTGCAAGCTCTGAGCATTTTGTTTTGATTCTTCGAAAGATTGGGGGAGCCGTTCTTGTGGTCTTTGGAATCTTGATTATGACAGGGAAATTAGTTGTCATCAGCCAATGGCTGGTGGAATGGATGAATTAGGAGGGTAATCATGAATAAAAAGAAGCTCTTATTTGGAGGCTTGTTAATACTCGCTCTCGTTGTTGTTGGATGCAGTCCAGCGGTGGATAAAGAGGCGGAAGCAATTGCACCAGAGGCTATGGAAGCTACTGAAACAGTGACAGAAACACCGCCAGCGGAACCGGAAGTTGATCCGGATCAAGAAACGGCGGATCCAGAAGAAACAGAAGAACTGGTTCTTGAGTATTTGGATGATTTTATATTTGAAGATGCTCAAGGAAACGAGGTTCGAATGAGTGATTATGCAGGCAAGATGGTCGTATTGGATTATTGGGCAACTAGTTGTGGATATTGTATTAAAGAGATGCCGGATCTTGCTCGCATTCATGCGGACTATGAAGATGTAGTGATTATTTCTGTCAGCATTGGCGACTCAGCAAAGAGTCTGCAAAAATACATCGACGGAGAAGCGGATAAAGGAATTGTCTATGAGCATGATTTGGTTTTAGATGTGAATAACTCCGCCTGGGTATTTAATGTGACGGGGACACCGACCAAGGTTTATGTAGGACCAAACCGAGAGTTCATTGGGGCAGTGCCCGGCGCAGCTGAGTATGAGGACAATGTAGCAACGATTGAACGCGTCTTTGAAATTCTAGATGAAATTGAAGTGGAACTCTATTGACAAATAGGAGAAAAAGGTTTGACATGGGTAAAACATCATGATACGATTAATCCCGACCAAATTACTAGGAATGGAGGTTCCAAAATGAATGTAAATTTAACGCAATCAGCGTCTGACGCGCTGAAAAAGATTTTAGCAGCAAAAGAGTCAGATAAGCCAGTTCGCTTGTATGTAGCGGGATTTGGATGTAGCGGCCCTAGCTTTGGCCTCGCGTTTGATGATAAGAAAGAAGACGATCTTGAGGCGAATGCAAATGAAATTGATTTCATTATGCAAACTGAATTGTTTGAGCAATATGGCGATTTTACAATTGAGTATGTTGATGAAGATGCGAGAAAAGGATTTATCTTGACTCCATCGGTTCAACCGGAAAGTGGATGTTCTTCTTGTGGAGGCAGCTGCGCAGTATAAAAAGTAAGGGTTCCCAATTTGGGAGCCTTTTTTTATATGTTGAAAAAACGAATGAATGGGTAAAAATTGAGAAGAAGTGTTGACAAAGTTTGTTTGAATTGATAAGATTAGCATACCTATAAGGGGTATACGGAGGTGAGAAGATGAAAGTACATGCAACCCAAGCAGCTCTGGAAGAATTAAAAAGGATTATGGAGCAAAAGGATACATTGGATCAAACTTTGCGCCTATATGTCTCAGGCTTTGGCTGATCGGGACCGCGTTTTGGCATTGCTCTGGATGAGCAAACGGATGAGGATCATGTAGATGATAGCAGTGAAGTGAAATTTATTGTTTCGAAAGAGTTATTGGATCAATTTGGCGAATTTCGCGTTGATTTTTCCGATAGTTGGCTTCGAAAAGGATTTGTTGTTGAACCTTCTAATTTTGAAGGTGGCGGCAGCTGTTAAAAAAACCCGACCTAGGTCGGGTTTTTTTTTTACGAGATAAGTATATGTATCAAGCAGTTGGGTGGAGGCTTGCACTTGCTTACAGTACTGATTTTTCCTTAGAAACCGAACGTAAGAAAACGTAAGGTCATTATCTGATAATTTCCGATAGAATAAACATAACGATAAAATAGGAGGGAAAGATGAAAAGAAAAGTTATCATTTTTACGCTTATCATGCTACTTCTAGGGCAAACGACTTTTGCTGGTACAGCTACACCCCCACCCAATGTTGAACTGACAAAAAATCAAGAGCTTTTTTACAGTTGGCCATGTGAAAACCCCGAGGGAGATCCGATCAGCGGAATCACCTATTATCCCAAGGAAGAGGCCGTTTATGTGAGAATGTCGGCAGATAATGTGAGAGCTTTATCGCTGCCTGAAGCAAGGGGCATGGCTCCTGAGCTAGACCGTACGATTGCGGTATCAAGAACAGGATTGGTTTCTTCGGCAGCGTCGATCTTCTATCGGGATGGATACGTCTATGACTTTGAAGTTGACCAGGGTGAAGGATTCTTGTTAGCAGAGGGACAGGGACCCTATTTGATCGATGCGAGTGGAAATGGCATTCCGATTTCTAATTTTGGAGAGAATTGTTACGACTTCGAAGTGTTCGGCAATCAAATTGCTTGGATCGGAAGGACTAGTTCTCAAGACAGAGAAAGTCAACGAGACGGACTTCTTGAAGTACAAGGAGAATATCGATTTGCTGTTTTACCAGATGTTTTTAATGATACGGTCCTAGAAATTGATCGTGTTATGCCACTAGGATTTGTCGATCCAGTCGTTTTTGATTTCTCTGCCGATGGTTCGGAAATTATTGCCGCTGGATATGAGAAGAGTAATGAATTTCAATTGTTCTCTCAACTGAATCAAAGAAAATTGTACATTGAAACGTTACCAATTATCGCACAACCACTTGTTTCTCGTGATCATTTATTCAGCCTTGAAAGAAATCCTGTGGAAGCCCCTCGATTTGAAGTGAAAGTGGACGGCTATGGAGAGGACCTTCAAAGTCTACTAATCGGTGATATGTATACGACAGAAGAACATATTGTTGTTATTATTCTTGAGTCGAATCAAAGACGTGTTTTCCTTCAGCGATATAGCTATGATGGAAAGCGGGTTGATCAAATCGAAACGACTAATTCTGCCCGTTGGATTTCTCCTGGGCCTAATGGATCGACTTTGTATTTACAGAATCGATTTGTAGGCTTACAAGAACCGATTAGAGATGAATTAAGATTAATAGGACCTAGTCAAATATTTATTGAACTCATTCAAATGAACTGGGATGAAAAAGCCGAAGGATCTGGCGGTATGCGTCCGGTCATTGCGGAAAGAACCTTTGGCGGCCAAACATTTGCACGATTTACAGACAAGAAGTTTGGCTTGTTAAAGCAAGTGGAAGAAGAAACGGGAATCGTTGATTATCGAGCGCCATTGAAAGCGCAAACCAATGATTTACGTCTTCAGATCCCATATTGTGATTTGCTGGCCAAGGCAGGTATGGGTGCAAGAAATTTGATGATTAGCTATCAGGGGCAAGAGCTTGGTATTCCCTTTGACCTCTTATTGAGCCTAAGCGTGGATGAAATGCCATGTCAGGATGATGCAACCATTGAAATTCATTTACAAATTGATGAGGAAGGAAATATTTCTTATACCATCGAACTTTTTGTGGTGGAGCAAGTCGATGGTATGACAAAAGTCGTGCATAGAAAAAGGATACAATAAAGAATCGTCATCGATCTAACAGACAAAGGGTTCTCTTCGGAGAGCCCTTTTCATTTTGCTGACGATTTGTCTGAAAGTGCTTACTGGAGAAGCGTTTTTATCTTTTGAAGGAGTAAGAAGTTCAATCAAGAAAGTTGGGTAACGCTTGACAGAAAAAGAAAAGGATGGTAGTCTGAACCTACCCCCCCTAGGGAGGGGATTGGAGGCGAAAAAATGGAACGAACCATACGGATTCGAGTAAAAGATATGACCTGTGCAGCTTGTGCGCAAAGGGTCGAAAAGGCATTAATGAAACGAGAGGGTGTTGTTAGCGCTATGGTCAATGGACTGTCCGAGATTGCAACTGTACAATATAATCCAGATCAAGTGAGCGTATCAGACCTTTTCTCGTCGATTCAAAAATCTGGTTATACCCCCAGTATTAATCAAGTAACCATTGGGGTGGAGGGAATGACCTGTGCGGCGTGTTCGGCTCGAGTGGAGCGGTCGATGAACAAGCAGGACGGGGTTTATAGAGCTACGGTGAACTTGCTAGCCAATAAAGCAACCATTCTATTCGATTCGGAGTCAATTTCTCAGGTTGAAATGATGAAGGTCATTGAAAAAACGGGATATAGACCGATTGACTTAACTCAAGAGAAAAAAGTAGACGAGACGGAAAAACGTTCAAGAGAGGAAGAACTGAGGCGGTCATTTATTTTTGCAGCGATTCTATCCTTGCCCTTACTTTCTGCTATGTTTTTTGAAATGGCAGGAATGAAGACGATTCTTTCTAATGGCTATTTACAATGGGCATTGGCGTCAGTGGTTCAGTTTACGGTTGGTTTAATTTTTTACAAGGGTGCCTATCATAGTTTGCGTGGTGGTGGAGCCAACATGGATGTATTGGTAGCCATGGGAACCAGTGCAGCTTATTTTTACAGCATCTACTTGGTTCTTTCTGGTCATAGTCATTTATACTTCGAAACATCCGCGGTTCTTTTGACCCTGATTTTAATGGGGAAGATGTTGGAAGAGCGAGCAAAAGGCAGAACGGGAGAAGCGATTAAGAAACTGATGAAGCTGCAGGCCAAAACGGCTCGGGTACGCCGCGAAGGCGTATGGGTGGAATTGCCTTTGGATCAAGTGGAAATTCATGATGAAATCTTGGTGCGGCCAGGGGAAAAGATCCCGGTTGACGGGATGGTCATATCAGGGCAAACGGCGATTGACGAGTCCATGCTGACAGGGGAGAGCCTGCCGGTGGATAAAGCGGTGGATGATTTGGTCTTTGGTGCAACGATAAATGCAAACGGAGCCATTGAAATGAAGGCGACCCGGATTGGAAAAGAAACAGCATTGGCACAAATTATCCGCATGGTGGAGGAGGCGCAAGGAACGAAAGCGCCGGTTCAGCGATTAGCGGATCAGGTATCAAGTGTTTTTGTACCGATTGTTATTGGCATTGCACTGGTCGCATTTATAGCGCATCTTGGATTGGGTTACGGAATGGAAACGGCAATCTTGCGAGCTGTTGCCGTATTGGTTATCGCCTGTCCTTGTTCTTTGGGGCTTGCGACACCGACTGCCATTATGGTGGGTACTGGCCGTGGCGCAGAGAATGGCATTTTGATTCGAGGTGGGGAGCACCTGGAACGCGCACAAAAGATTCAGACGATTATTGTCGATAAAACAGGCACATTGACCCATGGCAAGCCAGTCGTTACAGAGTTTGGTGTGAAGTCAGGCACAGAAGAATCCTTCTTTCAAATGATTGGAAGCGTGGAAGACCCATCGGAGCATCCTTTAGCTCGTGCTTTGGTCGATCGAGCCAAAGAAGCGGGCGCAGAGATCCTGCCAGTTGAAAAATTTATGGCGGTACCCGGCAAGGGCGTTTCAGCAAGCCTAGCGGGAAATGCTATTGTAATTGGCAAGCCGAAATGGATGGCGGAATTAAAGGTTGATTTAACCGAAGAAGCAGGAAATATTGAGGCATTGGAAAGCCAAGGCAAGACGGTCATGGTTCTTGCGGTGGAAGGAAAGCTTGCAGGCTGGATTGCTGTTGCGGACACCTTGAAGGAAAGCTCATCAGAAGCGGTACGTCACTTGCAAGAGATGGGCATTGAAGTCGTGATGCTGACTGGTGACAATGAACGTACAGCCAAGGCCATTGCCGCTCAAGCGGGAATTACAAAGGTGATTGCCGAGGTATTGCCAGACCATAAGGCTCAAGCGGTAGAAGCTTATCAGGCACAGGGTAAAATCGTCGGCATGGTTGGGGATGGCATCAATGATGCACCGGCCTTGGCTCAAGCAGATTTGGGTTTTGCCATGGGAACGGGCACAGATATCGCCATGGAAGCATCGGACATCACCTTAATGCGTGGCGATTTAAGAAACATCCCATTAGCCATTAAATTGAGCAATACCACCATGAAAGTGATTCGCCAGAATTTATTCTGGGCATTCTTTTATAATACGGCGGGCATTCCACTGGCGGCGTTGGGCTTCTTGAACCCCATGTTGGCCGGGGCGGCCATGGCCTTGTCAAGTGTTTCAGTTGTAAGCAATTCCCTTCGTTTGAAGGCGATGAAAATTAAATAATGAGGAGAGAAAAAAATGAAGATGAAGTTAAAAGTAGAAGGTATGTCCTGCCAGCATTGTGTGATGGCGGCATCGCAAGCATTGTTCGCTGTTGAGGGTGTAGAGGGCGTTCAGATTCGCTTGGAGTCGAAAGCTGTTGAAGTAACCGGTTCAAATTTGTCAGAGGAAGCAATTAAAGAGGCGATTTACGAAGCAGGCTATGATGTGGTAGAAGTGGAAGTGGACTAATGGAACCCATTGTTGAAATGAATGCGGAACGGAAAAAAGCTATGCAGATGTTGAAGACCGCGCGCGGCCAATTGGATGGAATTATTCGGATGTTGGAAGATGGCAGGTATTGCGTGGATATTTCGAATCAGATCTTAGCAGTCCAAGCCCTAATGAAGAAGGCAGATTTAGAAATTTTAGATCAGCATATTCATCACTGCGTGAAAGATGCTATTTTAAACAACGATCAGGTCGAAGAAAAAATTGAAGAGGTTTTGCTCTTGTTCAAAAGAGCAAGATAAAGCGCGGGAACTTCCCGCGCTTTTTTTTCTCGCTATTCAAAATCATGCTGCCGATCAAAAATTAATACTTGTACTACTTTTCGAATGGTATCGGGTCGAAAGCCTTTTGTGTATAGATGTTGCTGCAAGCTCCGAACCTGTGCAGGACGTTCTTTTTGAGTCAGACGCTGCATCCTTTTTTGGCCCCAATAGAGGGCGTGTTCCTGATCCCTTTGGGGATCATCGTGATTAAGCATGGTTTCGTCGATTAAATGGCTATCAAATTTTTTCTTGAAAAGTACTTGTTTGACTCGGATGGGTCCATATTTTTTGAAGGCGAAATATTCCTCGCAAAGTGCATCAATTAGTCGAGTATCATCTAGGTATCGGAGTTGTTTTAATTTGCTCATGGTAAGGTTGATCGATTCCACCGAGTAGTTTTTTTTCTGTAGTTTTTCGATCATTTCTTTCTCGCTGCTCATTTTTCTCGTTAGAGACCGCAGGGCGGTTTGCATGCATGCTTTGCTTTCTTCCATTGTTGATTCCTCCCCCTATCTAGTATATCAAAAAACTTGCAAAAATCATTCAAATCCCATAACATAGAAGGGAGCTAAGTAAATTTTGAAAGGAGTGTCATAAGTCCATGGACGAGGGACCGAGTTTAGCCCGGAAGAATAACTTAACAACCGCCCAATGATTGCTGTGGATGAACGACATGCTTCGTGAATTCCAGCCTAGGGTTGGAATTGAATAGCGAGGTGAGAAAAATGGTAAACTTTTACAAAACTGTAGAAGGTCAATTGCTTGAATTGGAAACCTATGAAGAGAAGGTGTGGATCAACATTACCAATCCCACAATGAAAGAACTCCAATTGGTTCATCAGTTTACAGGCGCCGATTTTGATTTTCTCAGAGGACCACTGGATGATGAAGAAAGTTCTCGTATTGAAGTGGAGAACGAAGAGGTATTTATCCTCGTCGATGTTCCCTATGAAGATGAGGATGAAACTGGAATGGTTTATGATACGATTCCTCTCGGCATTATTCTAAAAGGAAAAGATGTGATCACGGTAAGCTTGCGGGAAACATCAGCCATTCAGATGTTTATTGAAGGTCGCGTGAAGAACTTCTTTACCTTTAAGCGCAATCGATTTGTTTTGCAGATGCTCTACCGCGTAGCGGCAAGGTATTTGTATTATTTGAAAAAAATTGACAAGAAATCTAGCGAGACAGAAAACAAGCTTCATCGTTCCATGAAAAATTCGGAACTGATTCAGCTTTTAGATCTTGAGAAATCATTGGTGTATTTTTCTACATCATTAAAAGGCAATGAAGTCGTTTTGGAGAAGCTCTTAAAGATGAATGCGATTCGTTTTTATCCAGAAGACGAAGACCTTCTCGAGGACGTTATCATTGAGAACAAACAGGCTATAGAGATGGCAACAATTTACAGCAATATCCTTTCAGGTATGATGGATGCCTTTGCATCGGTCATTTCCAATAATCTAAACATGGTTATGAAAACTTTGACATCAATCACCATTGTCTTGTCAATTCCAACCATGATTTATAGCTTTTTTGGTATGAATGTGCCTCTTCCTTGGATGTTGGATGCCAATGCACCCTGGATGATTTTGTTGATGTCCTTATTTTTGGCTATTTTTGTTTATATTTTACTATCAAAACGGAAGATGTTTTGAGCTTTCCAATTGGAAAGCTCTTTAATTTACAAAAAATTTACACGAAATGCCCGAAAAAGACCCTTACAATTCCTTACGGCCCTTTAAAATTTCGGAAAATTATGATATAATGTTTATATTCCGAGTGAAAGTAGGTGATGCAAATGGGAAAGAGTAACATCACAGATATTCGACAGCATTTGGAAGGACATGTAGGCAATAAGGTACAAATTAGCGCCAATAAAGGTCGCAAACGAATCGTTCTTCAAGAAGGCGTTCTCGAATCGACTTACCCATGTGTGTTTATGGTCCGTGTGAAAGAGGACCGAGGATCTTATGAACACCAAGTAACCTACATGTACTCTGATGTATTGACAGAAGATGTAGTAATTGAATTTGTTTAATTGCTATCAATCGATTTCACAATAAGCGCAGATTCTGCGCTTTTCCTATGTCCAGACTGCTGTCTGGGCTTTTTTTATCTAATAATAAGCGCAAAAAAACGCGACAAATTTTGCCGCGCTTTTCTAAAAATCAGATTGAATTGAATGGAAAATTAATGATCGCCTAGATCGACAGACTTTCCGAAGATCTTTAAGATGAAGAACAAGGCAACTGTGCCTAGCACTAGGGAGATCCAAGGAGACATGCCAAATCCAGATGGAATGAATCCAACGAGGATAGCAACGCTGCCAACGGTTAAGGCGTAAGGCAATTGTGTTTGCACATGAGCCATATGGTCACAGGCACTGGCCATGGAAGACATAATCGTTGTATCGGATACCGGCGAACAGTGATCGCCCAATACGGCACCTGTTAAAACGGATCCTACAGCTGGAACCAAAAGGGGTGCGCCACCCATGGCAAAGCTTAAGGGAATGGCGATCGGCATAACAATGGAGTTTGTACCCCAGCTGGTGCCGGTAGAGAAGGCCACAAGTGCAGAAAGAATAAATAAGATCGTTGGAATCAATTGAGGTGCGATTACACCAGTTGCTTTTTCAACCAAAAAGGTTTGTGTGCCCAATTGGCTATTGATACCGCCAAGGGTCCAAGCCAGAACCAGAATGATGCAGGCAACAGTCATGGATTTTAATCCATCCACAAAGGCGTCAGTAACTTCTTTTAGTGTTAATAGGCGTTGAGCGAGGCTCATTACACCTGCGATGGCAATTCCACTAAAGGATGCCCAAAGTAGGACTACACTGGCATCTGCATCGCCAAAGGCTTCTTGAATGGTTTTTCCTTCAAGTCCACCGCCATTGACATAGAGGCCGAAAAGGGTGATTCCGATGACAACGACAATGGGAAGTACGGCATTGATCCATCGGCGCTTTTCCTTAGGCCCTTCAAATTCATTGATGTCGCTCATTAAAGGTCGCGCATCGTCATCATGTACTTTTCCAGTGAGATAAACACGACGTTCTGCTTTCCACATGGGTCCGAAATCCTTGGCCAGGTAAATCATAAAGAAGACAAAGGCCAGACTCAAAATGGAATAAAATCGATATGGAATGGTCTGCAAAAACAATTCATAGGCGCCCATTTCCAATCCGATCTCTGCAA
Organism: Gottschalkiaceae bacterium SANA; assembly: GCA_036323355.1. Lineage (GTDB taxonomy): Bacteria > Bacillota > Clostridia > Tissierellales > GPF-1 > GPF-1. The sequence goes on along the minus strand of AP028876.1, from coordinate 3,351,320 downwards.
TTCCGTCTCGAATTAATCCAAGTTCCATGCCGACCCAGGTTGAAACCAAGGCGATGGAAGAAACAGGAGCGGCAGTTGCATCAACGATGTAAGCCAGTTTCTCTCGGGAAACCTTCATACGATCTGTAATGGGACGCATGGTGTTACCTACGATGAGAGAATTTGCATAATCATCAAAAAAGATTAATACACCCATTAGCATGGTTGAAAATAAAGATGACTTTGCATTTTTTGCTCGGCCGGATACGGCGTCAGCGATTCCGCTGGTACCACCATTTTTTGAAAGAATGCCGATTAATCCACCGATGGAAAGACAGAAAACGAGGATTGCAAGATTCCACTCACTGTATAGAGCGCCCAAGATATGGGTGTCGAATACAGATGTGAAGGCCTCAATCGGGTGAAAACCCGTTAAGATCAAGGTACCTGTAAAGATTGCAATAAAAAGTGATAAAATAACTTCGTGTGTTAAAAAAGCGAGTGCGATTGCCACCAAAGGCGGCAGGATGGATAGCCAACCAAATTCCATTTTTGTTACCTCCTGTAAATGATAATACCCATATTCAAGGAGAGCGACAAAAAAACGCCCAACGAAACGTTGGACGTAAAAATACGTAAATAAGTCCTCAGTCCGCTCCTTGAGATAGCTCCCCATCAACACGCGAGCGTGTGTTGATGACAGTTCTGCATTTTTTAAATACAGCCCCAGCAAAAAAACTGTGGAAGTTTTTCACTTCGGCAATTCACCCTTTTTCCCTTTTTCACAGGCTTCCGACCTCGAAAGGGATACTGATGAGAATTGCGACCTCTACCTCAACTCCGCAGAGATGAGGTGTTGCTAATATGGATTTAGTGTATACGATACCATGGTTTTTATACTTCGTCAAGAGGAAATGGAAATTTGGTTGCTTGATTAGGCGTTTCCGATTACAATGGTACGTGGAGTAATAGGAGGGATAAAATGCGAAGTATACGAATCGCAGCACCCGCAAAGATCAATCTGTCGCTCGATGTTGTGAAACAACTGCCAAATGGTTATCATGAAATGGATATGATCATGCAAGAGGTTGAACTTGCGGATTATATTCACTTGGAGTATCGAGACAAGGGGATCCAGTTAGCGTGTAATATTCCGGAGCTTCCGGTTAATGATGAAAATATCGCCGTTCGCGCGGCAAAAGCCTTATTGCCATATTGTAAAGAGGAAAGGGGCGTCGCTATTCATTTGGAAAAGCGAATTCCTCATGGTGCTGGTCTTGGCGGCGGAAGTGCTGATGCAGCAGCTGTCTTGAAAGGATTGAATGAATTGTGGGAGCTGAATCTTAGCCTGCAGCAATTAATTCGAATTGGCTTAACAATCGGTGCCGATGTTCCATTTTGTATTTTTGGTGGAACAGCGAGGGCCAAGGGAATTGGAGAAAGGCTGAGACGAATTACAGATCAGCCGAGTCTGCCGATTCTTTTGATTAATCCAGGCATTCATGTATCAACGAAAGAGGTTTTTGAAGCCTTGGATGCGAATCGAACCATTCTTCATCCAAAAACAGATCAGGCGATTCAAGCCTGGCAAGACCAGGATTTTGAAACCATGCGACAAACGGCTGGAAATCGTCTTCGTGAGGTTACGGTGCAGTGGTACCCGGAGATTCAAAAAATTGAAGAAGAATTAATGGAAGCTGGCGCTGTTTTTGCCATGATGAGCGGAAGCGGACCGACAGTATTTGGAATTTATAAGACAGAGGATCAGCGGGATCGCGCGTTTGAAGAATTAAAAGAGCAATATCCAGTTGTAATTCGGTCAAAAACTGCGAGAAGGAGAGATTTTCATGTTGAAAATTGAACAATATCAGCCGCTCAGGGAAGTTGTATTTGAGAATATTCGGTCGGCTATTCAATCGGGCGAATTGCGTCCTGGCGAGCGATTGATGGAAGTTCAGCTGGCTGAGTCCTTGGGGGTTAGTCGCACACCAGTGCGCGAAGCGATTCGAAAATTGGAGAAAGCTGGTCTGGTAACCATTAGCCCTCGGAGAGGGGTATATGTTGCTGAAATTTCTTTGGAAGATACGGAGAATATTTTGGAAATTCGTGGGTGCCTTGAAGGGAAAGCAGCGGAATTGGCCGCGACTCGGATTTCAAAAGAGGAGCAAGAAGCCCTTGCAATTTGTTTGCAAGCCTTTATCTCCTATATGGATAACAATCAGATGAAAGAAGCAATGAAAAAAGATGTGGAGTTTCATCGGATTATTCGGCAGGCATCTAGAAATCAACAATTAATTCAGATATTGGAAGACTTGTCGGAACAGGTGAACCGATTTCGTATGGTTTATTTAAATGATGCGGCTGAAGCGCCATCTTTACCGGAGGAACATACGAGAATATTAAATGCTTTTATCAAGGGAGATCCTAACGAGACGAGAAGAGCCATGATCAGCCATATGAAATCCGTAAAGTCATTGATTTTAGAGGGCGCAAGACAATATAAAAAAATGAGGAATGAAGAATGAATAACCAAGCGATCGGAATTTTTGATTCTGGATTTGGTGGATTGACCGTAGTTAAGGAGTTGAGAAAGGTGTTGCCAAAGGAAAATTTGATTTACTTTGGAGACACAGCTCGGATTCCCTATGGGACCAAGTCGAAAGAAACCATCATCAAATATTCCAAACAAAATATTCGATTTTTAATGAGACATCACGTCAAAGCGATTGTTGTCGCTTGCAATACGGCCAGCGCACTGGCGGTACCAGAGGTTGCGGACTTATTTGACATTCCTATGGTCGGGGTTGTGGAGCCAGGAGCCAAGGGCGCTGTTCGAGAAAGCGAGAAGGGGAAGATTGGCGTGATTGGAACGACGGGTACTGTCCGTTCTGGGGCTTATCAAGAAGCGATTCGACGCATGCTGCCTGAAGCGGAAATCGAATCAATCCCTTGCCCACTCTTTGTTCAAATTGTGGAAGAAGGCTGGCAGGATACGGAGATTGCTCGGCTAACAGCGGAAAAATATTTGACTGAGATGAAGGCGGCAAAGGTGGACACCATGGTTATGGGGTGTACCCATTATCCGATTCTGGAGACAACCCTTCGAAGGGTGATGGGCAAAGAGGTTCGATTGGTCAACCCGGCGAAAGAGACGGCTTTGGCCGTCCAGGCGCAACTAGCGTCACAGGGACTTTTGGCAGATCGCACGGATGCAGCGGAGTATCGTTTTTTTGTAAGCGATGATCCAGAAAAATTTCGGGAAACAGGAAGTCGCATTGTCTCGCTTCCTATGATTCACGTGAAAAAAATCAGCATTGAGAATTATTAGGAGGATCTGATGGAAGAAGTACGAATTCAAATAAATGCGGAGCAGGAAACCGACGGCGAAGTCGATAAAATGGAATTTAACACGGAAGCAGTCATGTTTCAAGATGGAGAATGGACCTGTTATCGATATGAAGAAACAGAAGTGATGGGGATGGCAGGGACCATAACTACGTTAAAGGTGAAAGAGGGTAAGATTCAGATGATTCGCGAGGGTGAATTATTGACACAGATGGATTTTGAAGCAGGAAAAACATCGCGATCGAATTATCAAACGCCCTTTGGGGAATTGAGCTTGCAGATTGATACCATGTCTCTTTCCTATTCACTGGATCCAGAAGGACATGGAAAAGTAGAAATTGCCTATAAATTATCGATTGATGGTACCTTGCAAAGTATCAATAAGTTAGACATGGCGATCCATTAGGATCGCTTTTTTGATACTTTAAATTAAAACACTGAAATTATGCGTGATTTTATCGATAAAACAAGATATACTAGAAAAAGGAATTGCCAGACAATTCCACTTTCTAGATAGAGGGAATTTGGTATTTTGGGGGAATTTATGTTGGTGAGAAGACGTAGGGGTTTCACATTAGTAGAATTATTGATTATTCTTGGCCTACTGGGTTCGATCATTACGATTGCTGCACCGAGTATTTTTGGCGTAGAAGGAAAGGCGAAGACTGAAGCTTGTCAGGATCAAATGGATTTTATTGTAAATGGATTTCAAACGGAACAATTTAACAACAAGAGTCCATATGCTTTTGACACCTTGGCGGATGGAGAAATCAAGCTGAACGCTTATATTGCAAAGGCAATTGATTCCAGCGAATATATCAATATTGGATTTAATGATCAAGTAATTTGCCCATCAGATAGATCGACTGCATACGAAGCGGCAAGTAAGGATGGCCAATTATATGTTTATTGTTTAACCCATAAGGTCTATTCTCATGGATCACTGTCGCCACGGCCGTCAAAAACCGAATCAACAAAATATACGGCGATGGATGGTTGGACGGCTGCGGATAACAATTGGATTGTTGGGGATCATGAAAGCTTTTTTGTTTTGCCGATTGAGAGCCAGTATTATCATATGGAAATTGGATTTCAATTGGTCTTGTATGACGATGGAAATGATGACGGAAATGATCCTATTTATGAGTATCAATATGATGATCCAGATTGGTATTTAGAGATTCCTACTAATTACTATTCGGTTAAGGAACTCCCAAATGGAACGACATCAAGACCGGAAGGATATGATTTGGCAACATACAATGCGACGAATCAGGATCTATCTTTTGCCTTGGCCATTGATTTTCAAGAAACGGAAGGCGGTATTAATTTTAGTTCGAATGCCCTTGAATTGAAGAATGTAAACTCCAATGCCTTGGATCAGGTAAATCTGGATATTATGAAAGAGTCGGAGTTTGATCCTGAATTGACGGTGAATAAAGTGCATCAACGAGATCTATTTGATGGGGAGACGGATTGGCTTCTTATTGATATTGTTCCTAAGAGCGATACCATGAAGACGATGGTGGTGCATATGATGGATGCAGACAATCAGTTTCGACCCTTGTTTGAAACGGACGTTCCGGTGGCAGATGAGTCTCTTGGGGATATAAAATTTGCTTTTTTTATGGGGAAACGTTCGGAGTCCATTGATCCAAAGTTGAAAAATGGTATCTATTATGCTGATGCATATCCAACACCGGTGCAGGTAAATATGAAAAATTGGGAGATTGATTATGATACGGAGCACGAAGAAAGTGGCAAACCATATTCATTTTGGTATAGTAATCCCATAAATTATTCGGGATTTGATACGTACTTGCCATAAAAAGAAAGAGACGAGCAGAAGTTTGCTCGTTTTTTTTTGCGATAAGTGTAAGTGTCAAACATCCCTTTTCATAGACGTTCATTTAACTAGGTTGAGAGGTGAAATTGCGAATTCGTAACGGAGTGAACCATGAATGGCAGATCGTGTAGGTAAACAACTCAAGAATAATGATCCATAAAGAGTATTTTTTATTAATTCATGTCATATTTGGGAAAATAAAGTGATTTTATAAGAAAAATCAAGTATACTGAGAATGAAGTTATCTGACAATTCTGGTTATAATGAGTAAGGTGTGTACAAATTGGGGAGGCGGGTTATGCGGTTTAGAAGGAAGCGGGGTTTTACCTTAATAGAAGTGGTTCTTATTATTGCTTTGCTGGGTTCCATTATTGCCATTGCTGCACCCAGTATTTTCGGAGCGGAGGGCAAGGCGAAGATTGAAGCTTGCCAGGACCAGATGGACTTTATCATTAATGGTTTTCAAACTCATCAATTTGACTCCAAAAGTCCTTATGCTTTTGATGATTTAACGGATGGAGAGAGCAAGCTAAATACTTATATTGCAAAGGCGGTCGATGCCAGCGAATATAGTAATATTGGATTCGATGATCAAGTAGTCTGTCCGTCGAATACGCCAACAGCATACGAAGCGGCAATTAAGGATGGAAAATTATTTGTTTATTGTCCGACTCATGAGGTTTTTTCTCACGCAAGTCTGTCGAAACGACCTGAGCGAACCGAATCGACCATATATGGTGAAATTACCTTGGAACCCTATGATAACAATTGGATCATTGGCGACCATGAAAGTCTGACGGTTGTTCCACTCGAGAGCGAGTATTATCATATGGAGATTCAAGTCAGATTGATGAAATACGATGATGGTAATGCGGGATCTAGTAACAGTCAGGAATACAATTATGAAGACCCAGAGTGGTATTGGCCGCTGAACACAGAATATTATAATGTGAAGGCAATCCACAAACCGGGTGATGTAGATCGACCATGGTATTATGATTTGGATCAATACTCGGCAACGAGCGATGATTTGTTTTTTGGAATGGTTATTGACTATCAGGAAAATGAAGGACAGACGAATTTCACTTCTAATGCACTGGAAATTAAAAATATAAATTCCAATGCCGGCTTAGACATGGAGTTGGATTTGGTGGAGAGAGATACCTTTAATTCTCAGAAAAGCGATCATGCCACTCATCAACGGGACTTGATGGATGCTAGCGCAGATTGGTTTATTATCGATGTTATTGAAGATTTTGATCATGAACATGACAGTGAAGATCCTAAGAAGAAACGAATGGTTATTCATATGCAGACCGATCCTAAAAAGGAAAACGACAGCAACTTTAAGCGAATTTTCGATGACTGGGTGCCTATCGCAGATGATGGATTACCAGTGAAATTTGCATTTTTTGTTGGAAATCGTGATGTCGATTCATCAACCAAGGTGGGGGAGTATCACTACGACTCCTTTCCGACACCTGTACAGGCATATATTGCCAAATGGAATCGAGAATTTAATTGTGGTAGCAAGTATGAAAATTGGATTCATCAAGAATATAAGGGATATGATGGAGCAAGCGGATCAACCATTCCGGAAATCCCATATGAGAAGTAGCAAAAAGCAAATGAGAAGGAAGGAATATCTAATGAGGAATCATTGGATTTTCCTTTTTTCTTGCCTTAAAATGTATGTAATTGAAATAGTTAACAGGGATTTTGCGGGAAATAGCGGGTATAAAAAGAACGACAAATGAAATGAGGGGGGGGACGATGAAACTTCGAAGAAATATTGGATTTACTTTAATTGAAGTGCTCTTGGTTATTGGATTGTTGGGTTCGGTTACTGCAATTGCGGCTCCGAATTTTTTTGGTGCCAAAGATCATGCTGAAGAAGAAGCCTGCCGGGATCAAATGGATTACGTGTTAAGCGGATTTCAGACAGAGCAGCTTTATCCAGATAGTATATTTGCTTATGCGGAACTATTGGGAGACGGAGATGTAAAGTTGAATGCGTATATCGATTTAGCTATTAACCCTGCGACATCTACGCAAGTGGGGTTTCCAGATCATCTTGTGTGTCCCTCAGGAGATACGCAGTATGAAGCATGGATAGATGAGGAACGATTATATGTACATTGCAAGGTGCATGACGTGTTGTCTCATGCTTCATTGGGGCCGCGACCACTAAAACCAGATCTGACAAGCTACGATACCGGTGACGGGTGGACGAGTGGTGACAACAATTGGGTTATTGGTGATCACGAGAGCTTTTTTGTATTGCCTTTAGAAGATGAGTATTATCACGTGGAAATTGGATTCAGATTTATACTGTATGATAACGGCGATGGGGTAGATGACGGTGTTTATGAATATAAGTATGATGATCCAGATTGGTATTGGGAGATTCCTTTGAGAGAAGATGTTCCTGCGGGATCCGACAGCTACTATGACGTGAGTGTGATTGATCATGTGACGGATCCGGATCGGCCGGCTGGATACGATTTATCGTCTTATAACCCGACCAATGAAGATTTGACATTTTCCGTTATTATCGACTATCAAGAAAAGGGAGAAGAACTGGCATTTACATCGAATGCCTTAGAGATCAAGAATGTGAAATCCAATGCGCAATTGGATATGGATTTGGACTTGGTCAAGCAATCCATTTTCAGTCCTGATGATACAACCCATGCTGATCACGAGCGTGATTTGTTTGATGGTGTTTCAGACTGGATGATTGTTGACGTAGTTCCTTATTCAGAGACCCATAAATTAATGTACTTTCATATGCTAGATAAAAACGGCGTCTTTCGAAATATCTTTGGCGGAGCCGTGGAGGTTCCTGTAGCAAGTGAAGAGATGGGAGATGTTCAGTTTGCATTTTTTGTTGGAAAACGCGCTGTGATCAAGGATAAAAAGTTAATTAACGGCCTTTATTATCCAGATGCTTATCCAACACCGGTCCAGGTAAACATCACCGACTGGAGGACGGATTTCGAGGGCGACTACGAGGTTTGGTATACAAAGGAATACGAGGGATACGAAGAACATTTGTACTGAAAATATGGAAGGAAGAAGCCGAGCGAAATTGCTCGGTTTTTTTCATGTGATATAGAAAAGCAATTAGGAAACGAAAACAATAGTAAACAAAAATGCATAAACTAAAGTAATGGTAGCAAATTATAAAAAATAAAAGCTCTTTCATAACTTTTCATTGCGACGGGACATTGAATGGAAAAATTGGATACATGCCCAAGTCTCAATGAAATCAGTGCATACAGGAAAGTGCAAGCGTTAAACACTACGAATTTTAAAATTTATTCGACAAGTAGTTTGTAATCAAATCAAATTATTTAATAAAATTTTAATGTAAACATTTATAGATTAAACAATTGTTTCCTTATATACTATAGATATGAAGAAGATAATGAGGGAAAATAAAGGATTTACCCTAATTGAATTAATACTTGTCTTGGGCCTGCTGACAGCAATGGCAGCAATGGCGGCACCGCAATTTATGGCTGTCCTGGATCATGGAAAGAATGATGCGGATGTTGCGCAAATGGACCAACTTATGGTGGCCTTCCAATTAGAGCAGGCACCTTTTTTTGAAAGTCATGATCATGACTTTGATTTGTTGAAGTCGGACAATATTATGACAGTAGATGATGGAAATGGAAATCTAACAACCAAGGTGGATCCGGATCGCGCTGTACAAACGCTGCAGGATTTTTTGAATGCGACCTTTGATCCGAATCACCAAGCATATATGAAGGATTTGAAGTGCTTGACTACGGAAGGCGTGACAGACGAAAACGGAGTGATATTCCGTGCCGCTTTAACGGGTGGAAACACCTTGAAAATTGTGTGTCAAGCAGATCAAAATGAGTCGAGCATTGTTCTTCAAATTCCCCAAACCGATATGATTGCTTACGAATATTCCCATGGAGAGCCAGCGGAAGGCACATGGATGATTATCGGGGATGATGATCGTTTGCGCGCGGATTATGTTGATGCAATGATGCATATCGGTTCGGACCAAGCGAAAGAACGATTTATTCAGACCGATAAAGGCAAGAAATTTTATCAGTATCGCACCACCTTCACCCTTAATCATCAGCAGGAGGCAGCACCGCCACTGGTGGGATCGGGTGAGTTTTGGCAACTGTTTACTCATGAAGCCATTGGGGCTACGCAAAAAATTGGTCTTGATCTTGATGCATGGGCCGAGGGTAGTGGTGTAAAGTACCGATATCGATATGTGCAAGGCAAGAAGTGGAAGGGGAAGCCTTACAACTATAAAGAGTTGGGTGATGAGCTAGAGACGCTTAATGTTGCGCAAGGCCATACCAAAGAAGAAGCAATTATTGAGTTTAGCACCAGCGGATTAGAAAATGATCCGCGATATAGCAAGTACGGCATGCAGGTATTTCAGAAGAAAAAATTACCAATGACACCGACACCTCTTTTAAATGATGAAAACAGTGGCTGGATACAAACGGGGAAGAATCATTGGTTCTATTATGAGTTACTGGATGGAGACTCTTCAACGAGTGGTGGTGGAACATCGGCAGGGTCAAGTGACGAGATTGATTTTCCGTATCATGCGGGTGCGATTTTTAATTATATGGATGCAGACAACTACGATTATTTATCCATAGAGAAGAATCGAGATAATCAAATGGTCATGCGGTCTTACAGCATTCAAGGCGGGGCAGCCTCAGATTATAAAACCGAAAAAGTCCTGGTAGGATTTGAGTTTAATAGCAAATACACCATGGATATACGAGTGGAAAAAGGCAAGGCTTTTGTTAATATTTCTGATGGAATGCTCGACGAGGATACAGAGTTTAAGTTGAAGTCCAATAACTTGAACCCGGCAATTGGATATTATTTAAGCGAATCGGTAGATTTAGGGAGGGCGAAGGCGATTGCTAATGCAAGCGATAGGCTTCCTTTGGTCAATTATGATTCGGACTCAAGCAAGGGTCCATCCTTCCAGTTGATGGCTATGCCAGAATTTTATCCCTATCAATCAACACCAACAAGCCCAGAAGAACAGGAAAAACCGAATTCACCAACCTTGCGGAGAACTGGGATCGAAACCCTTACCATTCAACCGGTAACTTTTCAACTTTTAACCGATGTGGAAAAAGATTATGTGATGACTCTTCGTTTGCCGAATGGAAACACGCAGACGATCACGAGTCGAAGCAAAGACTTTTCTGTGAGTCAATCTGGAACCATACAAGCCTTTGTGGAAGTAAATGGGATTCAAAGTGATACGGTTCAAATTGTTGTTGATCATATTATTGATCCATTTACAGAAATTGAGGGGACGTATACCGTCGGAACAAAAAACACAGTGTTTACTTTGCATAATTTCGAAGACGTCATCCAAGAAATGGAACCCTTTCAAGATCGTGAAGAATTGAAATTGATGGTGGAAACAAAAGGAAAAAAGAAAGAAATTAAGAATGCCGAGTTTACGCTTAAAAATAAAGATCTCGATCTAGATGATTTTGCTATTTTTGTAGAAAGTGAATACGGGCAGGTGTTAAGTCCAATAGCAGAAGTATCACAACCCGTAGCGCCCGTGGTAACGCTGAGTCAGGCGATGAACTACGGCCATGCCAGGGTGGAGCTTACAACAGAGACTAACGACGATATATATTATCGCTTGTTAGATGAAGATCGTGATGTAATAAGTGATTGGCAGCGTTACAGAGGCATATTCGAAGAGCGATTTAACTATATTGAGGCGGTTACGCGCACCCAGTCTGGTGGCGAAAGTGAATCGGTGATTGTAGAAAATCCTTATGTCAATGCGGTTGTGCATGCGCCGATTATTGAAGCTGTCGGAAATGGATATGTTAATGTTTCTTCGGCTGAGGGAACCATCCTATACTATTGGAATGGAAGTCGTTGGGATGATTATTATTGGGACGGGAGTTCTCGTAATTCGAATGAGTGGTTGAGTGTAGGCAAGAATACCGAGACCTTCTATTTAGCAGAGGGAGAAACCCTGTTTGTCTATGCGGAAAGTGCGTTTGGATCACAAGTGAGTGCGGATGCAAGTTATACGCGAGAGGCCGATCCGAACCAAGCACCTGAACCGCCGACCATAGAAAAAACGTATTATAGCAACCGTATTGAAATATCGGGGACAAACTACGATGAGATTTACTACCGTTACACCTATATGAAAAATAGAAACAAACAAACGACAACGGCGTGGAAACGATCCTATGATGATGTGGTACTCGACAAAAAAGAGATTATTTCGGTTGAAGCCTATACGGTGAAAAATGAAATTGAAAGTGAAAGTGTTTTTTGGAATTTGTATAATTGAAGATAAGTGAAAAGAGTAGAAAGTGATGTAAGAGTAAAGACGTTAATCCTGTTGGGGATTAACGTCTTTTTGTTTGTAGGAAGGTTAGAAAAGTCATTTTAAGGTAAATTTAAGACACCTTACCATTTATACAGGCTTATTTGCGATAAACTAATAACAATGGTAAAACAGATGTTTATAATAAAAGAATGAGTTAAATAACATATGAAGCAGAGGTGAATGATGAAAATAAAACAAAAGAGAAAGATTTGTGGATTTACTTTAATTGAATTAATTCTTGTGTTAGCTTTGTTGACATCGATGGGAGCACTTGCTGCCCCACAAGTAATATCAGTATTTGATCATAGCAAAGAAGATTTGGAGCAGTTGCAAATGACACAAGTATTGCTGGCCTATCAACAGGCAGATATACAAGGAGATCTTGCAAGTGATCAAGCGGATGCAGAAGGTAAATTCGTCAATTTTTTAAAGTCGGAAAAGCAGAATCCCATCTATCTCTCTGGGATTGATACACCGTGCTGTGTAACGGGAACAGGTCAACTCTCAGACAATTACCGAGCGGTTCAAGATGGAGATCGACTTTTTATCGAGTGTAAAGAATGTGGCTTGCGTTCGGATGACTCGATCAATCTGTCCAGGGACGACTCAGAAATAGTTGATTACACCTATTTGGATGAAGTGAATTTTGAACAAGGAACATGGTTGATTATTGGGGACGATGAAAATCTACGGCAAGATTACTTCAAGAAACTGAAGATTGATGCAGAGCGCAATTATAAGATGGAAACCAATTTTATTATTGTTGATGGCGATGGTGAAATGGGTGATGAAGCTCAAAATCAAGCCAAGGAGGAGTGGCTCTATTTTACAACTTCTTGGGCTCATGGAGTGAAGAAGTTTTGGGTCAATGATCGTGCGCCATGGGATATTTATGTAAAATTATCAGCCAGAAAGAAGGGAAATCAGACTTGGGATGATTTAGGCTGGTTGAATTCTTGGGAAGAAGTGAATGTGGCCAAGTATGATCAGCTTCGGGCTGAATTTTATAGAAATAAAACGGAATTGATCGGCGCTTTAAAGTATTCCATTTATCATACTGGCCATGGAGCGAACGGGGAGATTGCGATTGATTCGATTGATCCGGATTGGCAGGGGGAGTCGAGTGGCGGTCGGTTTTACACAGGTCAAGTTTTTAATTATTTTGGAGAACCTGGAACGGCGCAATATGACTTTTTTGCCTTCGAAATGAAAAAAAATGGACGGGTCAAGTTGTCTTTGTATCATGTAAATGAAGATGCGGGAACGACTCAAAAAATAAAAGAAGATATTAAAGAGTGGGATTTTTTAGATTTTTATAATCGAGAACATCAGATGATTGTAGAGATGAAAAGTGATCGTGTTTCATTATGGATTGATGGTGATGAGTTAGTTGATAAACTTAAACTACAAAATTCATTGCCAGCTGGAAAGGCTCCTTCAATTGGCTACTATATGGGAAATCCGGTTGAGGGAAGCGCAGTACCTAATCGATTTGCATTAGATCAATATCCGACACCATATTATATGAGACTTTTGGATATGCCTTCTGTCAATGGAGGGAGCGTGGTTGAAAAACCTCAAGCACCAACAATTATACGATTGGGTACAGAACATATTACAACGCAGCCGATTCCTTTTCAAGTAGAAACAAAAGCAGAGGAATCTTTTCTTCTTCATTTGGACTACCCTCGAAGAAATGATCATGGTGTGATCGAACGGGTTCAAGAGGAGAGCACTCAACGCAAAAAGAACTTTGCCGTGAACGCACCAGGTGAGATTATAGCCTATGTAACGGTGGATGGTAGGGATAGTGACAAGGTAACAACGAAGGTAGACAATATTATAGAACCTTTTGATGAATTAAATGGATCTGCGAAAGTTGAATGGCGTAAAACGGTTTTCCGCTTTGCTAATCTGCAGAATGGAATGGAAGAAAACTATTGGAGAATTGTTCAAGAAATTGAATTGGTGCAACAGAGCGTTGCAGACAAAGGGTATGACGATCAAATCTGGATTGAAATTAAAGATAATACAAACCAACCTTACAAAATTGAACACTTAAATTATAACAATGAGTTTGTAGTCGATCGAAGAATGGATTTAAATACAATTCAACTCTATGTGACGACTAATTACGATGAGATTTTAAACCCGATTGCTTATATTGTTCGACCGGATCCGCCAGAAGGGATCGTCTTTAATAGCTATTGGGGCGATGCGTACTTTGAAATTGAAGGGACTGGAAATTCAAGGGATCAATATGAATATCGTTGGCTGAATGAATCGGGAGCGGTTTTAAAAGATTGGGAAGCTTATCCAGATCGAAACCTCGGGTATGGAATTGAACTGGATGAGACGGTGTTTTCTGTTGAAGCAAGAACCATACGAAATGAAATTTTTAGTCAGTCTATAACAAAAGAGAATCCATATTATGAACCGGAGAATCCTAATGGGCTTGAAGCGCCCGAAATTGCTGTGGGTGACGGATACTCGATCGAAATACAATCCATTCAAGATACGACGATCGAGTATAGCATTGACAATGGCTCTTGGACGGATTCGAAACGCCAAAGACTAGAGATCACGTTGGAGGCTGAACAAACTATAGAAGTGCGTGCAAAGGATCGGTTTACGGACAGACGAAGTCAAGTGAAAAGCTACACGGCTCCAGCACCTGTTCCTGAGAAACCTCAGGCACCAACAATCACAGAATATTTTAATGGTGTGCCTAGAATTAAGGTTACGCGGAATGCTGATGAGGGAGCGCTTGTAATTACAAGATATTGGTATAATAAAGGTCGGCTGAAATCAGATACGCTAACGAAGAATAAAAGTACGGTTAGGTTTAAAATGAACATGTATATGAAAGTCGAAGCTTATGTAGTTATTAATGGGCAACAGAGTGATACAACGGTTTGGGACTATTGATAAAGAGTATTATGAGCAAGGATTACAAATACAGAGTGAGACTGAAGAAGAGCAGCCCGTAAGAGTAAATCTTACAGGGCTGTTTTTTCTTCGAATAATATGTGAGTAAGAAATGATCGTATGAGGGTTCATATCTATTATTTATGGAAAGAGGGTCCTATCCTGAGTACGATAGCACTTTTAAGAAATCAGTAAATGAATTTACCACTTTAAGATATTTTTAAGAATTTCTCCCATTTATTCGCCTATGAATCCGTTAGAATATAAGGGTAATGATTGAAAAATATCATTAATAATAAAAAATAGAGAAAATACAATAATAAATTCAGTAAAGGTAGGAGGCTGAGATGGGACAATACAGAAAAGATTCAAAAAGAACATGGGGGTTTACCTTAATTGAATTGATCTTGGTATTGGGGCTAGTGACAACACTGGGCGCTTTGGCAGCACCCCAATTTACCGATGTGTTTGACCATAGTAAAGATCAGGCCGATATTGCACAGATGGATCAGCTCTTGGTGGCATTTCAGCTGGAGCAAGCTCCTTTTTATGAAGGACATGATGGAAAATACGATATGCTGAAAGATGAAAATGTTAAGTATAAATGGAAAAATGGGGAGATCGTGGATACGATTGTGAAACCTGCTAAAGCAAGATTAACCTTGCAGGCATTTTTGAACAATGTGGTTAAACCTGGAAGTGATGTTTATATGGAAGGGGCAAAGTGTGTCAAAACGGAAAAGACGCATGTTATAAAGAATGGGAAGCAACGTTCTGTTTTTGAAGCAAAATTGACTAAAAAGAATACCTGTTTAAAAATTATCTGCCGTGCCGATAAAAACGAATCAAGTATTGAATTGCCTCTGCCTGGATTGAACAAACCGATTGATGACGTGTATTCGGATGGAGAAATGGTAAACGGGACTTGGATGATCATTGGGGATGATGATCGACTACGTGCTGATTATGTAGAGGATTATCTAAAAAAAGATGATAAGACAAAGAAAAAACTGGATGAAAAACTGAAGAAGGATAAAACTTATAAGTTTAAAACGGCATTTCGAATTGAAACGGAAATGGATAAGGAGCCAGAAGAAATAATACAGACTGAAGTTTTTTGTTTTGATCCAGATTGGATTGCCTGGCTTCCTAATAATACGGGTGGAACTGCACACGATATGATTATTAAAACAAAACTTGCTAAGGATGAAAAAATTAAGGTTTATGTAGAATATGATGGGCCGGGAAATGGAGCCAACAATATCTCGGGATATTTGAATTATGGGACAGGCGGGATTCGCTTACTTGTACCCCCTTCAGGCAAGGATTTCAATATGAGACTGGAATTTACGAATCAGGATCAAGAAACTTTTGATCGATATTATGACCTCGATGTTATTAAGACGAAGGATGGAAGTAATTTTGATCCTGCTGGGAATACCGGAGAAGAAGGATATATAGAAATTGTTAAAGGAACGGATGAGGACAAAGACAAGGATAAGGGTAATAAAATGTGGTTTCATTACAAATATAATAGTAACCTCTCGAATGACCCTAGTCCTGGTTCTGAAATTATTACTACTGTTATACCCGGGTATAATTATCCAACTACTGATTTTTATACAGGATTTGTTTTTAATATCGTTCAGAGTAATGAAGATAGAGAAGAAAAAGAGTATCCTAATTATGATTTTTTGGCGATCCACTATAATGAATCAAAAAAAATAACAGAGTTGTTGTATCTAGAGAAAAAAGGCAAGGGCAATACACTTACGCAGATTGGAGAGGGGATTGAACTGGTTGATTTTCAGTATAATCACAATTACACAATTGAGTTAAATGTAACAAAAGAAAAAGCTGTGTATGTAACTCTTTATGATGAAACGAAGACCTTGTTAAAATCCAAAAAGATAATTAAGGTCAATAATTCATTGCATCCAGTCATTGGATATTATATGAATCAGACGGTAGAATTGCAAAAGAACATAAGTCCAAAGTTAAACGAAAAAGCTGTTGCAGAAATTGATGAAGTAAACGAAATCAATCGGATACCGCTAGTAACGTATGAGGATGATTCTAGTATAGGTCCACGGTTAATTATCATATCCCGACCTGAATTTTATCCTTATGAAACGGAAGTGACACCTCCGGATGGGAGTGGTGGCGAAAATCAAGGTTCAGGTAATGACGATGAAAATGAGGATGATGACGGAGGGACATTGGTAACATATGCAATGCCGATTATCAGTCCGTATACAAATAATCCTGAGAAGCCGTATACGGTTGAATCCAAGACTGAAGAGAATGAAGTTGAATACACTTGGGTCCGGGGGTTAGAAAACGATTCAATTGATGATGTAGATTGGGATAATCGGGTCCTACGATTAGAAGAGGGAGAGAGTGGTTGGCTTTGGGCTCGAGAATACAAGGGTGATAAATTTGCCCTTGAAGATAAATGGGTGAAAAAGCCTTGGGTTGGTAAAATCATTCATAATAAAGAACGGTTTGAAATTGAAGAGTCTTTCCCAAGCTATAAAATCAAATATGTGAGTTCCGAGGAGTTAAAATTTGATAACTTTGTAGTAATGATGAGAAAAAATACGAACGATTGGAAATCAGCAACAGAAATGCAATTTGATTCAAGGTTAGAAGTAAGTTTTGAATCAAAAATAAACTACAGCGGAAAACAAGTTAGTGCAGTAATTAACAGGCAATATATCCCTTCGGCTCAAACGGATAAGACAGCGCCAGAAATCACGGTTGAAGTTTTTGCAACATATTCACCAATTGGTAATTCAGGTAAAACTAGGTTTATGAGTACAGTCTATTTTATCTCGGATGAACCGGTAGTATTGTCAGAGGGGCTTGAGGGTCAAATGATGAGTGATGAATGGTATTCAGTAAATTTTTCGGAGAGGGGTAAGTTGTCATTTACCGCTACTGCGATTGATGATCCGAGTAACAGCACATTGGTGATGGTTGATTTAGATCGAACTTTTGTGTATCCACCTTTTCAAGGTAAATAAGAAGTGTAGAAAGAAGTCCTTTTAAGGACTTCTTTCTCTGTAAGTAAATGTAAGCTGTTTATTTTGGAGTAAGCATTGTCAAATTGGGGCAATAGAGAATAGAATAGAAGAAACGAGAATTGATTGAAAATACAGAAATTTCCATATCGAACATTTTCTCTACTCATGACGAGGAGGTACACCGTGATTAATAAAAGGAGAAGACTAAACTTAAAAGAAAAGCTTGGTTTTACTTTAATAGAAGTACTGCTTGTGCTTGCTTTATTGGGCTCTGCAATCGCTCTGGCTGTACCCAATTTTATGGATGCATTTGATGGAAGTAAAGACAAGGCGGATGCTGCACAAATGGATTTTCTTTTAAATGGATTTCAGTCGCGGCAAGCCCCCTTTTATGATTCTCATACAAATCTCTACGATATGTTGAACCCTGCATATGCAAATGAAGATGGGACGCAGGATGCAGAGCAGGCTTTGAATCTATATTTAAGGGATGTATTAAATCCTTCCAGTGAGGTATATATTGAAGGGGTGCAATGCGTAACAAAAGAACAAGCAACAATGAATGATGGAAGCTCGGTTTTCAAAGCGGAGTCCAACAATGATAAGCTATGGATTTCTTGCAAACTCGATAATAATCGATCGAATGCTGAAATTCGAATTCCAGAACCTCAGTCAGAAGATAATGAGTATTCGGCAGGAGCCAATATTCGCTGGGGAGATTCTTTGTTGTATATTGGTGATTTTGAAAATCTTGAGGCGCGCTTTACGTCAGGGACATGTGACGATTATCAAATGGCAGCAGGGTTTCAATATGACAATCACGTGCATCAAGACGGTGATCATAAAAGTCATATGGGGCTAGTATTTAACTATTTAGATGATGGAAATTTTTTCTTGTTGGATTTAGAATTGAAAAATGGAAGCAAAAAGATTAATGTTTATCAAGTCGTAGATGGCTTATGGAGTGAACGAGATAAAAATATTGGCATCGGTCAGAATTATAATTTGCCAGGAAACAAGGATTATACCGATGACATTGAATTTCATGCGCGAATGACGGTTTGGAATAGCGTGAATGGAAAGAGCACGGTGAAACTAGAGTTAGCTCAGGTTGGTATTGCTGGTGGAAGCTATGATGAGGTTTTTACAAAAGAATATTCGGTTGAAGAAAATCAGAAATCCAGCCAGTATGCCTTTTATATTGGTGAACCAGATGGAAATCAATTGAAACAAGATGGAGTCATCATTGGATATAAGGATATCAACGATCCTCGTAGAGGAGAGTATATGACGACTGACAGTTCAGATGATCGACCTGTAGATCCTGAAGACCCATCAACCTATCAATATGGGGATGTTCAAATCCAATTGCTTTCGTATCCAACTTTCCTTTGTGCGAAAGAGGATGGAACTTATGATGAGGAAGACCCTTCTTCTGGGGAAGAAAGGACCATAATAATCACGGAACCGGATTTTGAGGCCGATCAGGTGGTCGCGCATTCGACACCCAGTTTGGATGCTTCAAAGAATGAGAAGTTTCAATATCAGTTTTACAAGAATGGCAGTTGGTTAAGTACGTGGGATGACTCGGGTGATTTTACTGCTGGGGTGGATGAAGATCGGATACGAATTCGAGTTCTCCGATCAAGCAGTATAGTTGCGGGTCCAGAGGAATTTGAAAAAGCAGTTGGCGTTACGTATGAAACGCCAAGTTTCACATACAACTACAATAGCCATACAAGCCCGATCACAATTAAAGTGGATGACAATTTTGTTGAATATCTTTGGGTTGATGGAATTGCAAATGATTCGCAACCGGGAGATAATGAAAGCGGTACTCGAACGGGCATGAATCAAATATCGCCCGCAGGATTGGGATCAAAAACCGGTTGGCTGTGGGCGCGAGATTATGATGAAAATGGTCATGGTGGTTGGGTGACTACACCGTGGATCAACATGGACACCCTATCTGCTTTGGTGTGGCAGGAAGTACCGGATTTGGCAACGAAGACCATTACCTGTTCATCGAGTCAACTTTCAAATGAGTTTCAAGTGAAGGTGAGTGAATTTGCTGAAGGCCCTTGGACCGATAGTATTGTGATTTCAAACGTAATGAATGAAGCAGATACAACTGTGTATAGTGCTGTTACATGGAACTCGCCATCCGGGGAAGAACCACGTGTGAGTAATAGAATAGAGAAAACTTTTACGGGTGATTACGTGGTGCCTGTAGAACCCACAGATCAGGTTGCGCCAATAATTACAGTAAAGATTTCACCGATAGTGAGAACGGCTGGGCCTAACAAATTTTATGATGGATGCATTTTGAGTATAAGTACAAATGAAAAGGTGTCTTTAGTCGGCAGTTTTAATATAAATTTAACTCCAGAAAATCCGTTGGAAAGGACCTATGGGAAAACTGATACTCCTACGCTTACATTTATTGCAAGCGATGATGCTGGGAATAAAACTACTGTGACTATAACACTTACAAAATCACTTGCACCGGTGAGTCCTATAATTTTTCAAAACTAAATTGCGGAAGCCCTTCGGGGCTTCTTTTCATGTAAATAATTGTAAATCGTTTTAAGATCTTTTAAGATTTCTTTCGGGTATATATTTACTGAAAGGAGTTTATTATGAGAATAAAGAGGGCAGGATTTACGCTGATTGAAGTGATTCTGGTTTTAGCCGCCCTTTCTACTGTTACTGCGATCGCCGTTCCGAACTATACATCACGTCTGCAGGAGAGTAAGGTCAAGGCGGATATTGTCCAGATGGATACCTTATTAAGTGATTTTCAATTGAATCAGATTGTACCGGAGTATGCATATAGATTGGGTTCAACGTTGAATGCAAGTATGACACCGGAAGGCATTTTGCAGTCTTACGTCGATGATTTGTTTGATGCAACATCATCAGAGTATATGGCAGACTTGTATTCTCCAGACACAGAAGAGACGCTTGTGTTGGAAGAGGGAGTTTGGGTGTCTGTCTATAAGGCGGAAACGGATGGCGATCATCTTTGGTTGTCAAATCGAACGACTGGAACGGAGTCTGACGGACGTGTGCGGATTCCAGATTCGAAAACATTTAATGACAAATACACAGAAGGTGAGAATATCACCTGGGGAGACACCCTTTTGTATATTGGCGACCGTGAAAACTTAGAGTCGAGATTTTCTGGATTGACGTGTGATAATTTTGTGATGGAATCTCAATTCTATTACGACAACCATGTCCATCAGGACAAAGACCATAAAAGCTATTATGGCGTTGTTTTCAATTATGTAGATGATGATAATTTTTTTATGGTGTCTTTGCGTTTGAAGAATGGTTCAAAAAAGTTTGATGTCTTTGAAATCAAAGATGGAAATTGGACGGAAGTCATTAAAGGAATGAAGTTGCCTAATGATTTTAATCCTTCGGGTAATGGCGATTTTGCGGAGAATATTGATTATGAAACAAAAATTCAAGTGGATAATAGTGCAGATGGCGCCTCTAATGTAACTTTTTGGATTAAAAAGAAGTCGGATCCTTCCTATTATGAAGTTTTTGATTCTAGTTTCTCAGTAGAAGAGGAACAAAAGTCACAGCGGTATGGCTTCTATATTGGAGATCCCCTAGTGGGTTCGAAATTGAAAGCGGGTGGTGAAATCGCCTATATCACTCCGGAACAAGATGAATTATATGTATTCGGCGATGAAACAACCTATATCAACCCCGAAGTCCAAATTCAGTTAGATGCTTATCCTAGTGCATCTTGCGTTGGTCAAGGAACACCGCCACCGCCACCACCTTTCGGTGATGACTGGGAAGTTACCTTGGCTATGGAGAAAGGGAAGAATAAGAAATGGACCATTTTGTTCTCTATGAATGAAGAAGGAACCTATGATGTGAATGGTACAAGCTATTCCTACGACACCCCCAATGAAGTGATAGAAATCTATAAGGGCAAAGACGATTCAATGGTCTTTCGGGTGTGGGATGCGGAAAATGAGATAAATACAAATGTGCCAAATCCGTTGATCTTTGTCGACGGAGAGGTCATGTATTAGTGCATATCGATGAAACGAAAGGATCCAAAGGAGTTCGCACTCCCTTGGATCCTTTCGAACGTTTCGAGTATTTGATTATAGTTTGAATTTCTACTTAATTGACCGAACCTATTTGTTGAACTGCGTGACCAATGATTGCGACAGGAAGACAGCCATATCACCCCGACTTGCATTGGAACGCATGGGAATTTTTACGCCGCCATGGATATTCAAGTCGATGGCTTTTTGCACGTAGTTATCTGGCCATGGGAGATTTGGGTCAATCGCTTGTCCATAACCAAGGGAACGAACCAAGACGGTCATAATTTCTCCATAGGTAATGGGTGCATCCGGTTGAAAACTTTTATCGGGATAGCCGGCAATGATTCCGGCCTTGTAAGCCTTTTCAATATTCTTCTTTGCCCAATGGGCAGAGATATCTGTTAAGGGAGTAGCTGAACTCTCTTGTGCTGGAAGCATGCGAACCATAAGGGTGGCGAATTCAGCTCTTGTAATGGTTCGATCCAGCCTAAGTCCTCCGTCGGGATAGCCAGTCAATAACCCTAGGGTGACGAGGGAGTCGGCAGCTTCTTCTTGCGGTGTAGCTGCAAATGGAAATTGTATGGTTAAAAGAAACAAAATTAAGCAAATCATCGTCTTCTTTATTATGCGCATTTATTTATCCTCCTTTTCTTATTATAAAGGAAGAAAATAAAAGGAGGGGTGAATTTTATGGAGTTAATAAAAATTTCATACGAGGGGAAGGCGTAAAGTAGGATATAATGAAAATATTGAGGAGGTAAGAATGATGAAAAGACAATTAGGAAAATGGACAACACTGGCAGTGATCCTCATTTTATTGGTTAATTTAATGAGCCCTGCATTTGCAGCAGAGTCAACGGTTGATATTAACTCTTATCGTTTGGGGAATGAGCTGGATTATTTGATTAAATATATTTTGAATAATACGGTGGATGATACGCTCACAAAAGAAGAGTTGATTACAGCGGCAAAAAACGGAATTTTTGAAGCGGTTGATCAGCACAGTCATTATTATGATACCGAAGAATTTAATGAGCTCAATGCTTCTACTTCCGGCAACTTCGGCGGTGTTGGTGCGTATGTCGAATTCAAGGAAGGGTTCTACTATGTAACTGGATTTACTGATGTAAGCCCGGCAAAAGAATCTGGTCTTCGTGTTGGCGATAAGATAGTTGTGGTAAATGGTAAAGCCTTAGAGGGATTAGCGTCGAGCGAAGCCTTGAATTATATCCGTGGCAAGGTTGGATCTAATGCGCGCATTGGAATTACCCGTGGAAATACAGACCGGGTGCAATATTATGATATGGTTCGTGAATTGATTAAGAGCAATCCGATTACGGTCATGATGCCAGATGAAAACGAGCAATTAGACGCAGATATGGCCTATGTTCGTATTACACAGTTCAATGCGAATTTATTGTCAAATATGCAGGTAACCTTTAAGGAACTTAAGGAAGCGAAAATAAAGAAAGTGATTTTTGATCTGCGCGGCAATCCTGGCGGATATTTGGATCAAGTCTTGGAAGTATTGAAGATGATTGTTGTCAATGATGATCTGCTTCATGTTCAATATAAAGACAACGCAAAAAATTTCCGTTCTGAGTTACAGGTTGCGCCATTTGAAATTGCAGTTCTAGTCAATGGCGATAGCGCTTCAGCTTCCGAAATCTTTGCTGGTGCGATTCAAGACACCAATTCGGGTATTATTATTGGGGATCAAACCTACGGCAAGGGTAGTGTTCAAGGAATTTTTCCTTTAACCAACAAAGAAGGTTTCAAAATGACCATCGCCGAATATTTTACCCCAGATTGGCACAAGGTGAATGGTGTTGGAATTACACCTGATATTATTATTCCACAGACTTTGCCTATGGAAAAACTGTTGTCAGATTTTCCGATGGCTAATGAGCAGTCTACGTTGAAATACTTGCAAAAGAGCAAGACCATTCAAACGGTAAAGGCGCAGCTCGCTTATTTGGGATATGAAGTGGATCCGTCCGATGATCTTTTCAATCAAGAACTTGCTTATGTGCTTCCCCAATTCCAACGGGATTTTAGAATCAATCTTTCATACCGTTTGGATCCAGAGACGCAAGCAACCTTGAATGCCTTAACGACAGGGAATAATGCTTACTATCGATATTTAGCAAAAAATCTTTATGAGGATGATGCCTTCGCACGAGCGATTGAAGAATTAAGAAAATAAGAAATGCCTATTGACGGTTTGTGCATCTTCCGATAAGATATAAAAGTTGTGGTTGAGAGAATTAGGAGGAGATGGATCTTGAAAAAAAGAAAGTATATTTTTGTAACCGGTGGCGTTGTTTCGTCTCTCGGAAAAGGCATTACAGCGGCGTCGTTGGGACGCTTGTTGAAATCACGAGGCATGAAAGTAACGATTCAAAAATTTGATCCTTACATTAATATCGATCCAGGAACAATGAGCCCCTACCAGCATGGTGAAGTTTATGTAACGGAAGACGGCGCGGAAACAGATTTAGATCTGGGTCATTATGAGAGATTCATTGACATCAATTTGAGCAAATTTAGTAATATAACAACTGGTAAGGTCTATAACAACGTGATTAAAAAAGAACGTCGAGGCGATTATTTGGGTGGAACGGTTCAGGTCATTCCACATATCACCAATGAAATCAAATCACGGATCGATAAGGTCGGCGCGGAATCTAATGCTGATGTTGTTATTACAGAAATTGGCGGTACGGTAGGAGATATCGAAAGCCAACCATTCTTGGAGGCCATTCGACAATGGTCTTATGATGTCGGTCGTGAGAATGTCATGTATATTCATGTCACTTTGGTGCCGTATTTGGAAAAAGCCGGCGAGATGAAAACAAAGCCGACTCAACATAGTGTCAAGGAACTACGCAATATCGGAATTCAGCCGGATATGATTGTATGTCGTACGCAATTCCCCTTGTCTGAAGATATGAAAGACAAAATTGCCTTGTTCACCAATGTACCAAAGAAACGCGTTATGCAAAATATGGATGCGGATACGCTTTATGAAGTACCGTTAATGTTGGAAGACGAAGGTCTGGCCAGAGAAGTTGTTGAGTATTTCAACTTTGAAAAGGTAGAGCCGGAGCTTTCTGCATGGAGATCCATGTGCGAAAAATTCAAAAATCCACAAGGCACTGTGAAAATTGCCTTGGTTGGTAAATATGTAGAACTTAGGGATGCATACCTTTCTGTTGCAGAGGCGCTTCGCCATGCAGGCATCGACAATGATGTGGCAATTGATATTGATTGGATACATTCTGAAGAGGTTACCTTTAATAATGTTAAAGAGATGCTGAAAGGCGCAGATGGAATTTTGGTTCCTGGCGGATTTGGTGATCGAGGCGTTGAAGGAAAAATTCTGGCCATTCAGTACGCACGTGAAAATAAGATTCCATTCTTGGGAATCTGTTTGGGCATGCAGATGGCGGTTGTTGAATTTGCAAGAAACGTTTTGAAACTGGAAAAAGCACATTCTTCCGAATTAGATCCGCAGACACCTTATCCGGTTATTGATTTGATGGAAGATCAGGTGGATATTGAAAATATGGGCGGAACTATGCGACTGGGCATCTATCCATGTAAATTGGCAGATGGAACAAAAGCGCAGGCTGCCTATGGGGAAAGCTTGATTTATGAGCGTCATCGTCACCGTTGGGAATTTTCGAATCAATTCCGTGATATGCTCGTAGAGGCTGGCATGATTCTTTCTGGAATTTCTCCGGATGAAAAATTGGTTGAGATCATTGAACTTGAAGATCATCCTTATTTCGTGGCATCGCAGTTCCATCCGGAATTTAAGTCACGACCAACAAGATCGCATCCATTATTCCGAGAGTTCATTAAAGCAAGTAAAATATAGAAGCAAAAACCTTTAACAGCGGCTGAAAAGCCGCTGTTTTCTTACATTTTGACAATTCAATAGTGAATGTAACAGAGTTTACACTCCCCTGTAATCCGTCTGTAACAAACCGTGGGTATAATGAAGTTGGACATAGGAGTGGGTTATTTTACAGTTAGATTACAAATAGGCCATATCCCTTGTGAACAAAATATGGAAACAGTATAATTAATCTTGGATAATTAAGTGGGATTCACTTGATTGACAAAACTTTTAGGAGGAGATTATCAAATGAAGAAAGTATTAGCACTTCTTCTTGTGGTTGCGATGGTATGTGGCGCATTCATTCCAGCATTTGCTGCGACTGATGCTGAGCTAGCTGCCGAAGCACAATTACAAGAACTTGGTATTTTGAACGATGATCGAGCTGATGATAGCTTGACTCGTGCAGAAATGGTTGTTCTTCTTTCCCGTATGTTGGGTGAAGAAGCAGCAGCAAAGGACTTCCCGGTGGCACCATCATTCGCAGACGCGACTGGTCATTGGGCAGCGAACTACATCGCATGGGCTGAGTCTATGGCGTATGTAAACGGAATCGAAGAACCAGAGGGATCTGGCACATTCGTATTCGAACCTGATTCAGTTGTAACTCTACAACAATATCAGGCAGTTCTTCTTCGTGCATTGGGTTACGAAGTAGCTTACGCTGACGTTCCTGCAAAAGCTTTGGAATTGGGCCTAGTTGTTACAGCAGCTGATCCTACAAACCTTAAGCGTGGTGAAACATCAATCCTTACAGTTGCCGCTTTGGAAACTGAAATGGCTGACGGATCACAAACTTTGGCAGCGAAATTGGGTATGGTAGCTGATCTTGCAATCGTATCTGCTGAGCAAACAGACAAAGACGAATTCACTGTAACATTTAACCAAGCAGTTACTGAAGGAACTTTCTCAGTACTTCGCGGTAAAGTGAACACTTCAGTTGAAGAAGTTACTTTTGATGGCGCGGCTGCAACAGTAACAATGCAACGTGAAATCCGTAAAGACTTTGATTACAAAATTACTTTTGGTACTCTAGAAGCAACTGTTGCTGGTCAAGAGTCTGAAGTATCTGCAATCGAGTTCCCTTACGATTATGCAAACCTTGAGTCTTATGCAGCAGCAACTCATGCCGTTGTATACTACGAAGTAAAAGACCAATTCGGTAATGACGTGACTGATGAGTCATCTGTTCAAGGCAACTTGAACTTCTACTCAATCGGAACACCTGACCGATCTGTAAAAGGTCAAATTACAATCATGAACACTGGAAGCACTTGGTTGCTAGGCATGCCAATCGTTGTAAACGCAGTTTACAATGATACAAAAGGTAATGTTGTAACAGCAACTAAAACTTTCGAAATTGCTGGTCCTATCAAATTGTCTGAACTCGTATTAGGCGATGTTCAAAACATTGGTGATAAAGATGACCAACAAATCTTGAAAGACAAAACTTCTGCAGCTGGTGTTTCTACAGACGCTCAAAAGAAAGATTACTTCTGGGCAATTCCTGTAACAGCATTGAACCAATACGGTGATGCAGTTCCTAAAACTTACTTCACTGCATTGTCTAACGTTGTATCTGAGTCTGGCGTAGACACTCTATGGTATGCAGACAAAGATGGTAATGTATACTTGAAATTAGACAAGTTTGCATCTCCTTCAGATTCAGTTGATGAGACTGTAAACACAACTGCTTTTGTAACAGTTGTTGATACAAACTCTGGATTGAACGCAACTACAACATTCGATATTCCTAAAGCTGGTATTTCTGACTTGAAAGTTATGGGTCCAGTTGATGAAGTAATCGGAAACGAAAAAGCAGAATTCGAATTCGAAGCATATGATGCTTACGGAAACGCAATTACTGAGTACGACACAATCATCAAAGATGATGTTAAAGTGAATGGCACATCTGTTCTTGAAGGTTCTTATACACAAGGACAATGGAGCTTCGTAGAAGAAGTATTGACTGGCAATGCACTTTTGAAGTATTATGCAAACTCTAACACTTCATCTTATGCATCTCCACAATATGCAACTTTCACAATTAACAACAAAGTTTCTCAAGTAAGCTTCTCTGTTGCGAAAGATCGTCAAACAGAAGCAATCATGGGATTTGACGCAGACGACGCAGACGAACTTGTATATGTAATCGGTACTTACGGTTCTACAGAATACACATTCGACAAAGCTGACTTTGTATTTGTTGATCAATATGGAAAAGAAAAGACAAACTCTATCACTGATGGAATGACTCTTGAATTCCAAAAAGATGGTGAAACAGCAACAACTGCTTCTGTAGTATTGGCGGGTATTAACCCATTAACTACTGCTGAATCTGTAAAATATACTGCACGCATTCGAAACGCTGACGGCGACATGGTTGACGAATTCGAATTTGATGTGAAGTATGTGGCACAAGAAGATGTTGATTCTGTAAAAGTTACAGAAATCGGTACTTTGTATGTTGTTCCTCAAGCAACTTCAGCAGCTTCAACTGAAACAGCAATTTACGACAAAAAAGTCAAATTGACTGCAGAAGTTGATGGCGATACAGCTGTAATGCCAACTGAAGGCTTGAACTTGACTGTTACTGCCTTGGGTGGAAACGTAAAAGTGAACGATACAATTTACGTGTACGCTTGGGATCCAACAGGTGATGCAGGCGAATTGGACAATGACAAAACTTACACTCGTACAGTTTTGACAGCGTATGACTTTGATGGCAAACCGGTAACGGAAGCCCAAGAAGTGACAATTGACTCAACAGAGCCTAAAGCAGAATCTGTAGTTGTTAAATTGGACGAAGATCTTGAAAATGCAGAGCTTGAAGGCAATGTATTGGCAATCGCGAAAGCAAACTTAGCGGCAACAGTGAATCTTTTAACTGTTGATAACGATTCGTTCTTCTTCGAACTTGAAAACCAATATGGTGTTCATGACGCAGCTGACGCATCTTATGTTTACTTGACAGTTGACAAATATGCAACTGGCGCACATGGCACATATTCTGTAACTACTGCAGGTGTTTTAACTGCAACATCTCCTCAATCTGGCGATGAGTTCTCAATTACTGTTGTAACTGACAGCGGATTGACTAACACATTGAAAGTTGAAGTGAAGTAATTGAATTCTTGAAATAAGACCTCTTCGGAGGTCTTATTTTTTTTTGCTCTTTTTTCTTTCGAAGCGATGAAACTTTTATTGGGGGTTGATCGTCTAATTCTTAAACCCGGCTTAAAAGTATGTATTTTTTATGAAAAGAGAGGGAATCTCATTGATTAAGTTTTCTCTAGCGGGTACAATAATACTAGCATGTAAGCAAGATAATGAAGGAGGATTTAAGATGAAGAAGAAACTAGCCATCTTACTAACAGTATTGATGGTTTTGACAGCAGTTGCTCCAGCATTTGCGGCAACCATTATTATTGATCAACCACCGGTTGGTCAGGATGCAGCATTAGACGAGTTAATCACCCTAGGGGTGTTGAAAGAAAAGCGGGCAGACGATTATTTGAAGCGTCAAGACACCGTGGTTCTTCTCAGTCGCTTAATGAGCCAAGAAGAGCAGGCAAAAGCGTACCCGATCAATCATCCATTTAATGATGTAAGTGACTCATTTTATAATGGATATTTGGGATGGGCCTATGCCAATCAATACTTCATGGGCAAAAGCGGTACAGAATTTGGATTTGGCGAATTTATGACCGTACAACAGTTGCAAATTGTTTTGCTTCGTGGACTGGGTTATTATTTAGGTGAATTCCCAGGTTGGGATGCTGTTGCTTCAACTGCAACGACACTTGGATTTGGCACATCAGCACCAGGAACCGCTCTAGCATCACGCGGTACCATGGCAACGATGACAGCTAGCGCCATTCGTGCAAATTATAAGGGAACAGCTCAATCTTTGGCTGAAAAGCTAGGTCATGAAGTAAAAACAAAGGCTGATAATGAGAATTTGAGTATTATTGAATTCCGTCAAGTGGGTCCTAAAACCTTTGAGTTGGAATGCGATGAAAATATTGAAGCCTTGAAAAATACCATTCAAATCAAGCGTGGCAATATCACAGTAAGCGTGAAGAAAATTACCTTCCCTACTTTCGGTAAGGAAATGGCTCGTGTTGAGATGACCAGCAATATTATGGATCATACCTACACAGCGAAAATTGTTGATACAAAAGGACAAACACTTTCTCAAGATTTATTGGGTCAACGTCCTCGTTTGACAATGATTGATATCACCTCGGAAACAGCAAAAGTAAAAGGATATGCTGGTTCTGATATGAATCGTGTAATTATCAATTACGATACAGTAGATCAATTTGATAATCATATTGCATCATCGATTACTTGGTCTGGTTCAGGTACGATTACCGATCATGGTTCTTATTTGGAAATTTACCGATCAACACCGTGGCAATTGAATGAAGCGGTTATGATTACAGGGATTGCACAAGTAACGGGCCAAGCACCGGTTGTAATCAATCGAACGTTAACTGTTGGAGAACCGCGTAAAGCGACGACACTTCAGTTTGGTGAAATCATGAATATCGATAAAGACCCACAAGATCAATACTTGGTACAAGGGTCTACAGATATTTGGGCAATTCCAGTATTCGCTTATGATCAAGAAGGTGAAATGATTAAAGATATCAACTACTTTGGTCAAAAAAATAGTGCAACGAGCAACAACGTACTATTATCACCAGCCGATGGTAAAGCGGTTTGGTATTATCCAAATGATTCACAAGTGGCAAGTGGAAAAGAGAATCAAGTTTATATTCGAATTCACACAAGTCAAATTCCTCAACAGTCGATGCCTTATACCATGTACATTAATCTAGTGGATAAGACATCGGGTGCAAATATCAGTGATTCCGTTGAAGTTCTTCCTGATGGAATGAGCCGAATTTCGATTGGAACACCGGATATGGTTATTGCTGGAACACCAGCAGAATTCCCATTTGATGCCTACAACTATGTTGGCGATTTGGTAACCAAATATGATTCAATCAAAGACTCACTATTTGTTAATGGCATTAAAGTAACAAAGGGTGAAAAGAATGGATTCTATTGGGTTGAAAAGGCTGATGGCGTTGCCAAGTTGATGTACAAAAATGGCGATACATCGGCAACGATGAATTTCCCTCAATATGCAACATTCACAACAAACGGCGGAAGCCCAATGCAGGTGAATTTTACGGTTTATCCTGCATCTAAGCCTTACGCAATTAAAGGCTTGAATGAAGATTTTTATTACTACTATGCGGTTGACAATGGCAAGACTGTTACCATCAGTGATGACAGCTTTGAATTTGAAGATCAGTATGGAAATGATTTCAAAGGTTCTTTGCCTTCTGGCTATGAATTGAAATTCTCGGGTGAAGGAAACAATGCAACATCATCTGTTTCATTCAGCTTAACAGCAGCAGATTCCTTTGGATATACAGCGACCCTATACAAGAATACAACTGTATTGGATGCCAATGATTTTGATGTAACGGTAATAACAGCTGAGAATGTTGACAGCTTTACTGTAACCCAAGTCAGCAAGTTATATGCGCCAAGCGTAGGTAACTCAGGCAAATACGGCAAAGCGATTGAAGTGAAAGGTAAAGAAGGAAGTTATGATGTAAAACTTCCAGCAGGTGTTATTACAAATGTAACAGCAGCAACCTATACCGATTATTTAAAAGTAACGGGAGCAATGCCATTTGTTGTATATGCAACAAGTAATGGTGGAGCCTTAACGAATGATGTTTCTGGACAATTGATTGTTCAATATCAAATTGATGGTATGACCAAAGTGGATCAACAAACTGTATTGGTTAGCCCAACACCGCCTCAAGCAGTAAAAATTGATATTAAAGGTCAAGATGATGCGGACTTGAGTGGAAATACAGTTTCGGTTTCTACTAGTGAAGCAGCAAATGGAAAATTACTCGTCTTACAAAAACCATATGCAGATTACAACAATAACTTTGGTGCATTCTTCCCAGCTTTCTTTGAAGCAACTGATCAATATGGAATGGTAACTGAAGATGTTGTGAGCTACATGTATGTGAGTAACAATGGCAAGTATTCGATTGATAACTCAACCTATGCGTTACAGGTAACGGGTTCAGCAAGTTCAGGCGATACTTTCACCATCGTAGCAGTTACTTCAATGGGTACCATTGAATTGAGTGTAGTTGTTAAGTAATAAATGAATTGACGGTCCTTCGGGGCCGTCTTTTTTTCTGTTTGGATTCCATGAAAGTCGTGAAAAATATTCCTTATTTTTAGTAAATTGGCAATTTCTTGTTTAACTCTTGTGAGTTAGGTATAATAAAGCTATAGGAATATCTAGGAGGACTGAGATGAAGCGAATTTTGAGTATGATAATAATTGTAATACTTCTTATAAATGTCAGCCCGGCTTTTGCTGGTGGTGATGCGGATGCTTTAGCCTCCGCTGGGGTATTATCGCCCTCTATTGCGGGATCGCAGCAGGTCTTGAAACAGGACATGGCTGTGTATGTGACTCGAATGTTGGGTAAAGAGCAAGAAGCCAAACGCGTGCAAGTCTTGCCTGCTTTTAATGATGTTGAGGATCCAATGTACCGTCCATATATTGCATGGATGGTGATGAATGAGTATATTTCTGGTGAAACAGATTTCTTGTTTGGTTATAATCAAACAACAACCGTACAGGAATTATGTGCAGTTTGGTTGCGGGTTTTGGATTATTGGCCAAGCTGGGACGGTGTTATGATGATGGCTCGTGATGTTGGTTTGCTTGACGGCGTTGTCGCTTCTGCATCGACACCTGTTACGGTAGATTTATTTGCTGAAATCGGTTTGCATGCATTAGATACACCCAAGAAGAACCATGATGTAAGTATTGGCTCTATTAACCCTTCTGGGGTATCGTCTCAGAGCTTTACCTATGCTACCGCAAATTCGGTTCGACAGATTGGAGAAAAGAAAATTCGTATAGCCTTTACGAAACCGACATATACAATGTTTACCGTGAAGGGATCAGAAAGCTACGGCAAGAAGATCAAGTTGATCACCTGGGATGAAAGCCATAGTGTGGCAACCCTTGAAATGACAACAGCTTTTGAAGATTTGACCTATACCGTGCATGCCGGTGACCTTTCTCTTGGTTTTGTTGGGGAAGAGGCCCATGTGGCGGATATTTATTTGAATTCAACAACCTTTGCCAAGGTGAACGATTATATGGCGGAGACCTACTTTACCGCTTTGAATCAATTCGGTGAAACCGTACGATTCCCCGATTTGTATTTTGGGGTTTCGATTGATGCAATTGCAGGAATTTCCATGAATAAGATTGTATTAACCACAACCAAAGCGTTCCCGGATGATTCATTCATCCTTTATGGCGCTGATGCAAAAACAGGAACTGAAATCCGAAAATTGGTTCGCATTAAGGAAGCGGGTTCCTCGGTCAACTACATGAAATTTGGGGATTTAACCAATGCGTCAACCACTGCAATGGATTATAAAATGAATTTTGGCGACCTTGGGGATCATTACGATTGGCGTATTCCAGTCTACGTCTATGACGAGTTTGGACGCATAATTCCGAAAAAGGATTTTTATAGATACAAAGTGAAATTTGCAGTTTCTTTAGGTGACGCATTCGTCGATGCAGATCTGTTTGAAGGAGACCCTGTTCCTTATGTACGAATCAAGCCGACCGATGTTAATGCGGAAACACAGGATATTCGCCTGCAATTAACCGCAGGATCCATGACCAAGACCTACCTATTTATGGTAACGGGGAAAGCCGCATTGGATCGATTCGAGTTTTTTGCTCCGGATGAGATCTTAGTTGAAAATGAAGAGATTGAAATTCCATTTAACGCTTATGATATTCGAGGCAATCGAGTGGATCAATACGATGATTTAATTAATGCAAATATTGTTTTTGTCAATGCAGATGCTTTTGTCTGGCGTCGTGAGCCAGTAACGGGTCGAGCACAATTGTTCTATAAACCGGTACGGACTCGCTATGAGATGGCGCGACTGAATAACAAGTTAGTCAGTGCGCGAATGATTGTGGATCCGGAACCAAAACCGGAAGCGATTGCAGGAATTGATCAGGATGTACTGCTGGCTATGATTAAGGGGCATGAGATCACCATTCAGAAACGAAACCTTCAATATATCGATGAGTATGGAAGAAATATTCCATCTACTTCGAAATACTTAATCGGCTACCCAACACGGGTAGAAGTCGATGGCGTTTCTCAAGGGTATGTGACGGTGTCATCGGTAAGTGGGGACTTCCGTTTTACGGGTGTAGAGGAAGGGAAAGAGAATTTCCGAGCTTATCTCTACGATAGTGGTGAAAGTGAAGACTTGCTAGGCAGTGATTATGAGTTTACAGTTGCATCCTATGATTTATCCAGTATTGAAGAGTTTACTTTGAGTATGGATGAGGTTTTATATGGTGGAGCAGCAGTTGGTATAGATCGAGAGGATTATAAGCGCAAGGTAAATGTGGAAGGCAAGATTGATGGATTTACACTTGAGATCCCAGACTCAGCCATTAGCGTGCAAACGCCAAGTCCGCATATTAGTAAAGTTGGAACAACGATCCAAGGAAATATTTCAGATGAGGATACAGTTTCCTATGAGAATGAAGTCGTTTTGGTTACTGTTAATAACGGCGAGACGATTTATAATTATCAAATTCCAATGAAAGTCTCTAACGAAAAGCCAAAGGCTGTTCGAATTGATACGGCCGAGAATCCAATGAGTGGGCTTGAGTCTGATGAGAGTTCTTTTGAACCGAGCAAAAATTTGGTCGTCTTGAAAAAAGGAACGACAGATTATAATGCTTACTTGAATGCCTCAACAAAAAAGAATTTATTGGAGACTCCCGTACGATTTGAAGTCATTGATCAGTACAATACAACCAATGGAATTAAACCATTGTACTATACGCTATCCGTGCAAAAAGCGGAGGGGTCATCAGGGGTCTATTCGATTCACCCAACCGATGGAATTTTGAGTTATTCGGGTTCACCGGCTGATGGTGATTTATTGACCATTAAGGCCATGGGACTGAATGATGTGGAAGGAACCATGGTAATTGCGATTAAAAAGTAATAGAAGTTGACACAGGCTAGCTGATTATTCTCAGCTAGCCATTTTTTATGCGTCTTGTTACGTATATACAAGTAAATCAACGATTTTGGAAAGGCGGCGAATTAACCGGTAGAATGGGTATGCAATGATAAGAAGAATGAATAATGAACGCTTGTTTATTGATGCTGATTTGCTATAATAAGGACATAAGAGAGTTGGAGGATAGATGAATGAAACGGATCATCAGTTTACTAGTCATACTTGTATTGCTATCACCTGCATCGGGCTTCGCTTTGGAGTTGGATGGAGGCAATGAAATCGAGCGACAGGCAGCAGATCAGATGGTAAAATTGGGAATTTTTCGTGGTGATGGCGTCAGCTTGAAAGTGGATGAGAGCTTAAAGCGGGAAGAGTTGATGCTTTTGATTGCTCGTCTGCAAGGAAAAGAGCTACAGGCGCTAACAACTAACAAGCGCCCCGATTTTACGGATATTGCAGATCCGTGGTGGGAACCTGTCATTGCATGGGCAAGTGATACGGGGATCACAAAAGGAACTTCCAAAGAAATTTTTGGCTTTGGCCAACCCGTAGAGATGTATCAAATGGAACTTTTTTTGCTTCGGGTCCTGGGGGAAGACCCCACTGTGGAGGAGGCTCCGCAATTGGCGAGAGAGCGTGGCTTGTTGAAGGATGTTGAGCCAACAGAAGTCGTTAGTCGAGGAATTGGTGCTATTATGCTGAAAAACACCTTAGCGGCGATACCAGCAGGCGAGAACGTGACTTTGGGGACTTTGCTTGGCTTGGGTTTGGTTGACAGCGAAGAAGCTGTACTTTCCATTGTTTCTGTGATGCAGACTGGGGAACGGGAGTTGACCATAGGGTTAAACCAATCCGGATTTGAGAAAGACTTTAAGATGACAAGACGGAAGATGGATGTTGTTCTTGAAAGCGTAGAAGTAGAGGGCAATGAAATGATTGTGACAACTACCCTGCCCTTGTTTGAAACAAAATATACGATTCAAGTTGAAGAGGCAACCGCCTCCTTTACACCAGGAGATGTAGCTAGGCCGGCACGCTTGCAGATTGTAACGGATACCTGGACGCAAGTGGCCTACCAAACTGATCAAATTTGGGTGGATTATCGACTAGTGGATCAATATGGGCAAGAGATCACGGATCAATCGATTTTGTCACAGATTTCCTGGCAGGCCTCTCCTCTGGTTTCAGTGGAAGACAATGAAGAGGGTCGATTGACCATTAATAATACAGGTGATCGAGAATGGGTTTCTGGAGAATCGTGGCTTGTTCTTCAAGGAATCCTACAGTTGGAAGAGAAGACCTTGCTTGCAAGCAAACAAGGAGTAATTGAAAGCGTTAAAGGCATTGATACTATTGAAATTGGAAAGATTAAGAACTTTTTAGGGGATCAAACTGCTTTTTTACAAGATACGATTGAGGATGACGACCACTTTTATGCCTTGCCAGTGCTTGTTGGCTCGCAGGACCGGCCTGTTCTTGCTGCCTATGTAGCTGGAGAGGATGGAATTCTGAATACTGAGGATGATGGACTGTTGCTCTCTGCTTCCTCAACGGGAAATGCGGAAGTGAAATGGACACTGCATCCAGATGATGATGACCTGGCAGTGATCCATGTGGTTCCCCATGGATATCCGGAGGAAGAGATCCTTCGAGTCACGGCAGTGGATCGATTTACAGGTGGCTATGGTTATCAAGAAATAAAAATTGGCAAGGTCAGTACGCTGGATACTTTCGTGTTCTTTGCACCGGACCAAATGGTTATTGAAGACAATCTTACCGAATTGCCCTTTGAAGCCTATGACCAATACGGCATGCGAATGATGGATTATGCAAGTTTGATCCAAGAGGTGGAGTTGGATCCTGGAATGCCTAGCTTACGATTTGAAGAAGATCAGGAAACCCAAGTGGTTCGCTTGATTTACCGCCCGACCGAGGCGGGCGTGCAAACTTTGTGGGCAACAGCCAATGGAAAGACGCAGAGCCTTGAGATACGGGTCTATGAAGAGAGTCGGCCGGTGCGAATCGGTGGACTGGCAGAAGGCGTTCGGACTTGGATGACAGAGAATGCGCAGATTACCTTGAGCCGCAACGATTTTTTAATCTATGATCAATATAATCAATTGGTGGATTTAAGTAACGGCTTTATGATTCAACTTGCAGAAGTTGATGATGAGGATGCAGTTGTTGCTTCGACTGATTCCATATCTGGTACAGGCACCATAAGCTTTAGCAAGGATGCAGATTTTGGCGCGAAAACCTACGAAGCTCGCATTGGTGGGGAGGGGTATAAGCCATTCTCCTTGATCATGCATAGTGTAGATGTAGCTGATTTGGATGGATTTGGCATGGAAACCATTGGACTTCTCTATGATTATTCGAGGAAGGTTCCTTTGACGGATGCCTATCCGCAGCTTCGCTCAGATTATCGAAAAGAGATTCGTCTTTACGGGCAAGTTGGTGGAAATCAAGTGGAACTATGGGTAGATGCCCAAGACAGCGATAGTGATCTTCGAGAGTTTTCAACACGAGGTCCGATTGAACGGGTTGTCGATGGTCAAAAAGCCTTTGTTCAAGCGACGCAGCTTAGTCAAGAAGGCAGTATGGATACAGCAACCGTTTATGCAACCCTTAATTATGGGTCGTATACGGAAGAGGTAGAAGGAAACATCATGGTGTCTGATGCCAATAGCCAACCTTCATCGATTTCTATTGAAAAAGATGATAGGGTTGCCTTGAAACGTGGGGAACGCTTTGATCAAGCGGCTAACAAGTTGATGATTAACTTGAATCATTTTCTTGAATGGGATGGACAGGATGTCTATTAT
Source organism: Gottschalkiaceae bacterium SANA (assembly GCA_036323355.1). Classification (GTDB taxonomy): domain Bacteria; phylum Bacillota; class Clostridia; order Tissierellales; family GPF-1; genus GPF-1. The sequence goes on along the minus strand of AP028876.1, from coordinate 3,313,854 downwards.
GACGGGAATGACCGGATTGACGCGCTATATTTTCAGGTTAGCGATCAATACAATGTTTTGAGCCAATTTGATCCGGCGAGATATACCATTATTTATGATGATGTTGAGGATCGTACGGGCATCACGATTGGATCATCCACCGGCGTTTTATCCATTGATGAGTCACGAATTCATCGGGGTGACCGGTTTAGAATTCGAGCAACGACAGATAATGATCAAAGCGCGGAGTTGACGATTGAACTGCGATAGGAGGAGTATGGTGAAGAAAAAAATAGTGATTTTTGCACTCCTTTTATGCCTGGTTCAGTCGGCGGGGTTTGCAGGTGTTCAGCAAATGGAATTTGTTATTAGTGATGATGTGGTTGAAATCAATGAACCTGTGGTCTTGGACTTGCAGGTATTGGATGAATCGGGCCAGGTGATTGATGATTATCAGACCTTAAAAGAGATCGTGGTAGGCGCTTCGGATGGAAGTTTTGTGTATTGGTCACGGGATGCAGAAACCCTGAAGCCCAAGTTGACATTCTTGCCATCGAAAGAAGGAAATGTTTATCTCTACGCCATCACGCGCGACGGGGTGAAGGCTCAGGCCATGGTAAGCGTTGAAATCCCCGGTCAACCGACCTATGTAGAAGGTGTGCGGGGGTCCCTGCACTGGAAAACGGCAGAGGGAGCAGGCCTGCTTTTAACCCATGATAATATGACTATTGTGGATCAGTACGGCCGTGGATACCAGTTGGAAAATCCCTATTATGTGGAAGTCAAGGATTCTGACGGAAACGTGCTAGGCCAGGTGGATGAAAATATGGACCTCTTTCTTTCTTCGCCTAAGGCAAAGAAAACGAAGAGCTACACCTTGGTCATTCACGATCCGGACGGGGTGCTGGAAGATGCAAGCACGGCACTCTATTTAACGGGCGTTGAGCTAGAAGAAGTAAGCGCTTATCGCTTGCAAGCCGTGGGTCGATTGTATAGCGGAAGCACGGGTTTAGGTGGCTTAACTGATGGTTTGACTGACGGGACGGGAACGGGAGTTGACACAACAAGCCTTTTGCAGTCTTTATTAGGAAATCAAGCGCCGGAAACAGAAGCCCAAGACGAGAATAGTGACTATGCTAAAGACTTGGTGATGAGTGGTTTTCTTTCCGATGGCCAAGAAGTCGCCCTGGATCGTTTTATCACCTATGCAACTAGCAGCGATTCAGGCCTGGTTGGTTTTTCTGAAAATTACGAAAAAATCTTTGGCCAGAGTGCGGGAACCGCAAGCATTGGCTTGTGGCATCAACTGACACGAGCGGCCTATTTGGATGTTACCATTAGTTCAGAAGCACCGTCTCCTGAAGAATTCATATTTGATGAAGACTTTGATTATGTGGTGCGTGTGGGTACATCCATTGACCTAGGTGAAACCTTGACGATCAAGGATCAGTATGGGGTGGAAATTACCGAAGATGTTGCGGGACAGTGGTTTGTCGGCGATACAGAATTGGCAAGTATCAATCGAGATACGGGTCGCATTCGTGGCAAAAAAGCGGGCACCTTGCAAGTGGGATTGATCACAGAAACGGGAAAACTGGCAACCCATACGGTTTTGGTTGTGGAATAGGGGGCAGGTATGGCAAAAGCAAAATGGATAGTAGGACTCTTATTTGCTGGATTGATAACGGGATCTGTCGGCTTTGCTGATGGAGACGTTATTCAGTTTTCTGAGATTGAGAAAGCCATCAATGAAAATAATCGTCAGATTCAACAGCAAATCGCCGATACGGAACTATTGCGTTTGCAAAAAGAGAGTCTGGACGAGCAAAAAGAATCCATGGAATCTCTGCGTCCTTTAATGGGGTCTCTTTCATCGCTCCTTGGGGGCCAAACGGCATTGCAAGTGATCTCCTTGACGGAGTATGTGCCGGCGCAGTTGGATATGGGGATCAAACTCTCTCAAATGGGAGAGGAGATTGCAAGGAATTCCGTCGTTTTAGGCGCTAGACAATTGGTGTTGGGGATTATGCAGAGCCAACAAGCGATAAGGCGATTAGCGGAGAATGTAGAGAATCAGAATGAAAACTGGGACCGAGTGCAAATTTCTTTCGATAGAGGGTTGGCAACGGAAACCGATCGATTTAAGGCGCAGGCGGATTTGGAAGAGGCGAAGCTGAAACTAGAGCGAGCGGAAATGGATAAAAAGGATTATACACGAAGGTTGAATCAAATGATGGGAAAACCTGTGGAATCTGAGTTTTATTTTCTACGGGAGCAAGCGATGGAGGCGCCGCTTTTGGATGAATCGACCTATTTACAATCAGCAGAGCAAGTGCGTTTAGAGATAGTGCAAGTACAGGAATTTCTTGCCCTGAAGGATCAGGAGATTGGAATCTACGAAACCTTTGGTTTGAGAGATGACGCAAGTTTGAGAAAGATCTATAATCGCTTACTCGTAGAGCGGGAACAGTTGGTGCTTCAGTTGACTCAAGCCAAGGAAGATATTTCTGTCGAGGTGAAGACGGCCTATCGCAAGGCAGTCATCGCCAATCAACAGCGGATTGCAATTGCAGGGAATCGAGATGCAAAGCGGATCTTTTTGGCGAATTTAAAAAATCAGAGACAAGAAGGTTTTGTATCCGATGCAGTTTTTGAGGGCACAGAAAATGGCCTTAAAGAGTTGGAAGAAGGAGCGGATCTTGTAACCTTGCAATATAACACAGCGAGAATGTCTTTAGACTTTGCTTCTGGGGTTGGACCTGGAATTGGAATCGGGGTGACACCATGAAGAAACAAGGACTGATGATACTGATAGCCTTGGCGGTTTTGTTAGGCGCTGGATTTGCCGTCGTGAATGGCTGGGACTTGGCAAGTATTCAGCAGAGAAGCCTTGAATTGGATCAAAGGGTTGCCATTGCAAGGCTGGAAGAAAAGATACAGGGTCTGAAGGTAGAGGAAGCCATTGAGGATGCCGCATTTGCATCAAGTGCCGGGAATCGACAAGCGGAACTCGAGGGCTATGATACCAAGGAATGGAAACCTTATGTTGTTGAAGCCGAAGTTAGAGCGGCAAAAAAAGAAACCCGGATCGCAGAATTGAATGCTCAAGCGGAAGGGCTTGAAAAGTCATTGGATTTAAGCTTTGCAAATGCGAAATTGCAGTGGAAGCAAGAGATGGTTGAAGTTGCAAAGCAGAAGCTTGAGATGGAAACGGTTCGACTAAATGCGGGCATGAGCATTGAAGCGAATCGTCAAGATGCTGTTGCCGTGCTGACTCAGGCGGAGGCGGATGCGGTTACGGCAGAACAAGAGGTGGAGATTGCAAGAATTGTTTTGGCGCAGCAAATTCAAATAGAAAATCCGTCCATCGCGCCAATGGAAGAAATTGAAGCACGGTTTCCGACTCAGCCGGAACTAGAGGTGTGGATTGCTCTAGATCCCGAGGTTATTCGAACCAAAGCAGAATGGGAGCGGGCAGAGGCATTGAAGTCAAAAGCATCTGAAGGCTATACCGTTGACGATCGAATTTGGAAGCAAAAACATCAAGAGGCACTAAAAGCCTTATTGACTTATCAAGATGCCAAGCAGAATGCAGAGATTGCTATTCAGAAGGATTGGCAGCGAGCAGCTCTTGCTTTCAAGGGATTGGAAACAGCCCTCCGATATGACAAAGTGGCTGAAATGCAGGCAACGAATGCAAAGTTGAAATACAATGAAGGTCTGATTTCGAAGAGCGATTTGTTGGATAGTCAGGGAAAACGATCGGAAGCCCAAGTGAACCTGAAGGCTGCCGAGGTGGAGTACTTGTCGGCCAATACACGCTATCAAATTTGGAGAAGCGAATAGAAAAACTTGCAAAAAAAAGAGCCCGCTTGCGCGGGCTTTGTATTATTCAAGGGTCTTTCCGAATACAACTACTTCTTCCAGAATTTCCGCAGCGGCGAAAATCATATCCTCACATCGCTTTTCTTCGGTCCTATAGACATCCTTTAATGGCGCACAATCGATATATCCAAATTGTTTTCCGAAGTTTTCAATAAATCGCTTGGTGATGATTTTGATTTTGTCGGACTCGTGGGCTTTTTCTTCAACGAAGATGACGCCGAGAGCCGCAAGGCAGCCTGTGATTGCACCGCAGACATTGCCGATAGCCATACCGCCACCAAAGCTTCCCATGGTTTTTAAGGCATCCTTGGACAGATTCAAGTCATAATAATCGTTTGCGGCATAGAGCATGGTTTCCGCACAATTGTAATCCAGTTCTTTTTCGTAATACTTTCTTGCAACATCAATTAGCATGTTGACCTCCTTAAGGGTGTTTTTTTCATTTTATCATACCCGTTTCATTTTTACATAAATGTCGTATAATATGAATGAAGGGAGAGATGAAGATGGCAAAATGGCTTGATGAAAGAATGGATATTGATAAGCTAGAAGATGAAGGCGATAAACTGGAAGTATGTCCGCATTGTGGAAAAAAAGGCCTGATCATCATGACCGATGAAGATGAATACGGAGACCTCTATCGTGAGTATCGCTGTTTGAGTTGCGGATTCCGAGGAATTGTTGACCTCGACGACCAAGAAATCGATTAAGGAGCGATGATGATAGAAGATGAGAAATGGATGGCTTTTGCACTTAATCTGGCAAAAGAGGCTATGGAAGAAGAGGAAGTGCCTGTTGGTGCTGTGATTGTTCGTGATGGAGAAGTCGTGGGGCAGGGGCGGAATCAAAAAGAAATGGGAAAGAATCCCTTATACCATGCAGAGATCATGGCAATTGATGAGGCTTGCAAGGCATTGGGTGGCTGGCGGTTGGTTGGGTGCACCATGTATGTAACCTTGGAGCCATGTCCCATGTGCGCTGGAGCCATTATTTCGGCTAGGTTGCCGCGATTAGTGATTGGTGCAGATGATCCGAAGATGGGCGGATGCGGATCTGTGGTAAATATCTGCCAAAATGAAGGTTTTAATCATGAAGTCGCTATTACGCGCGGTGTACTTGCAGATGAGTCGACGGAACTCTTGCAGACTTTTTTTCAAGGTTTGCGCCTGCGAATGAAAGAAAAAGCAAAGAAGAGAAAAGAAGCTGCCCAATAGGGCGGCTTCTTTTAGGGTGCAATAAAAAATACGGTACTAAAAGAGCTTTTGAATCTCTTGATACGCTTTTTTTACTAAATCAGTATTTGTTTTTCCCGTTTCCTTGTCGATGACTGAGCCGTAAATATGAGGAACGATTCGTTCGACACCGGCATCGAGGCATACTTTAACGATTGCAGCGACATTTTCCGGAGTGATGCCACCAGTCGGTTCAATCACAGGCATGCCAAGTTTTGCACTCGCTTCAGCGACAATTTTTAGTTCATCAAGATGAGTAAGTCCTTTCATGTGGAAAAACTTGACCGATGAAACGCCAACTTCTTTTAGCATGGCAATGGCAGTTTCAACAGGAACGAAAGCTTTTTCTTGATCTTGACTATTTGGACCAGTTGAAATTTCAACGATACCGGGAGTGCCGGTTGGGCGAACCAAGGCGTTGACAAAGGTGGATTCGCATTTTCTGGCGTCTAGCATGCCCTTTGTGTATCCAGCAGCAGGAAAGACCTGATTGGCATGACCTGCATCAAGGCTGGAGGCAATTTCAGCAACTGCATGCCATTGTTTGGGGTCTCCGTTTCCGAGTCCGATGGAAAGAACAGGGATTTCTTTTAAATAGGCTTTGCCCATTTCGACGGCAGCCTCGGTTGTATCGAATTGACTGGAAAGAAGACCGATAATGGCGTTTCCATCCATGATGTCATAGACTTCTTTGGCGTTTTTTGGGTCGAGAGCTAGGAAATTAACCGCGACACGACCATGATAAAAATGAAATTTATTCCAATTCATAACTAACCTCCAGTATTGTTTTTGTAAGGGTTCGAATCAACCCTGGAACTTGATCTTCGCGGAAGGTGCGGGGATCGATGTGTAATTTATGATTTTGTTGCTGATATTTTCTCAAGTAAATAGCAGGTGAACCCGCTTCTAATCGATTCGCCAATTGAGGAACCGAAATGGAAAGAGTAGAAGGTTGGAAAGACAGCTCCAGTCGAATGATTTCTCGTCCAGCTTCATCACGTATTAGCTTGGTATGCAAGCCGGGGATGGCGCTAAGAGCCGTATTGATGGCTTCGAGCCGGGACTCTTGTTGCGAAAGCGGAATTTGTGGTGGATTTGTCTCATACTGATTCAAGGCGGCCAGGAGACCGATGGTGGATTCTTTTGATACCTTCATGGCACGGCCGATCCCCTCATATTGCAGGGTACAAGCTTCAATCCAGTTCTTTTTGCCGGCAATAAAACCGGAGGTGGGTCCTTCGATGGACTTTCCGCCGCTGTAGATGACAAGGTCGGCACCTGCAGCAATAAATTTTGTGAGGGATTCCTCTGCGGCTGCATCGACAATGATTGGGATTTGTGCATGTTTAGCGATCGAAATGGTTTCCTCCAGGGACAATTCCCCCTTGTGAACCGTATGATGAGACTGGACGAATAAGATACCCGCAGTATCGGGTGAGATATTGGATTCTAGATCTTCGGATGTAACGTGGTTGGCTTCACCAAATTCTTTGACTAGACCGCCGCCCAGGCAAATCATCTGTGCGATGGAGGCGCCAAAATTAATAACATGACCCTTTTGAATCAGAATTTCTTTCTTGGATCCTGAGAAAGAAGGCAGGGATTTCATAGAGAGATAATCCCCTTTGGTAATAACGGCAGCAACAGACAAGGCGATGCCTGCAGCTGCGCCATGGGTGATGCAACCGGCTTCAGCTCCGGCAAACGCAGCGATGCGCTTCCCTGCTGTTTCTTGTAGCTCTTTCATTACAACAAATCCTTGTCCTGCCTGTGTCATGGCGTCCATGACAAGGGGAGAAGGGGTGGAAACTCCGAGGATTGTCATTTTTCCACATGCATTGATGACCTCGCGGACACCATAGTTTTGATAAATACTCATGGTTACCTCCAAAAGAAAGGAATAGGGAGACGCTCCCTATTCCTTGTGTTTATAAGATTCCCAATAGGGAAGTGATGATGCTGAGTCCGATAATGAAAGAAAGGATGATGTTGTAACGAGGTCCCTTCTTCTTTAGGAAAGCATAGATGCCAAAGACTGCAGCCAGAGGCAAGAGACCAGGAGCCATCATATCCAAAATACTTTGAATAGCGATTGGTGTGGAGTTTGCCATGTTGATGGTAAACGGTGTTGAGATGTTGACGAAGCTTGCAGATAGCGCGCCCATCATAAAGAGTCCCAATACACTGGCACCTTGAATTAAGTCTTTAATCTTTCCATTTTGTAAGAGTCCAATAATCGACTTTTTACCTACGGAATAACCGGTGTGGTAGAAGTAGTAGCCCATTGCCATGGTGATGCCTGGGTAGAGAATCAATGGCAAAATGCCGCCCATTGGATTTCCTTGCATGGCGAGTGGTAAAAATAAGGCCATGATCAATGGCATAATTGCAGCCCAAATGATCGAATCACCCATTCCAGCCAAAGGTCCCATCAAACCGGTTTTGATGCCTGTGATGGCAACTTCTGAAGCTTCGCCGCCATTTGCCATTTCTTCTTCCATGGCAATGGTAATGCCGTGGATGGGGCATCCCATGATGCCTTCTGTGTTAAAGAAGTTTAAATGACGTTTCAAGGCGATACTAAGATCGGCTTTTTCTGGGTATAATTTCGTCAGGACGGGAGTCATCGCCGCACAAAATATCAAACTTTGCAGTCGCTCGTATGAGTTTGACAACTCAGCGCCAAAGTACCAGATCCACCATGATTTTGTGATATCTTTCTTGGTTAACTTGCTTGCATTCGTATTTGCGGTTGTCATTTCTGCCATTATGCTTCCGCTCCTTCCTTATTCGCCAAAGACATGTAGAGAAGTGCGAGACATGTACCGAAGATTGCAGCGGCCATGACATCGATTTGGAAATACTTCACGGTGAAGAATCCAAGGATAAAGAATGGGAGTAACTTTTTCTTTCCAATCACCATGATCGTTAACGCAAAACCAAGGGCTGGAAGGATTCCACCCATAATTTCAAATGAGTGTGTCAACCATAGTGGAATGCTGTCTAGGAATTTGGTTACAACGGCTTCTCCATAGTATGTTGCAATGAATACAGGGGGGAAGCGAATCAAAAATCCAGCAAAGGCCGGATAAAGGAAGGCTGCGCGCATAATTCCTTTAGTATTGGCTTCTTCGGCATAACGATCTGCCATATGAACGAAGGTTGCGTTAATTGTACGACGCAATTGATCACCAAATACACCTAGTACTCCGAATGGAACGGCCAAAGCAACAGCAATTGCTGGTTCCATGCCAGTTTGAAGTGCAACTGGGATTGCGATACAAGCAGCCAATGCTGGGTCAGAAGGCACATTGCCTCCTGGTGTTGAGGTAACACCCAGATAAACCAATTGAATGCCGGCACCAATAATCATAGCATTTGTCATATCTCCATAAAAAAGTCCAACAAAAACGGCAATCGTTACAGGCTGTAGAAGCTGCGCCGATAAAGTATAACCGAAACGCAAGCGAACAAACCAATAAAGCAAGCCCATCAGTATTGCAATTGTAAAAGTACTCATGTAAATCCTCCTTAATATTTTTTCAAAATTTCTTGGAAGCTTTGTGGTCGATCTTCAGGGATGGTTTGAAAAATAATATCCACACCCTTCGTTGACAAGTCTTTTAGAATTTCTACGTCTGGATCATCGAGAGTAATGTTTTGAAAGACAACTCTTCTTTCGGGACCACCGCCTAGACCACCGACTTGCACCTTTTCAGGTGCCAAACCAGCATGCCATGCTTTATGCAGATCGGTAAGGTTACCAAAGAGCAACAATACTTTCCCTGATCCGAATTGATTGTCATTCCAAGCGGCAATCGCCTCATCAAGTCCAAATGCATTGACTGTAATTCCCGGAGGAGCAGCCATTAGATAGATGCTTTTCATAAAGGGATCGCTGACTAGCATATCGCTGACAACAACAATCTTATTTGCATCGGATTGGTTGACCCATTTTGTTACAACTTGTCCATGAATGAGCCTGCTGTCAATTCGTGTTAATACAATTGAAGCCATTTTCTCACTCCTTTCCCATATTTGCTTTGATTTTGTTAACGACGTTGAGACAACTTGTCGAACCCGTTTCAACGATGCGAGCCGAACGGTCGGCATCGTCAATGGCAAGAGTACGAGTCATGATTGCATCCATCAACATCGGTGCATTGAGACCAGCGATTACTTGGATCGGAAAATCTTGACTTAGTCTTGCTGCTACATTTGACGGAGTGCCGCCAAACAGATCGGTAATCACCAGTGCACGAGGGTTGACGTCAAGCTCTCCTCGTACTTTTTGATAATAGTCGGTTAAGGTTTCTTCCGGCATTAGTGGAATGGCAACGACTCCGTCGGTTTCACCCATGATCATGCGTACGCTATTGATGAGTGCTTGCCCCCACTCACCGTGTGTTAGTAAAAGAATTTTAGTCATTTCCATAGATCTATGAAACCTCCTTTGTCTTTCTTTATTGCAAGTGGCATGCCAAATTTCTGTCATAAAAAAAGAGCACTAGAGTGCTCTTCCAGTTAAAAGCTCAAGAATACAGGCAATTTCACTATCGGGTAAGTCGATGTGATATTTTTTTTCGATCAAGGAGAATGCTGATTTTATGACAGAAAATTCGTGATTGTATTTCTGTAAGGTCTTAGGGGATAGTGTGTACGAATAGGAGGACTTATTCACAACAATCCGTTCTACCATGCAGGAACTGTGGATAAGAAAACGCAATCGAATTTGATTGGCAATCTCCCAATGCAGTTCTTGGCAAAGTTGATCCAGACAAAGCTCGGTTTCTTCTAAGATTAATTGCGGATTCAATACTGTTAGGTATTCAATCACGCTCTGCAAGGAAAGATTGGAGACAAAGCGTGATTTTATACCGGTGGTTTTTTGTTGCGGATCCTTGATTTCTAAGAGAGTCATCAGCAGTTCAATGCCGTGATCCGAAAAGAGTTCTTCTAGAGAAATAAAGGGGACAGTGAGGGTGTTGATTTGGAAGGTCCCCACGATTCCAACCAGACTTTCATGTTTCTGAAGACTGGCAAGAATCTTTTCCTCGGTTTGAATGGCATGGTACTCCATGGCCTTAACAATTAAATCTTCGGGCCAGAGTTCTTGAAAGGTTGATTCGATCAATTGTTTGATTTTTTCGGCTGTTCCAATGCCTGTGATGCAGGAGGTGTATAAAACCCGCTGTGTATTTCCATTTCTGATCTCGGTTGCCTGTAGGGTGCTGGTCAGTCCTGGAAAGTTTTTCATGGTTTCATCAAGCTCTGAAAGACTTAGGGAATCATAGGACTCATGCTGAACCAGAGTCAAAAGTGCTGCTGTTGTGATGTACTGAAAGGTCAGTACGGGAATTTGAAATTTATTGTAGATCACTTGGCCAAAATGAGCTAGGGAGCCCATATCGACACATAGAATCAGCTCATCAATGGTTTGTTCCGCAACAAGGGCGGTCGTTTGACGAAGGGTCTCACTAACGGTTTGATTGATGGGCATGTCGATGGCAAGGATGAGATTGGTTTCAAATAAGGCGTTGGCAAACTCCGCCATACTGCTTGCTGTTGAATTGCCGTGAGAAACAAGGACAATTTTTCGTTTTTTCAAGGGTGACTGTTGCGGTTTCTTTTCCAGAATTGAATTCATAAAGAGAGAAAGAAAAACCAGTTCTCCCTTGGGAATGGCAACGCTTAGTTCTTGGCTCATAAATTCACCGATATAAATGGCAGATTGGTTCATCTTTTGGCTAGAAAAGGAAATGTTGTTGTAAATGGGTGGTGTAATGCCGCGCTTGTTGTAGGATAAGAAGGAGTAAATATGAAGGTAGAAATTATCCCTTAGGGTCGCAGGCACCGCTGTATCCAATTCTTCTTCTATCTTTGTAAGGATTCGATCGACTTTTTTTGAGATTGCCAATTCATTAGAATGTGAAACGGCTGGCGTTTGCAAGTCGGCATGGATTGAATACTTGAAGAGAGTATGGATTTTATTCTCCAAAAGAATGCGTGTTTCTGTAAAGGACAATCCTTGGGATTTCAAGCCCTCGTATTCCTTCATCAATAGTTCATAGAAGTTCGATAAATGCGATTCTGGCATGGTGGATGGGGTTTGTCCGATGGCCTGAAGGACAGATTCATTGATTTCGATTTTCATGGTTTGTTGATATAGTTTTTCCAGCAATTGTTTTGCTTTGTTTGATAGGCGTGTGTCCTGTCCGGTTTGAAAACGATCGTCTAAGAGAACGGTCTCTCGATTGCCAGTGAGGGCATTCATAAAGGCTTGGGCACAGATAAATTGAATGTCGCTTTTTAATTCACCGATATTTCCTTCTAGTGGACGGGACATAAAATCTTGCATAAGGGATTTTGTGATCCAAACCGGCTTCTTGATTTTGATACTTTCTTGTAGAAGGAAATGGCAGATGATTTCTAGGCGTTCCTTGGCTGGACGGTCTGCCAAGGCTGGAAGTGGTAGTACGACCTGGATTCTTCTTAGAAAGGTTCGTAAGAATTCATGATTCAGATCTTCTGTTGTTGCGCCGATAAAGCGGATGGATGCAGATTCATATTCATGGCTGCTGCCAAGTTTTTGAAAGACGCCCTTATCGAGCAGGGTAAAGAGTTTTTCTTGCCCCTCGGCGGTTAAGCGGTGAATTTCATCAAGAAAAAGAAAGCCACCGTCTGCTTTTTTGATCAAGCCATCCCGATCTGAGACAGCGCCGGTGAAAGCCCCTTTTTTGTATCCGAATAGCTGGGCTGTTAAAAGCTCAGGATTATTGTAGTATTCTGCACAATTAAAGTATACAAAAGGCACCTCGGTGCGGTCGGTGAGATTTTGTGAAGCGAAGGCGTGCATAAATTCAGCAAATTTTGTTTTCCCCACACCGGATGGACCGGTCATTAAAACATGGAGTCCATTGGGTGGATATAAAACGGCGGCTTTTGCCTTGGAGATACTTTCACATAGGCTTCCTCTTGCGCCAATCATCTCATTGAAAGGATCGTCATGGTGCATGGACGCTATTGTAGGAGTGACGATGGAGTCGTGAAAGTTCTCGTAGGAAGCAAAAAGGAGATTGGTTGGAGCGAAATGGTATTGTTCTTTAAGGATTGTGAAATCAAGAAATAAAACAGGTCTTGTTTTAATTTTTATAAGTTGTCCGTTTCGATGCAAGGCATTGAGGTCTTGGCTAACGGCATTTCGTTTGATAGCTAATTTTTCAGAGATCACTTCGGCTGTTATGCCGAGTTCGTGTGGCGAATCAATCAGCTGATTGCTGATTGATTTTGTGTATTGTATGACAGAAAGATGAATCTTTTCCAATCGCTTCATTGTGCACCTCCTAGTTCTGTCTTTTATTTTACGGGCATAGATGACAGAAAGCAATAAGATTTCAGCGGGAAATTCACAAGAATTTCACCAACAGGGGAGTTTACTGGGATATAATATAGACAATAAGGTTAATCATGGAAAGGAAGGCGAAGAATGGATAAGAAGAGAAAGATTATGATTGTCGACGATGATCCCAATATTGTAGAACTAATTGATATCTATCTAAAAAAAGAAGGCTACGAGACAGACAAGCATTTATCCGGGGTGACAGCCTTGGATCGTTTTGATGCGGTAGAGCCAGATTTGATTTTATTGGACATTATGCTTCCAGAGATTGACGGATATGATGTTTGTACGGAGGTTCGAAAGAAAAGTGATGTGCCGATCATTATGATTACGGCAAAGGGCGAGACTTTCGATAAGGTGTTGGGTCTGGAATTGGGTGCTGATGATTATTTGGTAAAACCCTTTGAGGCGGCTGAATTACTGGCGCGGGTAAAAGCTGTGCTCAGACGATATGGCAATGAAATGCCGCAGAAAAAGGTTTTGGAAGTTGAAAATCTGAGAATTGATTTAAATGACTATTCCTTGACCTATCATGGCAAAAAGCTAGAAATGCCAAAAAAAGAATTGGAACTCTTACATTTCTTGATTGCAAATCCTAACCACGTTTTTACGAGAGAGCAATTGCTCGATAAAATTTGGGGTTATGAGTATGTGGGAGAAAGCCGAACAGTTGATGTTCATATCAAACGGGTCCGTGAAAAATTAAGCCACGAGGATCCGTGGGAAATCAAAACGGTTTGGTCCGTGGGCTATAAATTCCAAAATAAGGAGTAAGCCTATGCGCACTCTCTTTGGAAAGATGGTGGCAACCCATGCGCTGGCGATTTTCGTCGGCATTCTGATTATGATTTTTGGGTTGAACGCAATCTTTCAATATTATTTCGTTGAAAAACAAGAAAATCAAATGCTTGAGCAAGCAGAGCAGATTGCCGGGGCCTATGCCTTCTTTGCAGAATCGCAGCAGTCTGACTTCTCTGGCGTATACTCGGAGCAATTTCGGGAATATATGACGCAGATTATTGAAAATGCGGAGATTGACAGTGAGTTTGACATCGACCGCCTGATTGGTGCGTCCAATATCGTCAATGTGTTGGAGGGGGACTTTCGAGAAGCGCTCTTCCAATTTGAATTGGCGAGTTTAGGCAACTATATGAATGCATCGATCTTTATTGTTAATGAGCAGGCACAACTCATGTCTCAAAATGATATGACGGTGAAAGAAACCATACCCCGCGCATCTGTAGAATTGGTCTTTGAGGGAAAGGTCGTACAAGAAGCCCTCGGGATCAAAAAAATCTACGAGAACCCGGTAATTACGGTTGGATATCCGATTTACTTGGATGGAAAGGTTGCCTATGCCCTCTTTTTGCAAGCTGATGTACCGGCGGTGACGGAAACGGTTTCGGATATACTTTCCATTACGATTATTTCGCTTTTGATTACAGGGATCATCGCCGTGATAGCAATCTTTTTGGTAATGAGCAATGTGACCAAGGAGATTTCTCGTGTCAACATACGGATGAAAGAGATTGCTCAAGGAAACTTTGATCGCCGATTGAAGGTGACCAGAAATGATGAGCTGGGTGAATTGATGGGAACCTTTAATATGATGGTTGACGAATTGTCTCATGTTGAGAAGAAGCGGGAAGAGTTTGTATCAAATCTATCCCACGACTTCCGGTCTCCATTGACTTCGATCAATGGATACACCCAGGCAATTTTAGACGGTACGATTCCGCCTGAGAATCAGGAGCGATATTTGCGGATCGTTGCGGAGGAAAGTAGCCGATTAACAAAGATGGCCAATGATATCCTGGATCTTTCAAGGATGCAGACGGGTGCGGCCAAGCTGGAATTGGAAGAAATCAAGATTCATGATTTTATGATCAATGAATTGGTCAAGTTTGAAGATCGAATTGAAGAGAAGGAAGTGGATGTACAGGTCCACTTTATCAGTAAAACACCGATTATTGTGGCGGACCGAGCGCTCTTGCAGCGGGTTGTCTACAATCTTTTGGACAATGCCTTGAAGTTTATTAATCGCAAGGGAACTTTGGAATTAAAAACCCAGGTGAAGAGTCAGAAGTTAGTTGTCACGATTCGTAATTCTGGAGCTGTGATTCGAAAAGAAGAGCAGATGAAGATTTGGGAACGATTCAGCAAGTTGGATTCCTCTCGGGGCCAGGTGAAAAAATCTTCGGGACTTGGCTTATCCATTGTAAAGGAAATTATTCGTGCTCATGAAGAGGAGATTTGGATCGAGTCGACCCGAGATACGGGTGTGTCCTTTATCTTCACCCTTCCCATTAATGCGTGGGAAAAGAAACCCAAACGAAACGAAAAATAAGGAAACAACAAGACCTTGGCTGTTTGCGCTTCATGCGTGAAATGGCCAAGGTTTTTTACTGTTTATAAAGTTTTTATGAATTCGTGCATGTATTGTTAGATCTATTGGATATCCTATAGCTAAGTAGAATGAAAGGATGGGACTTATGACGAAGAAAAAATGGATAATCATCTTGGCAATATTAATTGTGGTTGCCGGTGCATATGGCATGAACAAAGTGAAAGCAAATGAAGCAATTAACGAAGAGGAAACCATGGAAACCATGCAGCTGGAATCGACGACGGTGGAAGAACGCTTGTTGATGACAGGGATTGTAACAGCAGAGACGGAAGTGATGAAAGCTGACTTGGTCGGTGAAATTACTGAAATCATGGTAAATAATGGCGATTCGGTACAAGAAGGCGATTTGCTTTTTGTCATTGAACCCGAGGATTTGCCGGTTTCCATCGCGGAAGCGAAATCCAATGTGGATACGGCCAAACGGAATTTGGATCAGGCTCAAGTAGATGGTGGACAATCCGTTCGGAATCAATTCTTAAAAACAGAATCCAGTTACTTGCAGGCAAAATTGGATTATGAAATGCAACAACAGTTGTATAACCTAGGAACAGCAAGTGAAACGGCTGTTACAACAGCCAAGCAGGCCGTACTAAATGCACAAAGCAGCTATATTTCGGCAAAAGCAGATTGGGAAACCTATAGCTCTGAAGAAGAAGTTGCATCTTTGACAGCCAAGGTTTTGCGAGCAGAAGAAACGCTGGATACCTTGTTAGACCAACAAGATGGAGCGGAAGTAACTGCAGCTATTACGGGTATTGTCAGTGGGTTGGACTTGTCTGTTGGGGATGAAGTACAAACAGGGATGGCTCTTGTAGAAATCACAGATACAGAAAATCTAACGGTAGAAGCATCTGTAAGCGAATATGAAATCGGGAAATTAACAATTGGACAAAAACTAGAAGTGGCGCCAATTGCTGACGGTGAGGATATCAGCATTGCGACCATCACCTATATTGCACCAAAGGGAACCATTAGCAATTCAGACACAACCTTTGAAATTGAAGCTGTTGTTGAGACGAAATCCACGGGTCTCTTAGCCAATGCGACGGTAAATCTTGATATTTTAGTGGCGCAAGCCAAGGATGTTTTGGCCGTTCCTTATGAGGCATTGATTACCAATGGCGCACGATCTATGGTGATGATGCAGCAAGGTGAAGAATTTATGCCGATTCCGGTTGAACAAGGTGTCAAGGGTGATCTCTATGTTGAAATTTCTTCACCAGAATTATCAGTGGGATCGGTCATTCAAATTCCAAGCACATCGGTTGTGAATTTTCAACGTACGCCGGGAATGATGCCGGGAGCTGGCGGTGGAAGCGGAGCTGGGCGTAATACAGACAAAAAGTAGCGGAAAGGAGAAGCCATGTTACAGATAAAATCTTTAGTGAAAGATTATGGAGAAGGCGAAATTCTCGTCCGTGCATTGGACCATATTGATTTGACGATTAATGAAGGAGAGATGGTTGCGATTATTGGACCATCTGGATCAGGAAAATCGACTTTGATGAATGTTTTGGGGTGCTTGGATCAGGCGACAGAGGGTGTTTATGAATTGGATGGGGTGACCGTTGGTTCACTTTCTGAAAATGAACTTTCTGAGGTACGGAACAAAAAGATCGGATTTATCTTCCAATCCTTTAACCTTTTGGCAAAATTGACAGCATTACAAAATGTTGAGTTGCCATTGATCTATGCGGAAGCGGGACGCAAGGAACGAAAAGATGCAGCGATGAAGGCTTTGGAAAAGGTGAGTCTTGGAGATCGTCATCATCATCGACCCAATCAGCTTTCGGGTGGACAAAAGCAGCGGGTTGCAGTTGCACGCGCTTTGGTGAATAAGCCAGCAATTCTTTTGGCTGATGAACCGACAGGAAACTTGGATTCTAAATCAACGGAGGATATTTTACGTCTGTTTCAGGAACTGCATAGGGAAGGAAAAACCATTTTGATTGTAACCCATGAAACGGAAGTGGCAGATCATTGTCAGCGGGTCATTGAAATTCGCGATGGCAAGATCGCCAAGGATTACTATAACAAGGAGGTGACTCAGAAATGATTGAGTCATTTAGAATTGCCATGCAGGCCATTGCATCCAATAAGATGCGTTCCCTCTTAACCATGCTGGGAATTATTATTGGGATTGCCTCGGTTGTTGCCATTGTTTCTATTGGGAATGGTACACAAGCTAGTTTGGAAGAGAGCTTTGCAGAACTTGGAACAGATTCGATTTCTTTGCAAATTGCGAGGAATGCAGATCTCTCTCCATCGGAAGAATTTACCATGACAGATGTTGAAGCCATTGCAGACCGATTTGAGGATGAAGTGACTTATGTGCTACCGAATATTTCGGGCCAAGCAACGATTCAAGCAGATATTGATGATGCTGGGGTTAGTGTAAATGGAACCATTGCAGAGGGCGATATTATCAATAACCTAGAGATGGTGTCGGGACGATTCCTGATGGATCATGAAGTTGATGAGTATCGAAATAGCATTGTTATCGGGGATGATTTGTCGGAAGCTTTATTCGGCGAGGGGCAGGCCGTAGGCCAAACCATTCACCTAAAACGCGGCAATTCAACAACGGGATACTTAGTTGTGGGTGTCTATGAAGCCCAAGAAAGTGTAATGGGATTCACGGGCTATACAATCTATGCTCCATATACGACCATTGAGAAAGTCATGAATTTCAATGGCAAGGTGCCAAGCATCACGGTTAAGCTACAGCAGGATGTGGATGTTAATGATTTTGGTGCCCGTATGATTGCCTTTATGGAAGCGAGAAAAGGCAATGTGGGTCAAAGTAAATATGATACTTTCAGTGCGGAGTCGATTATGGAGATGGCGTCCGAGATGCTGGGTCTTTTGACAACCGTGATTTCTGCCATCGCAGCGATTTCACTCTTAGTAGGCGGGATTGGCGTGATGAACATCATGCTTGTATCCGTGACGGAACGAATTCGAGAGATTGGTATTCGAAAAGCATTGGGTGCGAAACGGGCCGCAATTCTACAGCAGTTCTTGATTGAGGCTGTGGTGATTACCTTGATCGGTGGAATTATCGGTATTGCATTGGGGGC
This sequence comes from Gottschalkiaceae bacterium SANA, assembly GCA_036323355.1. Lineage (GTDB taxonomy): Bacteria > Bacillota > Clostridia > Tissierellales > GPF-1 > GPF-1. The sequence continues at coordinate 3,295,872 of AP028876.1, read as the reverse complement.
TGTAATGGGCAATGTTGCTGGTAATATGTTGGATATGAAGGCATCGATTTCTTTGGATGCAGTCTTGATCGCAACGGGATTCTCTATGTTGATCGGTATTTTCTTTGGTTTGTATCCAGCAAACCGTGCGGCAAAACTGGACCCTATTGAAGCCTTACGTCATGAATAGAAGCGGATGGCAATGCGGTTGCTCGCAAGCGCCGACCCGGGCTAGAAAGGCAGGCGCTAAACCCGAGCTAGAGAGCGCGTGATAACAAGCGTTGACCTGAAATAGAGCGGATGGCAATGCGGTTGCTTGCAAACTCAGACCCGGGCTAGAAAAGCAGGCGCTAAACCCGAGCTAGAGAGCGCGTGATAACAAGCGTTGACCTGAAATAGAGCGGATGGCAATGCGGTTGCTCGCAAGCGCCGACCCGGGCTAGAAAAGCAGGCGCTAAACCCGAGCTAGAGAGCGCGTGATAACAAGCGTCGACCCGAAATAGAGCGGATGGTCATGCGGTTGCATAAGCGGTTGCTCGCAAGCGCTTGACCCGAGTTGGAAAAACAATAGTGACTAATATAAGTCGAGAGTATATAGACTAGTGCCCGATGGATCAATTTCTAAAGAATCGGTGTGCTGTGATATAATAGAAGGAGAATTTTGGAAATGAGAAAAGGAGAAATTTGCGTGAAAAAAATAAAATTGAACCATCGATTGATTCAAGTTTATTTCCTGGCCGTAATCATGCCTTTTCTTGTTTTTTTTGGCATGTTGGGAATTTTTTCTCAGTCTGCCATGGGACAATTAGAAAAGGAAGTAAGCCAATTTTATAAAAGTGCTGAGACGATGAGACAATCCTTTCAAGAGTTGATTATTCTTGATTTGGACGGTTTGATTGCAGGAGAGACGGACACATTTATGGAACAATCCAAAGAGTTGGTCAATCTTCGTCTAAACGATATGATGCTTAAGGTTGGCGATGTTCAATACTTCTATCAGTTTTCTAAAGTGCCGCTTAGGGTGCATAGTATGGGACTCACGGGTTCTTTTGCCTTAACGGACGGAACGCCTGTGCAGTATTCCATTAATTTCGCATCTGTCGTGCAACGTGACATGATTGATAAAGCCCGCTCCGTTAGTCTTAGAACTGGGATGACGGCCTTGTTGGCGTATTTTGCTTTAAATCTATTTTTCTTTTACAAAATTGCCAAGATGATACGGGGTTCTTTCAATGAAATGAAGGGAGCCGCACATAAAATTCAGACGGGGAACCTAGATTTTGACTTTCCAGAATCGAATGTGGATGAAATTGATGAGATGTATCAATCTTTTGACGAGATGCGTTTGCAGCTAAAGGAATCTCAAGAAGTTCAGATGCAATATGAGCAAAATCGCAAAGAATTGATTGCCAATATCTCTCATGACTTGAAGACTCCTTTGACTTCGATTAACGGATATGTACAAGGGATCCTAGATGGTGTTGCGGATACAGAAGAAAAGCAGGAGCGATATCTGCATGTAATTGCAGGCAACGCCAAAGAGATGGAGCATCTGATCGAAGATCTATTCTTGATTTCAAAGCTAGATATCGATCAATTACCGATGCGAACGGATCCCATTGACATGGTGCCGTATCTACAGGACTGTGTTCTGGATTGGCAATTTATCTTGCAGCGGGAGAAAATGTCCATTTCTTTAGAAACAGAACTCAGTCATGCTCATATAATTGGTGACCGAGAACAGTTGAAAAGAGTTATTAATAATATTGTGAACAATAGTGTCAAGCATTTGCAAGCGAGTGGCAGCATTAAGATTGAACTCAAAAAAGAAGATGGTGGCTTTGTCGTTGGCATTCGAGATACGGGTGTTGGAATTGCACAGGATAAACTGGGACATATCTTTGATAAATTTTATCGCACCGACGCAGAACGCAATCGAAAAATTGCAGGAAGTGGATTAGGGTTGGCGATATCAAAAGAGATTATTCAACGAATGGGCGGTATTATTTGGGCGGATAGCCAATTAGGAAAAGGCACAACAATTTCCTTCTATTTGCCAGAGCAGGGGGAAAAGCAATGAAACGAATTTTAATTATAGAAGACGATAAGAGCATTGCGGAGTTGGAACGGGACTACCTAGAGATCAATGGTTTTGCTGTGGAGATAGCCTCAGACGGAACCAAAGGTCTCGACAAGGTGAATCGCAAGGAATACGACCTGGTTCTCTTGGATTTGATGCTTCCCGGTGTTGATGGGTATACCCTATGTAAGAAGATTAGAGAAACCAAGGAGATTCCGGTAATCATGGTGACGGCAAAAACGGCTGACATCGATAAGATCCGCGGATTGGGTCTGGGTGCGGATGATTATATGACGAAACCATTTAGTCCGCAGGAATTGGTGGCTCGAGTAAAGTCTCATATTGCACGCTATGAACGCCTGACCAAGGTAAAACCATTGGAAGATGGTGGTATAAAAATTGGAGAACTTTCCATCAATGATCGCTCGCGTGAGGTTATACTTGGTGGAGAGATGATTTCTTTGACTGCGAAAGAATTTGATTTGCTCTTTTTCTTGGCGTCAAATCCGGGTATTGTATTCTCAAAGGAGCGTCTTTTTGAACGGCTATGGGATGCGGCAGCTTTGGGAGAGATCGCAACGGTGGCGGTACATATCGGCCGCATCCGAGAAAAAATTGAAAAAGATCCATCTAAGTTGCAATTTATAGAGACTGTTTGGGGTGTTGGCTATCGATTTAGAAAGAAATAAGAATAAATTCATAGTTCGTTAATACTCCCTTTTCAACTTTTTTATAATTTCGAGATAGTATGTAAGAATCAAATTAAAATATCAAAAAGAGAAAATAATGAGGAGGAAAATATGAAACGATTGGTATTCTTTCTATCCGCAGTAGTGGTAGTTGCAGGTACGGCAACATCTCAGGGCGTTGGGTATGGATTGGAAATGGATTTTACGATAGAGCAGGCAGTAACGGCTGCTGTTGAAAAAGATCATCGCCCGCAAATCTGGGAATTGCGAATCGAAGATTCGTTGGAAGATTATAAAGAGGCTTTGGAAGATTCGGAAGATGCAATTGAACGGACTTATGCCAACGATGAAAGATGGAGTATGAGCTCTATTCAAAATAAGAAGGAGATCTATCTGATTCCTTTAATGAATTGGTATGGATTGACCGATTATGAAACCTCTGCATTGGTTCAAGAAGACCAGACAAAAGCTGATGCCGCTGATGCGTGGATGAATCTTTATGTTGCGCAAAAGAGCCATGAGCAGGCAAGTCGGGAATTTGAATTGGCTAAGCTTGAGTTGGAAGCCTTGCAAGTCAGGGAAAAGGCCGGTGCAGTCATTACCTCACAAGTCAACGCACAAGCATTGGCGGTTCTTCAACAGGAATTGACTGTGCAGCAATCGGTGCAAAATGTTGAATTAGCGGCCAAGAAACTGGCGTATTGGACGGGACTAGAAGTAGATGCGGACTCTGAAATGGGCATGCCTAAAATGACGAGAAGTATTTATGCGATCCCTCAAGTCGAAAACTATGTGAATGATAACCTCTTGGTAACAGATGCTGTTTGGAAGTCTCTATATAGCTATGAAACCACGGTTTTGAATATCCAAGCCATTGAAGACGGCTTCCGTGGTCCGAACTTTGAAAAGAATCAACCCGATTCTTATCAGACCTTTGTAATTGATCAAATGGAAGGTGCTTTCGCTTTGGAAGAAGCCTTGGTGAATGGCGAGCAAGCTTTATTGGCCGAATTGAATGACTTGGAAAATAAGTCGCTTATGGCGATTAATCAAAAAACGAATCGTGAGAATCGCGAGAAGGAATGGGCAGCAGCCGAGATTCGATATCAGGCGGGGGCTATTAGTTCACTGGAATATGAAACGGCAAGGTTGAATTTGGATAAGGCAGAGCTTGCGGAAGTTGAAGCTGTTTATGCGTGGAATAAAGCTGTTGCAAGCAACAAACGCCAGCAGTCAATCTATGCAAAACGTATGGAAAGCATGGATGAAACATGGATGAGTGAGATGAAGACACAAGTTGCAACTTGGGCTTATGATCCGGATGCGGTACATGCCGATACTGACGAAGCATATATCGATTGGATTCTTACCAAAAACGGCATTTCTCCATCAATTCTAGACGAAGTCGAGTAACTTATAGAATGTACGCTTCGTAAATAGGACGAAGTCGAGTAACTTATAGAATGTACGCTTCGTAAATAGGACGAAGGCGAGTAACTTATAGAATGTACGCTTCATCATAATCAGATGAAGTCGGGATCTTATAGAATAGACGCTACATGATAGGACGAAGCCGAGAATTTATAGAGTATAAACTTCATGAGTCAAGGATGAAGATTAATTCACAAATCGTTTAAAGGTCATTTTTAATTTCTTCATAAAGGTGGCGTATAATACGAGTATCATCTGTTGGAGGAGGTCTATATGGACGGGAAAAAGGAACGAGAAAATGACGGGATAATTCCAGAAGACAGAGAACATGATGAAAGAACAATAAACTTTTTTGGTATTGAAACAGAAGATACTGAAGAGAGTAAAGATCATATTGAAACAATAGAAGTTGAGAATGGGGATGAAGTTCTTGCGGAACTCGATGAGAACCTTGAGGAATTGGACGAAAGCATTGACCAGGCTAATGAGACCATAGATCAACCGATTCGTGAAGAAGGAGTTTCATGGGAGGAAGCGGAGTCAAAAAAACCGAGGCGAAAAGGTCTTCGGGGCATCGCTTTGTTTCTGGTCTTTGTCTTGGTCTTTTCAACGGGGTATGGTTTGGGCTCTGGCATTGCGGGACTTCGTGCATCGCAAAATCAGATTCCTTATGAGGTGCCGACTACTGTGTCTGAAGCGAACACTTCGGTCGTAGTCAATCGGGAGCCCAATCTCATCGTTGATCTTGTGGATCGTGTCGGTCCATCGATCGTCGCAATTCAAACAGAGGTTGTGGGTACAGATGTTTTTGGCAATGCCCAATTGGGTCAGAGTGCAGGTTCGGGGGTTGTCTTTGATCGTCGAAATGATGAACTGTTGCTTTTAACCAATCAACATGTGATTGACGGAGCACGCGCCATACAAGTGACCTTTGAAGATGGCGTGACCGTAGTTGCGGAACTTTTAGGAGCTGATTCGGAAACGGATCTGGCAGTATTAAAGTTAAGCCGAGACGATTTTGATAACCCGGCAAACTTTGATCGGGTTCAATCTGTACCCTTTGGAGATTCTTCTAAGGTACGGACGGGTGAGGTTGCGATTGCGATTGGCAATCCACTCGGGCTAGGCAATTCTGTCACCCAAGGGATTATTAGTTCCGAGCAGCGAGAGATCTCAACCAATGGACGTCAATCGGTGTCTTTGATTCAGACAGATGCGGCGATCAACCCGGGGAATAGCGGCGGTGCATTGCTCAACGACCGCGGGGAATTGATCGGTATCAATACCATCAAAATAGCTGATGAGAAGGTTGAGGGAATTGGATTCGCGATTCCAATCAATCATGCCATTCCAATTCTGGAACAATTGGTGGAAACTGGCGAGGTTGCCAGACCCTATATTGGTATTATTGGCGAAGCATTGGGCGCCGAACGTGCGCGTTCGTGGGGTGTGCCTGAAGGGGTATTGCTGATTCGTGTTTTGATGGGAACCCCAGCAAGAGAAGCGGGATTAAAGGCAGGCGATATCATTACTGAATTCGATGGAAATCGAATTACAACCATGGAAGCTTTGCTTGGTCAACTATATTTTAAAAAGGTCGGCGAATCCATCGTAGTTAAAGGATATCGCGATGATGTAGAATTTAGCGTTACACTAGAATTAGCCCAACGGGCAGATGAATAAGCATCTGTTTCATGATAAATCTCCCTTAGAGTAGGCCGCGGTACTCCCGCGGTCTTCTCGTGTTTATATAGGGAGTATGATATAATTAAACGAATTCAAAAACGGGGTGAGAACATGACGGAAAACAATACCGAAAGCGTGAATGAAGACGTGACGGATAAGGCGACAGAAGATGTGACGGAGGAAATAGCGGAAAAGGTGGAAAATGAACATACCATAACCGTGGAATACGATGGTAAAGAGATCATTTTGATCGGGACGGCACATGTGTCCAAAGAGAGCGCTGAGGAAGTTGCTGAAATAATCGCGCGGGAGCAGCCGGACACCGTATGTATCGAGCTGGATGAGGGTCGATACAATTCGATTCGGAATCCTGAAAAATATCAAAATACAGATGTGATTCAAATCATACGAAAGAAGAAAGTGCTGTCGATGATGGCGAACTTGGTATTGGCTTCTTTTCAAAAGAAGATGGCTGATCAATTGGGAATTAAACCGGGAGCCGAGATGATGCAAGGGATCAAGTCTGCCCAGGAAATTGGCGCGGACCTTGTTCTAGCGGATCGAGATATTCAAATCACCTTGAATCGCGTATGGCGGAATGTTGGATTTACAGGAAAGATCAAGTTGATGATGCAATTGGTTTTAAGTGTTTTTGACGATGAAGATATCACGGAAGAGGATCTGTCTGCAATGAAAGAGTTGGATGCCTTGGACAAGATGATGGATGAATTGGCAGAAATGTTCCCAGCCTTGAAACGAACCTTGATTGATGAACGAGATATGTATTTGGCCGAAAAGATCCGTACAGCTCCAGGCCAGAAGGTTATAGCGGTTCTGGGTGCGGGACATCTTCCCGGTGTGAGTCGAGAGATTGAAAAAGACCATGATTTGAAAGCATTAGAAGTGATTCCGGAAAAAAAAGCGGGCTCAAAGATTTTGCCATGGTTGATCCCAGCGGCGATTTTGGGATTAATTCTTTATGGGTTTACGCGTGGACAGGCAACGGGATGGGAACAGGTGCGTACCTGGATTTTATGGAATGGAACCTTCTCGGCACTGGGAACCTTGCTTGCTTTTGGACATCCACTCGCCATTTTAACGGCTTTTTTGGTTGCACCCATCAGCTCCTTGAATCCATTCTTGGCAGCTGGCTGGTTTGCAGGATTGGTGGAAGCCAAGATGAGGCGACCGAGTGTATCTGATTTTCATAGTCTGGCGGAAGATGCCACATCGGTTCGCGGTTTTTGGCGCAATAAGGTGACGCGGGTCCTGCTGGTCGTCATGTTTGCCAATATTGGCAGCACGATTGGAACCCTGGTTGGCGGTATGGATATTTTCAAAAATTTATTTTAGCATGAACAAACCTCCGAGGGGTATGAATAATCATACCGAAGGAGGTTTTTTTATGGAAAAGAAATATGTAATTATCGGAACGGGCGCAGCTGGATATGCGGCTGCGAAAGCAATCCGAGAGATGGATAAAGAAGGAAGTCTTTTATTGATTGGAAAAGAGCCCTACGCACCCTACCATCGGCCCCGCCTCTCTCATTTTATTGGGGAAAAGGTCGAGATTGATAAATTATTGATTGAGTCGGTGGACCAATACAAGGCAAAAAAGATTGAATTGAAAGTAGGCTGCACGGTCAAGCAAATCGATCGGCAGAATCAAAAGGTTCTTCTTGATGATGGAAGCGAGGTGATCTACAATCGCTTGCTGATCGCAACGGGAGCCAAGCCTTTTATTCCACCTTTTGAAGGAGCATGGTCTGATCAAATGGCATCAATTCGAAGTTTTCAGAACTTGAAGGACTTGAACCAAGGATTAAAAGCCGAAGAAGAGGCCGCGGTAATCGGTGGAGGATTGTTGGGGCTCGAAGCGGCATGGTCTCTTAAAAAAGCAGGTGTTCATGTTCGTGTGATCGAGTTTTTTGATTCTCTGTTGCCTCGGCAATTGGATCCAGAAATGGGGAAAATATATCAAGAGATCTTGGAGGCCAAGGGTCTTGCCTTCTCTTTGTCTAATTCTCTGGTCAAAGCGGATACGAATGACGGGAAAGTACACATGCTTATGAAGCGTGGTGAGACTTTAATGGTTGATCATCTGATCTTTTCAGTGGGTGTGCGTGCGGATACAAGTCTAGCTAAGGGTGCCGGTTTGGAAGTGAATCGAGGCATTGTGGTAAATGACCGATTGGAAACCAGTGATTCTATAGTTTTCGCTGCTGGAGATGCAGTGGAGTTAAATGGGCAAGGATTTGGACTATGGACTCAGGCAACGGCTCAGGGAAGAATTGCCGGTGCGAATATGGCAGGTGGCAAGGAACGCTACGAATCGGAAGCCCCTTTTACCCTATTGAATATTGCGGGAATTCGTGTATTTTCCGTAGGTGATGTACAGGACTATGATAAGACGGTGGATGCCTTTTATGCGGAAAAGGGTCGTTGGAAGCGATTGTATGTTAAAGGAGAACGCCTTGTGGGTGGCGTCTTGATTGGTGATGTTTCACAGATGCAGCGATTAAAAAAATTGGTTCAAAAAAGTTCTTTTGTGGACGTAAGTCGAGGAATTGAAGAACTTTTGGTGTAGGAGCAGGTTATGGACAAGACCTTGATTCATTTGCTCGAAAAGGTAGAAAAAAAATATGACTTAGGGATGCGAGAAGAATGGGTGCCGGAAGCAGTACATGCTTATCGAGTGGCGATTCGTAAGACGCGTAGCTATTTGAAATTTTGGCATTCTGATTCCAAGGGAACCGATAAGCAGGTAAAAAACAGATTGGTATTTTTGCAACGCCAAACGGCATTGGTCCGGGAGTGGGATGTGTTTATTGAAATATTCGGAGAGGCGATCGATGAAAAATCAGTTGAAAAGGGTCGGTTCTCGCGATTGCTTATGATCGATGGTTTCAAATATGCGGCAGGTTTTTGGGATGAAATTGATCAACTGGCTTTAAGAATGAATGGTGAAGCCGACAATCAAAGAGAGGAGAAGTTGCGTAAGCAAATTTTTTGTGAAAGCGAAGCGGAGTATGTAGATTGGCACCGGTTGAGAATCCGGATTAAGGGTTACCGGTATACCTTGGAGCAAAAAGCGGTAGCTGATAAAGAAATCCTTGTTCTTTTAAAGGAATGGCAGGATCTGTTGGGATTGATACAGGATGGATTGACCAATCGAAAGTGGTTTGACTGGTTGGAAGAAAAGGATGCCATGGTGCGCCATGCCAATGAAGATGTGTTGCAAGAGAATTTACGGAAGGCAAAAAGCAGGCTTCCTGACTTTATTGAAAAGTTACAAAGGAAGCACCCATAATGATGTGATGCCTCCAAAGTAGAGGGTAATTGATTTGATTACCTAAACGACTTTGGAGGCATTTTTTTGAATGGAATAAGAGAGAGCTGGATCTGAAAGAAAGGAGAGGAATTGATCTGCCAATACCGGATTGAAAGTAGAACCGGATTCATCTCGAATGATTCTAAGCGCTTCTCTATGATCGAGTGCTTTTCGATAGGGACGGTTGGTGGTTAGGGCGTCATAAACATCGGCTAAGGCGAGGATTTGAGCACCCAAGGGGATTGTATTTCTAGAAAGCCCATCGGGGTATCCCTTGCCGTCCCAATGTTCATGGTGATGACGAACCAAAGGCACTGCAGCGCTAAAAAATTCGCTACGGGATAGTATCTCAGCACCCTTGGAAGGGTGATCCTTGATTTTTTTAAATTCGCTGGCATTCAGTTTTCCCGGTTTATTTAATACATTTGTTGGAATCCCGAGTTTTCCAATATCGTGCAAGCGTGCAGCGACGGCCAAGGTATCTTGATCTTGGTAGCCGATGGCCAATCCGAATTTTGTGACGATTGCTTCCACGCGTTGAGAATGTCCGTTGGTGTAGGTATCATTGGTTCCGATTGCCGCATTTAATAATTGAATCATCTCAAAATGAGATTGTTTGACTTGAGAGTCCTTTTCCTTTAGTTGACGGAAGAGGGATTGAACGGAGCCGTAAAGGAGATTGGCTTCAGCCACTTCAGAATTGGGTAAGACTGGTGGTTGACCCAAGCCAATATCTTCTAGAGCTATTCTGGTATTCTCAAGAAAGGGATTGATTCGTTTAATTTCATGCTTAAACATAAGGTAGAGTACAATTGATCCAATGATAAAGAAAAAAGCTGGAATTGCAATACTCTGCATGACATAAGCTGGAAGATTCAAGTGTGTAGTAATGGTTAGCTTGGCGTCGATGTCAGGGAATGGAAAGGTGAAGCTTTTTTGATTCCAAGTTGTTGGTTGACCAGAATCAAGGGTGATGCTTTCGACCGAAAGGGGTAAAAAACGAGTCAAGTTCTTTAAGAAGGCTTGGTCTATTTTTTCTCCAACCGCAATGGAAGTGCCATTGGCAGAATAGGTCGAAAATAGATAATAGGATTCACTGATCTTTTTAATTGAACCTTGCTTGATGGTAAAGATTTGATTTTCAAAATCGGCTTGAGAAACTGTATTGCTGTAAAAATTAATTTCATCATTGTTGCTTACGTAAAAAAGATCAATGGAAGATTCGTTGGCATTGATCATATTTTTAGCAAATTGTTTTGTATTGCGATCCATGGGATAAGCGTTCATCAATTGATCATTTTCAAAGAATTGGTACACCAGCATCCGATTGTGTTCAGCTTGTTGTGTTAAGTGGGCATCGATTGTTTGGCTGATCATGGTTTGAGCTTGTTCTTGATACAGCTTAACTTGATATGCGATACTCGCAGCCGCTGTGCAGACGAATAGTAAAGTTAACGCGATGGCATACTTGCTGAAGTTACTCTTAAAATGTTGAAAAAGCGAGGACTCTCCCATACTCATCTCCTTAAATGGATTTCTCTGTCATTTTATCAAAAAAGAGCATGGAAAAGTATAAAGGGATTCTTAACTTTTTGTAAAGTAAAAAGATCCCCCTACATTCATGGAATGTAGGGGGGGCTTTAAAATGCGCTTAAATCCAATTGCTTGAAATTATTTAAAAATTCGATTAAGGCATCAGCGGTTTGACTGACTCCGCCAGATTCGTTGGATTCGATATTTACCGGCATGACGGGATCATGAAGAGACAAGCGGACTAAAAACCATCCTGTTTTCCCATTTTCCTCAAAGGCGATACGTACGCCTTCGTAATTGTCGGGAACCAAGGACCAGGTTTTCTTTCCTTTGGCAAACCCTTCTAGATCTTCGATTACATCTTGCCCGTAAGTTTTAAAGTCTTCTGCGTTGATCTTAATGCGGTACTCTTTTGATTCTTTGGGAATTTTTAATGTCTCGATGGCTTGAGCTAGATCCTTGCCTTCTTTTGCTCGCTCAGCCATTTCTATTAAAAGTTTGACGACCAAATAAGCGCCATCATCGAGGAAATGATTTTCCTTTAAAGCAGCGTGTCCACTGGTTTCAATGGCTAAGGGACAATCTTGACCAATTGCGTTCAATCGAATGGCTTCGTTGATCACATTTTTATAGCCTCGTTTGAAGCGGTGATGGTGACCGCCGTTGGCATAAATGAATTCAGCAAGACCGTCGGATGTAACGGAGTCGGTTACGAGGGTAGCTCCAGGCGTTTCCTTTAAACAAATACTGCCAATTAAAGCGATCAGGCGGTTGCGATTGATGCTTCTGCCATCACTGGAAACAACAGCAGCCCGATCCACATCGGTATCGAAAATGATACCAAGATCGGCATTGTTTTCCTTTACGCAATCTTCAATTGCCTTCATTGCAGCTTCATCTTCTGGATTGGGTACGTGGTTGGGGAACATGCCGTCAGGATCTAAAAATTGGCTTCCTCTTGTATCGGCACCCAATGGAGCCAATACTTTTTCTGCAAAAAATCCGCCAGCGCCATTACCTGCATCGAGTACGATGTGTTTTCCGAGTAAAGGCTGGGTTTCTCCGGTACGTTCTTGAATAATAGATACGAGGGATGCTGAATAAAGATCCATTAGATTGCTTGTTTCTTCACTGCCCTCTTGTGACTCCAGTTTTATGGTTTCTGCTTTTTCCAAGATCCATTGGATATCCGCTTTTTCCAAGCCTCCTTTTGGAGAGAAAAACTTGAGTCCATTCCGATTATAGGGGAGATGAGATGCCGTTATCATGATAGCACCATCTGCTTGAATCTCTGGATATACAGTTGACATAAACATGGCTGGCGTGCTCGCTAGCCCACAATTCAACACGCGGCACCCTTCTGTTCGTAGACCTTGTACGGTGCCTGTAACAAGATCTGGGCCTGAAATTCGGCTGTCTCGTCCAATGGCGATTGTTAGTGGTTTTTCTTCGTTGGCATTTTGTTTCAGCCAGCGCGCGAAAGCGGCGCCGATTTGTTGTCCATGTGCGGGTGTAATGGAAATAGGTTCACCTTCTACACCGGCAATAGCAACGCCTCGAATATCCGTTCCATTTTGTAAATGCATAAATTCGCTCATATGCACACCTCCTTAACAGGAATATTATATCACTCAAATGTAAATAAGCAATGAATTTGGGAAGAACAGAAAAGATAGGATATTTTAGGGAATTTGATAAATAAATAACGACTTGTGTTTTCCTTGCAAATGTTTTCTTAGAGAAAATATTTTTCTGTCCTACAAAAAACAGAGTAAATGGGAGATATATCGAGTAAAATGGAGTATGGGTGGCATGATCTTTATTTATTAAAAAAATAGGAAGTGTAATTACAGGAAAAACCATATAACTAAAGGATTTGCATTTGATGGGAAGGCTAACAAAAACATATTCTTATACAGTTGTTATTAGTGAGGTGGAAATTATGAATGTTTTTCTTCGGTTAGGCTTGTTATTGGTTATTGGATTTTTTGGCGGAAAATTAATGAAACGGATTAAGTTGCCGACAGTAACGGGATACATATTAATTGGATTATTATTAGGTAGGTCCGGGGTTGATCTTTTAACGCCAGGATTTATTGAACAAATGGGATTTATCAGTTCGGTTGCTCTTGTCTTTATTGCCTTTAGTATCGGAAGCGAATTTCGTATGCAGGAAATTCGAGAGTTAGGCAAATCGATAGTTGTGATTGCCTTTTGCGAAGCCATGGTTACTTTTATTTTGGTAACGGGATTTATGCGGTTGTTTGTTGATTGGCCGACGGCGTTGATCTTGGGAGCTGTTTCATCGGCAACCGCACCGGCAGCCACCATGATGGTCTTGCGACAATACCGGTCGCGCGGTCCATTAACTTCAACACTCTTAGGGGTTGTTGCGGTGGACGATGCGATTTGTTTGATGATCTTTGCCGTTGCATCTTCAGTAGCCAAGGTATTTGTTGCTCATGATGTATTAACTTTCAGCCGATTGGTCGTGAATCCCTTGGTTGAAATTGTCAGCTCAATTGGTCTTGGTATTGTTTTGGGCGGTGGATTAATTTTGGTGGCTCGACGAGTGAGTAATGATGCGGAATTGTTAACGGTTGTTGTGGCTGCCTCTCTCATGATTACAGGAGCGGCGGAACAATTGGGTTTGTCGGAATTGCTTTGTGCCATGGCTGCTGGTGTGACGGTGACTAATGGAATGGCTGTTGTACCGGCTAGACGGTTATTTACTGTAGCGGAACAATTTACACCGCCTCTGATCACGGCGTTTTTTGTTATTGCCGGGTCGAGGTTGGACCTTGCGATGATTCCACAGATCGGTTTGATTGGTTTGGTTTATTTGGTCGTAAGAATGATTGGAAAAATCAGTGGAGCCTCTTTGGGTGGTGCTTTATCAAAATCACCCTTGGTTGTTCGAAAATATCTGGGATTCGGTCTTCTGTCTCAGGTTGGTGTTGCGGTGGGACTTGCGATTATTGTGAGTGAAATGTTTGCGGGCACGCAGATTGGTTCTTTGGTGCTGACAATCTTATTGGCAACAACCATTGTAACGGAGGTTGTTGGACCCATTATGACAAGGTATGCGATTTTTAGCGCTGGTGAAGCAGAAAAGGAGAAAGTTCATGGAAATGTGCAACGAGAAGCGCATGCTTCTACTCATTCTTAGATCGCCAATGGTTTTTCAAACCATTGTTGATATTTTATCGGAATTACACATTGAATCGATTGCTTTGCCGGGCTACCAAGTGGTTGGCCCGGAAGAAGAACAAAAATTGGAAATTCCAATGGTTGGCGGATTTTTACGGCTGCTGGAAAAAGATTCTCCAGACTCCAAGGTTGTTTTGACCCTTATGAAAGAGGATGCCATGCAGGCATTCGAAAAGCGTTGTGAGGAGATTTATGGAAATCTTGAGGAGAATAAAGAGTTTACAGCTTTGGTTCTTCCGGTTATTAAAACATTGGGAAGTCAACTGAAAGCTGTCGTTTAGTTGTGGCCTTGAAAGCACTGTGAAAAAAGTACAATTCGATAAGACACAGTGGGCCGAACTTGCTGTTGAAGTATTGAAATGTGTGGCTGCCGAAAGGCGGCTTTTTACGTTGTTTGACTTCTTTTCATCAAGGTGATAGCATGAAACAAAAGCCAGCCTATTTCGCATGGATCCATTGCGGAGAAAACCCAAACAGAGGTGAAGAATGAATCGAACCATATTGGAAAGAAAAAGTTTAAAAGACTTAAAAGAAATAGCCAAGTCGATGGAGTTAAAAGGGTATTCGCGTGCGGATAAAGCATCTGTCATTGATTTGATTATGGGCGATGTTGCAGAGCAGGAAAAGATAGAAAACAAAGAACGCCATTATTCGGCCCTACCGGAGCGATTGAAGGATGAAGTGGGAGACAAGCCTCAGGATTTGATTGAAGGTGTGTTAGAGGTTTTGGCAGAAGGATATGGATTTTTACGAACACGAAATTATCTGCCTAGTGATGGTGATGTATATATTGCACCGCCTCAGATTCGTCGATTTCGTTTGAAGACCGGTGACAAGGTTAAGGGAATTGTGCGTCCGCCCAAGGCAGGAGAAAAATTCAAGGCCCTCCTTTTTATACGGGAAGTAAACGGCATGAATCCGGAGCGGGCGGTTAGGCGACCTCAATTTGAAAATTTGACGCCGGTATTCCCTGATGAACGCATGCATTTGGAAGATGACTCAAAAGAGATATCCACTCGGGTCATTGATTTGTTTGCGCCTATTGGAAAGGGACAGCGGGGACTCATTGTCGCTTCACCGAAAACGGGTAAGACAGTTTTATTGAAGCAGATTGCCAATAGCATTGAAAAACATCATCCTGAATCGGAGATTATCATTCTTTTGATTGACGAACGTCCAGAAGAGGTAACCGATATGAAACGATCTGTTGGTGCTGATGTGGTATCTTCTACCTTTGATGAAATGCCGAGCCACCATACCAAGGTAGCAGAGATTGTCTTGGAACGATGCAAGCGGCTTGTGGAGCAAGGGAAAGACGTGGTGGTGCTTATGGACAGCATTACTCGATTGGCTCGTGCTTACAACCTGACAATACCCTCATCGGGGCGTACCTTGTCGGGGGGCTTGGATCCAGCGGCATTACATTTACCAAAGCGTTTTTTTGGAGCGGCGCGGAATATTGAAGATGGTGGAAGTTTGACCATTCTGGCGACAGCATTAATTGATACTGGAAGCAGAATGGATGACGTGATCTTTGAAGAATTCAAGGGAACGGGCAATATGGAAATTCATTTAAATCGAAATTTGTCGGAGAGAAGAATTTTTCCTTCCTTTGATATTTATAAATCTGGTACACGGAGAGAAGATCTTCTCTTGAACAAGGAAGAAATGGCTTGTATGTGGCGAATTCATCGTGCCTTCCAGACCTCGCAGACCATGGAGGTTACGGAAATGATTCTTGAAGGAATGAGGGTTACCAAGAACAATCGAGAATTCATTGATTTGATGAACAAGAGATTTTCGAAATAATGATTGAAAAGGCTATTTTTCTGTGATATACTGTAGCAGTTGAAAAGTGAGTTTTTTCTGGACTACTTTTTTAGAAAGAGGTGAAGAATTATGAAAAAAGGAATACATCCAGATTACCATAGAGTAACTGTTCACTGCGCATGCGGGAATGAGTTCGAAACGGGATCTACGAACGAGAAGCTTCGCGTTGAAGTTTGTTCTGCTTGTCATCCATTCTATACGGGCACTCAAAAACGTGCAGAAAAAGGTGGACGTGTGGAGAAATTCAAGAAGCGTTACGGCATGGAATCAAAATAGGCCAAAAGCTGAAGGGGTCAGGATGGGCGAAGCGCGTCATGCCCCCTTTTTTGTTTGCCAATTTTTAACAAATACTATGTGGTAGGTGAGTATAAATGAAGATTCAAAACGCTCTCATTTGGGGAACGGAACAATTACAGCAGTCTTTATCACCGCGTCTTGACGCGGAAATTTTACTAGCCTTCCTATTAAGAATATCGAGGGTCTATTTGATGACCCATCACCAACGGGAATTGACTGACGTGGAAATGGATAAATTTCGGGAAGTAATTGCCAAACGTAAGACCGGTTATCCCATCGCTTATATCACCGGGGTTAAGGAATTCTATGGTCGTGATTTTTCGGTGCAGGAAGAGATCTTGATTCCCCGCCCGGAAACCGAGCATTTGATTGAAATTATAGTGGAATGGGCAAAGACCCATCCCGTGGAGACGATTATAGATATTGGTGCGGGAAGTGGCGCCATTGGCATCACCTTGGGGTTAGAGCTTGAAGAGACCCGGGTATTTGCAACAGATATTAGTAAGATGGCTGTATACATGGCCACTGAAAATGCAAAAAACCATCATTTGATGCGATATTTGGTCTTGTTGGGGAATCTTGACGAGCCGTTGATTCCCTTGGAATTGCAAGAGAAAGTGGATGTATTGGTTTCGAATCCTCCTTATATTCCAAAACAGGAGATTGATGATTTGATGTCGGATGTACGAGACTTTGAACCTCACCTTGCTTTAGATGGTGGAGAAGATGGTTTGGATTTCTATCGAGCATTGGTGAAAATTTCGAAGGGCTATTTGAGGTCCGGCGGGCTTTTGGCCTTTGAAATTGGTGCGGACCAGGGTCAAGCCGTGGCGGATTTGTTGCTGAAGGCGGGTTACCAATCCGTTGCCATTCATCCTGATTTGGCTGGGTTGGATCGTGTCGTCTCGGGAGAAAAGGCACAGGAGCCTTAACGGATAGATTGTCGACCTATTACCTGGTTAATCGAAAGGATTGAGGATATGATAGAAAAACTAGATTTTCTTGTGAAAAAACATCAAGAATTAGTTATGAAAATTGCCGATCCAGCTGTGATCGCGGACAATAAAGTTTGGCAAAAATTAATGCGTGAACATTCGGAATTGGAGCCAATCGTAGAAAAGTATCAAGAATATAAGAGCTTAAAAGAGTCATTGGACGAGAATAAGGAAATGCTGACAGATAAAAGTCTGGAAGATGATTTTCGCGAAATGGTTAAAGAGGAAATCAAGGATATTGAGGAGCAACTGCCAAACTTGGAGCAGGAAATTCGAACCATGTTGATTCCAAAAGACCCCAACGATGATAAGAATGTTATTGTTGAGGTTCGTGCAGGCGCTGGTGGAGACGAGGCAGGACTCTTTGCGGGAGATTTATTTAGAATGTACACCCGATATGCGGAGAGAAATCGTTGGAAAATTGAATTAATGAGTGTCAGCGACAATGGAGTTGGTGGTTATAAAGAGGTTATTTTCCTGATCAAGGGCAAGGGCGTTTACTCGCGGATGAAGTACGAGTCAGGCACCCACCGGGTGCAGCGAGTACCTGCAACGGAAAGTGCGGGACGAATTCACACCTCAATCGCTACAGTGGCTGTATTGCCGGAAGTGGATGATGTGGAAGTGAATATTCAGGCTAATGAAGTTCGATGTGATGTGTACCGTTCTAGCGGCAACGGAGGACAATCGGTCAACACAACTGATTCAGCTGTACGTTTGACCCATATTCCGACAGGGATTGTGGTTGCCATGCAAGATGAAAAATCACAGTTGAAAAATAAAGCCAAGGCGATGCGAATTTTGAAGGCGCGGATCTACGAGAAGCAATTGGAAGAACAGAACAAAGAGATTGCCCAGCAACGCCGTTTGCAGGTAGGTACCGGAGATCGAAGTGCCAAGATTCGTACCTATAACTTCCCGCAGGGGCGTGTTAGTGATCATCGAATTACGATGACTATCCATAAGCTCGAGGCTTTCTTGGATGGGGATATTAATGAAATTTTAGATGCTTTGATCACGTCTGATAACGCAGAAAAATTAAAACAAATTAACCGATAATGACAGTTGACCGGTTTGCCGATTCACGACAACTAGCCGATTGCCGATTACGACTTAACTGGTAACACGCAGAATAAGGAGATGACGGGATTGGGAGAGTATCAATTTCTAATGGATTTAGTGATCATTATATTGGTTGCAAATTTAGGCGGATATATAGCGAATCGCTTGAACCAGCCTTCTGTTTTAGGACAAATTGTGGGTGGTTTGATTGCCGGACCCACCTTTTTAGGTCTGGTTCATGACTCGATTTTTATTACAGAGATGTCTGAGATTGGGGTCATTCTCTTGATGTTTATCGCAGGACTTGAGACTGATGTTGATGAGCTGAAGTCTTCTGGAAAGGCTTCAACCATGATTGCGCTTGGCGGTGTAATCGTTCCCTTTATTTTGGGTGGAGCAGCCTTGTATTTCTTGCGGCCGGGGCTTGATAATTTAGAGTATATTTATTATGGAATTATCCTTACGGCGACATCCGTCAGTATTACCGTGCAAACCCTTCGGGATATGCGCTGTTTGAAATGCCGAGCGGGTGTGAGTATTTTGGGTGCGGCGATCATCGATGATGTGATTGGTATTATTCTTGTAACGGTTGTCACGGGGATGATCAGTCCGACAGGTGGGGCTAGCGTGCTTTGGGTAATTATGAAGATTATCGGATTTTTCCTGATTGCCATAGGAATTGGAGTTGTTTTCTATAAGCTTTTGAATAAAAGAGCTGAATTTTTTAATCGACAACGCAGATTGCTGCAGGCTGCCTTGATCTATTGTTTTCTGTCTGCAATTTTTGCAGAGGAAATGGGTGTTGCGGCGATTATTGGTGCTTATTTCACCGGTGTTGTTTTTTCGACCACGCATTTTCGAAACCAAGTATCTCATGAAGTGCAGCGGGTCGCTTATGCCTTGTTTACGCCAATCTTTTTTGTCCATATTGGTATTGCAGTGGATATGCCGCCTTTTACCTGGAGTCTTGTCATCTTGAGTCTAAGTTTGACAGCAGTTGCCTTGATCGGCAAGTTGATCGGTTCTGGTTTTGGTGCAAAGCTTTCGAAGTTTAGCAACCAAGAGGCCCTTCAAATTGGTCTTGGGATGATGCCTCGAGCAGAGGTCGCATTGATTGTTGCTAACCTTGGTCTGGAGATGGGTATTATTGGTCAGGAAATTTTTACGAGTGTAATCGTGATGGTTCTTTTGTCAACAATCGTAACACCAATAGCCTTGAAAGGTGCTTTTCATATTGGAAAGACAAGAGGAGTCGTGGAAAGTTGAAAACGATATTATTTCAAATAGAAGAAAATCAGCAAGAATATAAATGGATGAAGGAGGCGGCAAAGTTGATCCGAAATGGATCGCTTGTCGCTTTTCCTACAGAAACGGTTTATGGCTTGGGGGCGAATGCCCTGGATCCTGTGGCAATTTCAAAAATCTATCAAGCGAAAGGGCGTCCTTCAGACAATCCTCTGATTGTACATGTGGCGAATCTTTCTATGGTAGAAGAATTAGTGACGGAAGTTCCATTCTTAGCCAGAAAGGCGATGAAGCGATTTTGGCCGGGCCCATTGACCCTGGTGATGCCCAGGTCAACAAAGGTACCGGACTGCGTAACGGCAGGGCTAGACACGGTGGCGATTCGCATGCCGGCCCATCCGGTGGCTCTTTCCTTGATTGACGCAGCAGGTGTGCCCATTGCAGCGCCGTCTGCTAATCGCTCTGGGCGTCCAAGCCCCACAAGGGGTCAGCATGTGGTGGAGGACTTGGATGGGTTAATTGCGGGAATTATTATAGGACCTGAGTCGCAATTTGGGGTAGAGTCAACGGTTTTAGATGTAACCGGACAAGTCCCTGAAATTTTGCGTCCCGGGGGAGTCACTCGAGAAATGCTCTTGGAAATCTATTCAGAGGTGCGGGTAGATCCGGCTTTAGAAAGTGTGGATGCCAAGCAGATACCCAAATCTCCTGGACAAAAATATCGTCATTATGCCCCAAGGGCGAAGATGACGGTGATGCAAGGGAGCCTTTCCTTTAAGAAGGAATGTGCACTTGCTGCCTTGACAGAGAATTCTGGAAAAGGGGTGGTGTTGGCTTCGGATGAATTAGCGAAGTTATTGCCCGATCAGGACGTATGGAATTTAGGTTCTTATGATTGTCCAGAGATTGCCGCAAATCGGTTGTTTGACTTGCTTAGAATGTGTGATGCGCGCAATATCCAATGGATACTTGCGGAAGGATATGAAGAAGAGGGGCTGGGTGCGGCATTGATGAATCGAATGCGAAAAGCAGCCGGGGGTCAAGTGATCAAGGAGGAAGAAAGATGAAATTAGCAATTGGTAGTGATCATGGTGGATATGAGTTAAAAGAATTTATGATGAGTAAGCTTGTGGAAACTGGGCATGAAGTTGTGGATTACGGCACCTTCAACGGAGAATCTGTGGATTATCCAGACGTCGGAAAAAAAGTTGCCCAGGCAGTTATGGAAGAAGACTTTCAATACGGATTTGTTTTCTGTGGAACAGGTATTGGGATTTCTTTGGCTGCCAACAAAGTGGCGGGCATTCGATGCGCCTTGGTCAGTGAAGAGTTTTCAGCACGTATGAGCCGTGCCCATAACAATGCAAATATGTTGGCCATGGGTGGTCGGACTGTGGGACCTGAATTGGCATGGTCCATTATGCAGGCATTTCTGGAAACGGAATTTGAAGGGGGACGCCACGCACGTCGCGTTGATAAAATCGAAGGATAAAAAAAGGAATCACCGCTCAATCGGTGATTCCTTTTTTATATAAGGACGTTGAATGAACATTCGCTCATCCAGCATTTTAATTATATCATAAGTGTAAGTTATTTTACAGAAATGAAACAAGTGATTTGCAATAGAAAAACAGATGTATTTTCAGTGAACAGCGTGGCATTTGTCTTGTCTGCAAGATTTGAATCAGGTACAATAAATAGGTAGCACAGGAGGACGAGAATGAGAAAAGATTGGGATACATATTTTATGGACATCGCTTTTATGGCCAGAGAGAGAAGTACTTGTCCACGCCTTCATGTCGGCGCGGTTATTGTTAAAAATAAACAAATTAAATCAACAGGATATAATGGATCACCCAAGGGACTTCCTCATTGTGACGATGATGGTTGCTTTATGGTGGACGGTCATTGTCGGCGAACGATTCATGCCGAGATTAACGCCATTATCAATGCATCACCGGAAGAACGGGAAGAGGCAACCCTTTATGTAACCCATCAACCTTGTGTTGAGTGTCAAAAAGTGATTATATCATCGGGAATTACCCGCGTGGTTTTTGCAAAGGGATATCAGCCGGAGTGGGATTGGCTGAAGTTCGCAGATCATATTAAAACGGAGCATATGAAGGAGTACAGCCGGCCGTCATTTCTATCAGCGGCAGATAAGGAGTCGGAATGAATCCATATTTGATGGGGTTTTGTATCGCTGCAATCGTTGCATTTTTGATGACGCCGGTTGCTAAGCGTGTTGCGAAAATAATTGGCGCGATCGATGTACCAAAGGATGCGAGGCGAGTTCATACCAAACCCATTCCCAGGTTGGGTGGTTTAGCGATTTTTATAGGTTATACAGTTTCGAGAGTTGCCTTGGGACAAGCAGGGATTCTTCCCTATGGAGCAAATTTCTTACCAATTATGACAGGGGCTCTTGTCATTATCCTGATGGGTATGGTAGATGATTCCAAGGGCGTGTCGGCGAAAACCAAGTTTATGATTGAAATGATGATTGCTATTTTCTTGATTGGAGCTGGCGTACGAATCGATTTTCTTTCCCTTGGTACTTGGGCTGGTGATACGGCTCCTTATTTTTACTACGATTATTTGTTATTTCCTTTAACGGCGATTTGGATTGTAGGCATTACGAATACGGTCAACTTGATCGATGGATTGGATGGCTTGTCTTGCGGTGTGTCTGGGATTGCTAGCATAGCGCTTTTTGCCGTAGCCTCTCTTTTTGTAGGGCAAGACTTGATTTATCCGCAGGTTATGGCTACCACGGCTGTACTGGCTGGTGCTGCTTTTGGCTTTTTGCCATTTAACTTTAATCCGGCTCAGATTTTTATGGGGGATACGGGCGCCTTGTTTTTGGGCTATATGCTGGCGGTCGTTTCGATACAAGGCGTGATGAAATCCATCACTGTTCTTTGGATTATTTTGCCGATTCTGATCTTAGGCCTTCCTATTTTCGATACTTTTTTTGCCATTGTTAGACGAATGGTGAATAAGCGACCGATTATGGAAGCTGACAAGGGGCATTTGCATCATCGTCTTTTGGACTTGGGATTGAATCAAAAGCAGACTGTTTTGATTCTCTATGGAATCACCGGTGGCTTGGGAATTTTGGCTTATGTGTTAACGAAAGAAAAGGTTCAGCTTTCCGCATGGGGGCTGATTGGAATTATTGCCGTTGCCTTTGTTCTGGCTGGTTTTTTTCTCTGGTGCGACAATCAACGGTTATTCAAGCAACGAAAGGAGCAGATCAATGAAACCACAGATGAAACGATTGAAAGTAATGACGATATTCGGGACGAGGCCGGAAGCAATCAAGATGGCACCGATTGTGAAGGCATTGGAGATGGAAGAGAAGATTGATCATATTTTATGTGTAACGGCCCAACACCGCCAAATGTTGGATCAGGTGTTGGAGATTTTTTCTTTAGAGCCGGCTTATGATTTAGATATCTTTTCTCCTGGACAAAGTCTTTCTCAGATTACATCACGCGCCTTGACGGGATTGGAGTCGGTGATCGAGAAGGAAATGCCGGATGTTGTTTTGGTGCAAGGAGATACAAGTACAGTTTTTGCCGGTGCTTTGGCCGCTTTTTACCATAAGGTGAAGGTGGGGCACGTGGAAGCAGGACTTAGAAGCCATGACATGTATTCTCCCTATCCAGAAGAAGCAAATCGAAAACTGACAGGCGTTCTAACGGATTTTCATTTTGCTCCAACGACAGTTAGTCGGCAAAACTTGCTGGCAGAAGGTATCGACGAGGCTAAAATTTTTGTAACGGGTAATACCGTTATTGATGCCTTGTTGTCTGTTATTGAAGACAAGTTTACATTTTCAGATTCTTTATTGAACGAAATTGATTATAAGGACCGTCGGGTCATCTTGTTAACGTCACATCGCAGTGAGAATATTGGCCAGCCCATGGAACGAATTTTTTCAGGGATTCGGCAGATTGTAGAAGAACAAGCAGATGTGGAAGTGATTTTTCCCATGCACTTAAATCCCAAGGTGAGAGAAATTGCTTACCGGCATTTGTCTGACCATGGGCGGATTCATTTGATTGAACCCTTGGACTATTTGACACTGGCTAATTTGCTGGCCAAGGTAGATTTGGTTGTAACAGATTCTGGCGGTATTCAAGAAGAAGCACCAGCATTGGGGAAACCGGTTTTGGTGGTTAGAGAAGAAACCGAACGACCAGAAGGCATTGCAGCAGGAACAGCAAAACTGATTGGAACTGATCGGGAATTGCTGGTTGGCGAATTAAGGACCTTGCTTACTCAGCCGGCCGCTTATGAGGCCATGGCAAACGCCGTTAATCCATATGGAGAAGGAAATGCTGCTGAGCAAATCGTTGAAATACTTTTAAAGCAAAATTAAAGAGTAAATGCACCCGGAAAGTTTGACGAAAATCAAGCGCTTCTTGGTGCATTTTTAGTGTTTGAAATTGTCTTTATAAATGGGATGGAAGTCTTGTTGAAGAAACAATTGACAGAAGGAAAAGGAAATGATATCCTGAAACCCAATTAAAGTATTTTGTATACAAAATTTATCAAGCCAGGGAAAACGTTCGCTTTTTTTTATGAAAATGAAGCATTTTGAGAATGGTTAAAAAGGGATGGCAATTGATGCAAATACAAAACGACGAAAAAGCTGAGCGGGGAATGCCCGTGGAAATCAAGGATCTGCGAGTCCTGCTTAAGAAAGAGGGAAAATTTTCATTTGACAAGGGTTGGACCAATGAATTACACTATGAGAAAAGAAATGTTATTAATTTAACAAGTAAAGGGAATCCTCTTGGAGACAATGGAGTTGATAGAGTAGACATGGCTGGAATCCATGTCTACTTTTTGCATCTGAAAACTTTATGAAAAATTTAACAAAGGCAAACGATTCCTATTTGAAAATTGGAGTAAAATGCCAAAAATTCACGGTTTACAGCGTTTAAGGGGAAATTTCTTTTTAGAGATGCTGAAACGTGATAAAATACATATTGGTAATGGTTTTTGTATTTTCTTCTTAAATGATTCCGTCATATAATAAAGAGATGGGGGACGGTGTATGAAGCGGAAAGAAAAAGTTTCGATCATGAAAAATGTCGCTTTAATTACGCAGATCGGTATAACGATTATTTCGACGATTCTACTTGCTTTATTCGTGGGCAAGAAGCTCGATGAATGGTTGGGAACCGGCCTTGTTTTTACCCTAATCTTTCTTTTGTTGGGGGTTGCTACCAGTTTTATGACCATTCTTCGTTTGGGACTTAAGGAAGAAAACAAACCCATAAAAAACTGGGGAGAGGAGGACGAGGATGAAGATGATGGACCCGATTTCTGAAGATCCAGTCAAACGAATCACCAGCCGAGGGCTTGTGGTTGCCGGTGTCATTAGCATAATCCTTAGCCTGGTATTACCGAATCCAAATCCAATTGTTAAGGGTTTTTTAATTGGAGCGATCATTAATCTATTGAACTTTCGATTGATGACCCTCTCTTTGATACGAACTACATCAATGCCGCAAAGCCGAGTTCAGGGATATGCCATGGGGCAGTACATGATTCGGTATACGATTTACGGCATTGTCTTATATTTTGCGTTTCGTTCGCCTTCGACGAATGGAATCGCAACAGCCTGTGGTTATTTTTTAGTAAAGAGTATGATACTTGCAGATGTTGTGCTTCAAAGTTTGCAAGGTAAAACCCGTAAGAAAGGAGGGAGATAAGTGGAAGAAACAGGTAGGATGGGGTTGCAATTTGCCCTCGGAGACCAACAAATTTTTATTCATGACACCCTTGTTAACAGTGTCATCATTGTCTTGATTTTAAGTATTTTCTTTATGATCATGAGTCGGAAAATCAAGGCTACAGACCCGACAAAACCGCCCAAAGGTGTGATGCATATCCTAGAGATCTTTGTAACGGGAATTAACTCTTATGTAGCATCAACCATGGGGAAAAAGGGGAAAGGGTTTGAACCCTACATTGGCATGCTGGCCATCTATTTGGCAATTGCTAACCTTTTGGGATTGATTGGCTTTACACCGCCAACATCGGACTATAATGTCACTTTGGCTTTGGCCATTATGACATTCTTCTTAACTCAGTTTTTTGGATTCAAGTCACAAAAATTGGGCTACTTCAAAAGTTTCACAGAGCCGTTTGCGCTTCTTTTGCCGATTAATTTGCTCGGTGAAATTGCAAATCCTGTATCATTATCATTTCGTCTATTCGGAAACATTGTATCAGGCGCGTTGATTATGGGATTGCTCTACGGCGCTTTGGGTTGGTTCGCACCAATTCTTGCACCAGCCCTGCATGCGTATTTTGATATCTTTGCAGGATTGATCCAAACCTTTATCTTTACAATTCTTACCATGATCTTTATTTCAGGAGCCATGGAAGACTAGGCAACATTAAATCATTGATTAAAACCGTATAGGAGGAAACAAACATGTTAGAAGGAATCACGAGTGAAGCGTTTGTAATGGGTTGTTCAGCAATTGGCGCGGGTCTTGCAGCCATCGCCGGAATCGGTCCTGGTATCGGCCAGGGATATGCAGCAGGTAAGGGTTGTGAAGCGGTTGGTCGTCAACCGGAAGCACAAGGAGATATTATTCGAACCATGGTCATGGGCCAGGCGATCGCCGAGACAACCGGTATTTATGGGTTGGTTATCGCGATGATTCTTCTTTTCTTGAATCCTTTCGTTTAAATTGACACGAAGTAATTGTAGAAAAGGAGGGCAAGCAGCATGACTATTAATTTATTGCCCGATCTTCATAATTTTAGCTTGCAGATTGTTTCAACCGTTATTCTATTTTTGGTCATTAGAAAGTACTTATGGGCTCCAATGACGGAGTTTTTAGCCAAGCGTCAAGCGGCGATTCAAAAGGAAATTTCAGAGGCTGAAAAAATGAATGCGGCGGCGAATGAATTGAAATCGGAATATGAAGGTCATATTTTGGAATCAAAAGAAGAAGGCCGTGCGATTATTGACCAGGCGAGAAAACGAGGCGAAGAATTGTCGGATCGTTTGGTGAATGAAGCGAAACAAGAAGCAGGAGCTTTGATTCAACGGGCACAAAAAGAGATTGCCTTGGAAAAAGCGCAGTCTCAAGATGAAGTGAAACAAGCGATCGTAGATGTGGCAGTGCTTGCAGCTGCAAAGGTTGTTGGGCGCGATCTATCGGATGCGGATCACGCGGCCATGATCGATCAATTTATTGATGAAGTAGGCGAGTCGACATGGCAGAACTAGTTGCCAAGCGATATGCCGAGGCATTGTTTGAAGTCGGAAGTGAGGAGAACTTACTTGACGCTTTTAAGGACGAGTTGTCTGCAATTGCGGATTTGTTTGAAGCGGAAGTGGATTATCAGGTAATCTTGCAGCATCCAAAAGTTTCTCAATCCGAAAAGAAAGCCATGTTTCAAGAGCTATTTACCGGAAAAATCACACAAGAGATGTTGAATTTTCTATTTATCTTGGTCGACAAGCATCGGTTAAGTGAAATCAGGGAAATCCAACTTGCCTTTATCGCCTTGTACCATGAAGCGCGAGGGATTGTAGAAGCCGTTGCAACGACGGCGATTGCTATGAAACCTGAGGCAATTGAGCGTATGGCAGCTTCTCTTTCGAAAAAAATGGGTAAAGAGGTTCGTCTGCAAAATGCAGTCGACGCAAGTCTTATTGGCGGTGTGTTGTTGCGAATGAAAGATCAAGTCATTGACGGATCTGTTCAAGGGAAACTCAACAACCTACAGGAAGAATTAAAGCAGGTAACACTGTAAATCAAGCGATAGGGGTGAAACCGAATCTATGAATCTGAGACCAGAAGAGATCAGTTCAATTATTAAAGAACAGATCAAACGATATGAAAGCAAGCTTGATGTGGTTGATGTTGGAACCGTAATTGCGGTTGGTGACGGAATCGCGCGTGTCCATGGCCTGGAAAAGGCGATGGCAGGCGAGTTGTTGGAATTTGAAGGCGGCGTATTTGGAATGGCGTTGAACTTGGAAGAAGACAACGTCGGAGTCGTTTTACTTGGTTCTGATGAGCATATCAAGGAAGGGGACGTTGTAAAACGGACCGAACGGATTGTGGAAGTTCCCGTTGGGGATGCCATGATCGGACGCGTTGTCAATGCCTTAGGGCAAGCGATTGACGGCAAGGGTCCAATTGTAACGGAAAAATTCCGACCGGTAGAGAAGGTAGCACCAGGGGTTATTACCCGTAAGAGTGTTGATGTGCCTTTGCAAACCGGTATTAAAACCATTGACTCCATGATCCCCATCGGCCGTGGCCAGCGGGAATTGATCATTGGTGACCGTCAAACTGGAAAGACTGCGGTAGCGGTGGATACGATCTTGAACCAAAAGGGTCAAGATGTGATTTGTATCTATGTTGCTATCGGTCAAAAACGATCGACAGTTGTACAATTGATGGAAGTATTAGAGAAAAATGGAGCGATGGAGTATTCCTTGATCGTTTCTGCGACAGCATCCGAATTGGCTCCGCTACAATATTTGGCGCCATATGCAGGGTGTGCCATCGCAGAAGAATTTATGGATCAAGGGAAAGATGTACTCATTATTTATGATGATCTTTCCAAACATGCTGTGGCCTATCGTGCCATGTCATTGTTGTTGAAGAGACCGCCAGGACGTGAAGCCTACCCGGGAGACGTCTTCTATCTTCATTCTCGTTTGCTTGAGCGTGCTGCACGTTTGACACCGGAATTCGGTGGCGGATCGATTACGGCATTGCCGATTATTGAAACCCAAGCGGGCGATATTGCTGCCTATATTCCAACCAATGTAATCTCCATTACCGATGGACAGATTTTCTTGGAGACGGAACTTTTCAACGCCGGTCAACGACCTGCCTTGAATGCTGGTTTGTCTGTATCCCGTGTAGGGGGTGCCGCACAAATTAAGGCCATGAAGAAGGTGTCGGGTTCTTTGAAGCTGGAATTGGCGCAATACCGAGAATTGCAAGCATTTGCGCAATTTGGTTCTGATTTGGATGACGCGACGAAAGCCACCTTGGATCATGGTGCGCGCGTTATGGAAGTTTTGAAACAGTCGCAATACAATCCATTTTCTGTTGAAAAACAGGTTTTGATTTTGTATGCGATTCAGAAGCGATATTTGTCTCCTATTCCTGTTGAGAAGGTTAAGGAATTTGAAACAGAATTACTGGCTGATGTGGAAGCAAATCATCCGGAATTATTGACACAGATCTTGGAAGATACCAGTTTTTCTGATGATGTGCAAAAAAACATGGATGTAGTAATCCTCGAATTTCAGAAAAAGTTTTTAGAAACCCTATAGAATAGCCGAAAGAAAGGAGGGGATTGAATGGCCGTTAATGCGAAAGAGATTAAAAGCCGGATCAAGTCGGTAAATTCCACGATGAAGATCACCAAGGCGATGGAATTGGTTGCAACTGCGAAACTAAGAAAGTCTCGTGCCCAATTGGATCGAACTAGACCTTATTCTCTTGCTGTTATTGAAAGCATTCAAGAAATCCTCGCGAACTCCGGCAAAATTAAACATCCGTTTCTGGATGCAAGAGAGGTAAAAAAACGTCTCTTTATCGTCTTGGCATCGGATCGTGGATTGTGTGGAGGCTATAACACCAATATCAATAAGTTGGTGGAGTCTCAAGTCTCGGATCTCTCTTCGGTAAAGCTGTTGATCGTTGGCAATAAAGCAAGAAATTATTTTGCTCGTAGGAATTACGATATCGTCGATTCCTTCAGTGGAATTTCGGAAGCACCAATTTTTTCGGATGCCAAACATATTGGCGAGATAGCCCTCGATCTATTCAAACGGGGTGAAGTTGACGAGGTAAATGTGGTATATACGCATTTTAAGTCGACTATTTCCTATGATCCGAAAGTCTTGAAGTTATTGCCTGCGGAAGGTCTGAAAGAGGATTCTCAAAAGGACAAGAGACAAGCGTTGATTGAATATGAACCATCACCAGAAGTCGTGTTGGGTTATTTGGTGCCGAAGTATGTTTTTGGCGCCGTGTATGGAGCCTTAATTGAAGCCTCTGCCAGTGAGCAGGGCGCAAGACGGGTTGCCATGGAAAGTGCGACTGATAACGCAGAAGAATTAATCAAAGACCTAGATCTTTTGAAAAACAGGGCGCGACAAGCGGCGATCACACAGGAAATCACGGAGATTGTCAGCGGCGCAAATGCATTGTAATAAAGGAGTGAGCAACCATGGCTGAAAATAAAACGGGAAAGATAGCACAGATTATCGGAGCGGTACTTGATATTCGTTTTGATGCTGGCAATCTTCCAGAATTGAACACGGCCATTGAGATTGACGGTCCGAATGGCAGTGTCATTGCGGAAGTGGCGCAGCATATTGGAGACGATATGGTGCGATGTATCTCGATGGATTCAACAGATGGATTTGTTCGTGGAATGGAAGCGGTCAATACGGGCGCACCAATCTCTGTACCAGTAGGGGAAAAAACCCTCGGTCGGATGTTTAGTGTAATCGGAAAAGCAATTGACGGCGGGGATGATGTTGCAGACGCACCTCATCTACCGATTCACCGGGCAGCCCCTTCTTTTGAAGATCAAGCAACTTCAACAGAGATTTTTGAAACTGGAATTAAGGTGGTTGACTTGATCTGCCCCTATGCAAAGGGTGGTAAGATCGGTCTCTTTGGCGGCGCGGGCGTCGGCAAAACCGTATTGATTCAGGAATTGATTAACAATATCGCAACGGAACATGGCGGATTATCCGTTTTTGCAGGCGTTGGCGAGCGTACCCGTGAAGGGAACGACTTGTATTACGAGATGAAGGAGTCGGGCGTGTTGGCCAAGACTGCTTTGGTCTTTGGTCAGATGAATGAACCGCCTGGAGCGCGTATGCGTGTTGCCTTAACAGGCCTTACCATTGCAGAGAACTTCCGAGATCAAGAGGGACAGGATGTTTTGTTGTTTATCGATAATATCTTCCGTTTCACTCAAGCTGGTTCAGAGGTTTCCGCCCTATTGGGTCGTATGCCTTCAGCCGTAGGCTACCAGCCAACATTGGCAACGGAGATGGGTGCGCTCCAAGAGCGAATCACATCAACCAAAAAGGGATCGATCACTTCGGTTCAGGCTGTTTATGTGCCTGCCGATGACTTGACTGACCCGGCACCGGCAACAACTTTTGCCCATTTGGATGCAACAACTGTATTGGATCGCGGGATCGCGGCTTTGGGTATTTATCCTGCCGTTGACCCATTGGATTCGTCTTCACGAATTCTAGATCCTTATGTAGTTGGAGACGAGCATTATAAAGTGGCGCGGGATGTGCAGGAAATGCTACAGCGTTATAAAGAACTGCAGGATATTATCGCGATTTTGGGTATGGATGAGTTGTCGGAAGATGATAAGTTGACCGTTACCCGCGCGAGAAAGATTCAACGATTCCTGTCTCAACCGTTCACGGTCGCAGAACAGTTTACGGGAATGAATGGCGTCTATGTTCCACTGAAAGAAACCGTTCGCGGTTTTAAAGAAATCTTGGATGGCAAGCATGATGATTTGCCAGAACAAGCATTCCTTTATGTGGGAACCATAGAGCAAGCTATAGAAAAAGCAAAATCACTGAAAGTGTAGAGGAGGGATCGGATGTCAACGTTCCGACTCGATGTGGTAACACCCAATCGCCATTTCTTTTCTGAAGAGGTTGAAATGGTCATTATTCGGGGGACTGAAGGAGACCTAGGGATCTTGAAGGGTCATTATCCGATGGTGACACAATTGGGAATTGCTCGATTGAAAATCAAACAGGCGGGCCAGTGGAAGGAAGCGGCCATTTCTTCCGGTTATGCCGAGGTGAAAGAAAACTATATTATGATTGTAACAGATTCAGCCGAGTGGCCGGACGAGATTGATATTGATCGCGCCGCAGCGGCGATGGAGCGTGCCAAGGATCGATTGAAGCACGGACCGACAGATTTGGATCTGGTTCGGGCTGAAGCAGCCCTCAGACGTGCCATTACAAGAATTGATGTAGCAAAACGAAACCACTAGCCTTCGGGGCTAGTGGTTTTTTCTTACGGTGAAGCTTTACCCGTAAGCATTTTCTGTAGGTCAATGGGTAAAAGCTGTATTAATTTTTTGTTAATCTTCAAGGTATTTAATAATTTCATGTTGGAATGAAAAGCGGCTATGATATAATGAATAAGAATATTACAGCGAATTTGCGGAAAGAGCAGGGTGAAAAAATGGGATTTTTTAGAGAAAATATCGGAATTGATTTGGGAACCACCTCCATCCTCGTTTATGTGGAAAAAAAAGGAATCGTTTTAAGCGAACCTTCGGTGGTTGCCTTGGACAGAAATACCAACAAAATTTTAGCAGTCGGCGAAGAAGCTCGCCAAATGCTGGGTCGTACGCCAGGGAATATTGTAGCGATTAAACCATTGAAAGACGGCGTAATTTCAGATTATGATGTGACAGAAAAAATGCTGAAGTATTTCATCAAGAAATCAATTGGGACTTCTCTATTCAAACCCAAGATTATTGTCTGCGTGCCAAGTGGTGTAACAGAAGTGGAGAAACGTGCTGTTGTATCCGCTTCGAACCAAGCGGGTGCTTCAAAAACCTATCTCATTGAAGAACCAGTGGCAGCTGCTATTGGTGCTGGACTCGACATTACGCAACCCGACGGCCATTTGATTATTGATATGGGCGGCGGAACCACGGATATTGCCGTGATTTCATTGGGTGGTATTGTTGTGAGTCGATCGATCAAGGTTGCTGGCAATAAATTCGATGAGGCGATTATGCGATACATGCGCAAGAAGCATAATATGATGATCGGAGAACGTACCGCTGAAGATTTAAAGATCAACATCGGTTCTGCATATCCTTTGGATCAAGAAAAATATATGGATGCTCGGGGTCGAAATCTCGTTTCTGGTTTGCCGAAAACCATCAAGGTTTCTTCTTCAGAAATTCGTGAAGCGATTGAAGAGCCGGTTGCCTCCATTGCCGATGCTGTTCACTCTGTCTTGGAGAAAACACCGCCGGAATTGGCTGCAGATATTGCGGACAAAGGAATTATCATGGCAGGTGGCGCTTCCATGCTAGGCGGTCTTGATAAGTTGTTGCAAAAGCGTACGGGCATTCCAGTTTATGTAGCCGAAGATGCCATCTCTTGCGTGGCTGTAGGGACAGGAAAGGCTTTGGAACATTTTGATGTTTTGGCGAGTAGCGTGTTGAAAAAAGATACCATGTATTATTAAATGAAGAATTGTAATCAGCTCCTTTTGGGAGCTGATTTTTTTTAAGAAATTTATAATTGTAAATTATTGGACGCTTCTTCTGTCATCTTGTACAATAAGGGTACTAGGCCAATAGGGAGAGGACGAAAGATGCGTGGACAACAAGTCAATGTGCTAAAAGAAATGGATCGAGTTTTTCGACGGGTGCAAGATCCTTTGTTTCTAATTGATGAAATCGGGCGTTGCTTTTATGGAAATCCAGCAGTACTGGATTTTTTAGGCTATACAATAACAGAGTTGAAAGCCCTTTCAATTTGGGAAATCAGCGAGACCTTTCTAGAGAAAGATTGGAATGACCGATGGAAGAAAATTCGTGAAAATGGCTACGGCGAGATGCTAGACGTTCACCGGAAGAAGAATGGGCAGCTAGTAGACGTTGTGATCACCGCAACTTTACTTAACGAGCAAGTGGATCCATACCTTTATGTAGTCTTGCGGGAGAAAAATGAATTGAAGTCGATGCTGGGATACGGTGAAAATAGCATGGGTTCGGATTATAATGTGTTCAAGCATCTGGAAGAAGGCGTTGCGGTACATCAGATTATTTTAGATGACCAGAAAAATCCGGTGGACTATCGGTTTTTAGAAGTGAATCAATCGTTTTGTAGCCTATTGGGATTGAAGCGAGAAGATGTGATTGGGAAAACTGTAAAGGAAATTCTGCCGGCAACACCTCTCTCTTTAATTAAAGAATATGGAGATGTAGCTGTCAATCGACAGGCTAAGAATTTTATCCACTATGGTGAAGATTTGAACAAGCATTGGAAAATTCATGCTTACTCACCGGCCATTATGAAATTCATTACAATTTTTTCGGATGTTACTATCATGGTGAAAAAACAACGGAATTTGGAAATTGAGAGAGAACGGCTTAAAATGGCAATCGATACCGCTGATCTTGCATTTTTGGATATTGAAATGGATGAGGACCGTGTCCATGCAGAGGGGCGGATCTTTAACGGCTGTAAAATTATGAATATTGATGATTTTGATTCTTTCTTTTCGGATATTCATCCTGCTGATCAAGGTGAAATTGCTGAGAAACGACGCAAATTGCTAGATGGTCAATTGGAGGCTTTTTCAATTGAGATGCGCCTTCGTCTTGAGGGTATAGAGCGCTGGATTGAAATGAGTTTGAAGAATGTAGCTTATGACAAGGATGGAAAAGCGAAGCGAATTATTGGCGTAATCCGAGATATTGATGAGAAGAAAATGGAACGGCAACGCGTTGAGTTTCTTGCCCATCATGATATTTTGACGGGTACTTATAATCGCAATGCCTTTGAACGGTATATTCGTAGCAACCTTCCCGAGGAGCAGTATCCCGTAGGAATTTTGCTGTTTGATGTGGACGGTTTGAAGTTATTGAATGATGGATTTGGTCATGGTGAAGGTGATTTGCTATTGACGACTTTTGCAGCAAGCTTGAAGTCTGAATTTGAAACTCCGACAAAAATTTTCAGGATTGGCGGGGATGAATTTGCTGTTATTATTCCAAACGTGGAAGTTGATGAGATCTCTGAACGGCAAAAGAAGATCAGAAAAAAAGTGGGTGCTTTTGACCTACCGATTCAAGCGAGTGTCTCTAGCGGTTTTGGCGTGATTGAATCCAAGGGGAAACGCTTAGCGGAGAGCTACCAAAAGGCGGAAGATCAGATGTACCGCAACAAATTGTGGGAGAAACGGAAAGAGCGCGACAGTATGTCAGCGACTTTGATTGAATCTCTGGATTCGCGTACTCATGAAAATTTTGATCATTTCACTCGAATTCAAGACATGGTGATCAAAATGGCGGATGCCATGAGTCTGAATGATCAAGATAAAATGGCATTAAAAAAATTGGCCTATGCCCACGACATCGGAAAATTGGCGACACCAAAAGAAATACTGTATAAGCCGGATACCTTAAACAAGGAAGAATGGGATATTATGCAGAAGCATTCGGAGATTGGATACCGGATTGCTTCGGGACTCAATGATCTTGCCTTGGTGGCGAACGATATCTTGCTCCACCATGAGCATTGGGATGGAACGGGCTATCCCCATGGACTAAAGGGGGATGAGATTCCTTTGACGGCACGGCTGATTGGTATTATCGAGGCCTTTGACGCCATGACTCATGATCGGTGTTATCGGGAAAAGTGGAGTCGGGAAGAGGCCATAGAAATCTTGCGCCAAGAGTCTGGGTCAAAGTTTGATCCAAAGTTAATAGACATTTTTTTAAGCATACTATAAACAGGGATTTCTCCCTGTTTTTTCTTTAGGTTCGATTGCTTGAACACAATCTGCTTGATATTTCCATTTTCAGATTATTCTTGAGATTACCCCCGAATCGATGATATAATAACTTTACGTCTGGAAACCGACGGGAAGCGGGGGAAGAGATTGAATAAACAAAACAAGAACGATCAAGAAAAATCGAAAAGCCTCATGGCCCAATTGGGGCAGGTAGTGAGAGATCTGGGTGCAGATATAATGCGAGGGAAAAGCAAGGCGAAGAATTGGTTTTCCAAGGAGAAAGAAATTCTCCTGCAGCATAGTACTGAAATTCGGATTCATCATTTGAAAGACCAAGAACAAAAGGTGTATTATGTTCGCCATTTTCGCCGAAAGTTAAAATGGGCTTTAGGCCTTGCCGTGGTTGGAATGTTTGTTTTTGTGACGATGATGACAGCAGAAGTTGGTGATCTTCGCACGCAAGTGGCAAGTTTGCAGGCGCAAGCGGTTGCCAAGGACGAGTTGATTGAAACACAGCAGAATACGTTGGCGATGAGGACTGATGATATAGCCGAGGATCTGGAAATTATTAAAGACTACCGGGAAACGACCAGCGAGATGACAGATCAGTTGGAAGTGTTGGTAGAAAAAACGGAAGTGCTGGCACAAACATATATGCTTTCGGCCAATATTCAATTGCAGGATCGGTCGGGTTCTCGGGAAGAAATTGAACCCTTGATGGATTCTTCTGAAGAAATTGACGATATGATTGTCAATGTGGCAGAGATTGCTGATTGGTTAACCATGGAAGAAGGCTCGCCAGAAACGGATAGGCTGCTTGAAATTGAAGAGCAATTAACGGCCTTTATGGAGGATGTACCTCGAATTTGGCCGGTAGAAGGCAGACGAATCAGTTCTCCTTTTGGCACAAGACGTCATCCAATATTAAATGGACGGTCTAATCATACTGGTGTGGATATTCCTGGGGATTATGGATCACCGATTTTTGCAACTGCCGAAGGGGTTGTTACTTCAGCCGGGTATCAGTACGGCTATGGCTATATGGTAACGATTCAACATGCCAATGGACTGGAAACAGTTTATGCCCATGCCTCGAAGTTACTGGTCAGTAAGGGCGATGAAGTCATACAGGGCCAGACCATTGCTAAAGTGGGTAGCACGGGGCTTAGTACGGGACCGCATATCCACTATGAAATTAAAATCAACGGGGCCTATATCGACCCTGAGTTATTCCTAGAGCAATAGAATTGTTGACGATCCGAAAGGATCCGAAGAACAAGAATGTAATAAGACCCATCGACGAGGCCGCATATTATGCGTGACTCGTCGATGGGTCTTGTTTTTAATTGATTGCCAATTATTTGTTTGTAAACTGTTGAAGCAATTGGTCTGCTTCAATGGAAAAGTAAACGACCAGTTGATCATTAACAAAATCAAAGGAATCGATTGTGAACATCTCCATTTTTCGAGGGAAGCGATACTCCTCAGTGTCAATGATTCGGTTGTAAATTGAATCTGGTAAAGTCAATGCACCTACTTGAATATCGGTAAAGGTGATAACTACTTCATCGCCTTCTACATCAACATTTGCAATGGCGTCAAGGCCAATCGGGATGCGATAATATTCGAGTGATGCACCAACATGTAGGATTTCTTGTTGAATATAGAGTCTTGAACCATTAAACTCAACACCTGCTTTCGGATTTTCATTTAAAGACTGAAGAATGCCATTAGAGAAAATTTGGTTAAGAAGCGTTTCAGAAAAACTTAGTCGCAAGCCATCCATTACGCCTAGTTCTGCACCGGAGATAATATCCTGCAATTGCGGCTGTTCTTTGACGAGTGTGTATTGATTGGGATTGTCGGGTCTCACGGTGAAGATCAGTCCAACGCCGATCAAAGCGAGAATAAGGATCAAAAGGAATAACCCTTTGAAAAATTTCTTCATACTTTCACCTCCTTGTTCCTTTTATTGTATCCCAATTTTTGTGAAATGTGTATGAATTCGTGATGTAGTGGTGTAGAAATTTCTAGAATTTGATACAATAGGACTGAAAATGAAAACAAGGAGGATTCACATGGGAAAGATTTGTGTGGTAGGAAGTTTAAATATGGATTTGGTAGCAAGGGGTCAGCGAATTCCTGTTGTTGGCGAAACTGTTTTGGGAGAAAGTTTTAATCAAGTTCCTGGAGGCAAGGGTGCCAATCAAGCGGCGGCCATGGGGCGTTTGCAAGGCCATGTTGCTATGGTTGGAAAAGTGGGCCAAGATGCTTTTGGTCAAGCCTTAATCCAAGCTTTGAAGGATGCGAAAGTAGATACGCAAGGCGTAACAAAAGCGCCAACCTCAACAGGGATTGCTTTGATTACCGTACAAGCTGACGGAGATAATGCGATTGTGGTTGTTCCGGGTGCCAATGCGGAATTGAAGCCAGCAGATATTGATGCGGCAAAATCGGTTATTGAGGAATCGGAGATTGTGATTACACAATTGGAAAGCCCTTTAGATACGGTAACTTATGCGCTTAAGTTAGCAAAGGAACAAGGGAAAGTAACGATTTTGAATCCAGCACCTGCCGTGCCTTTGGCAGATGAACTCATTCAAAATGTTGATTATTTAACACCGAATGAAACTGAATTGGCGATTCTTTCTGGTATGCCGACCGAAAGTCAAGATGAGCTTCAAGCAGCAGCAAAAGCCATGATGGCTAAAGGCGTTAAAGTTTTGATTGTAACCTTGGGTTCTAAGGGTTGTCTGGTGATTGATGAGAATGGCAGTCGTCAATTCCCTGCTTTCAAGGTCAAAGCGGTGGATACAACAGCAGCTGGCGATAGTTTTAATGGTGGTGTAGCGGTTGCCTTGGCGGAAGGGAAATCACTGGAAGAGGCGATTGAGTTTGCGACCAAGGTTGGTGCTTTGACGGTACAAAAGGCCGGTGCGCAAAGCAGTTTGCCAACACGCCAAGAAGTGGACGGCTTCCGTGGCTAAGAAGTTCTATGCTGTTAAAGTGGGTTCAAAGCCAGGTATTTATGAAAATTGGGATGATTGCAAAGCGCAGGTAAAGGGAGTCTCGGGTGCCGTTTACAAGAGTTTTCCCACAAAATCGCAAGCTCTTGATTTTCTTGGAGGAGAACCGGAGCGCAAAGCAGGCTCGAAAGAGGGCACAGGTTTACCGGATTGGCCGGACTCGCCAGACACGGTGTACGCTTATGTGGACGGCAGCTTCGATGTAAAAACCATGCGTTACGGATCAGGTGTTGTCCTTTTATATGCGGATCAAACGACCAAGACTCTTAGTGTGATGGGTGAGGACCCGGAACTTGTTGATATGCGCAATGTTTCAGGGGAGATTTACGCTGCAGAACTGGCCATGAGGAAAGTTGTCGAAGAAGGCTACCTTCGCCTGGTGATTTTCCATGATTATGCTGGAATTCGCCATTGGCCGCTTCGCGAGTGGAAAGCGAATAAACCGGGTACGCAAGCCTATCGCGCTTACTATGAATCGATTAAAGATCAGCTTCAGGTATTGTTTGTGAAGGTGGCAGCCCATACAGGCGATACTTACAATGAAATGGCAGATCAATTGGCAAAAAAAGCACTTGGATTAATTTAAAGAGTAGAAATGTGAAGGACTCTGCACAAGGAAAACTTGTGTGGGGTTTTTTTATATGGTATGAAAAACATTCAACCTGATTATCAAAATTTATAGAGCTTTATGGTTTTGATTCGAAAAAAGAAAAATAACTGGAAAGTAATCGCTAAATATTCAGAATAAATAGGCATTGACGTAAAAAAAACGGAATGATATACTAACATCGATAAGATTGGTATGAAAAACAATTAACTTATATATCCAAGTGGTTTTAATTAGTATGAAAATAATAGTAGGGTTTCAAATCTCATCGTTGTGGCTATTGCGAATTTGCAAAGTGAATGAGATCAATAAAAAAGGAGAGTGATGGAAATGTTGAAGATTGACAAGAATGAAGTGGATTTTCTGGTAACGGGGAACATGGTTCAAGAAGTGGAAACAATTATAAGGCGTGATTTTCCACGGATTAAGGAAATCGTGAATCAGGCGGTTTCTAAGGGGATCGAGCGTGTCTACTATGTGGCTTGTGGTTCCCCTTTGTGTGCATGTCAGACAGCAAAGATGGTTTTTGACAAGTATTCAGAGATGCCTTGCGAGGCATATAGCGGCTGGGATTTTCTCGACCATACGCCAAAAAAATTGGATGAAAAATGCTTGGTAATCGGTGTTTCAGATTCTGGAAATTCCCAAGAGGTATCCCTGTCTTTGGAGAAGGCGAAAAAAGCAGGTGCAATTACAGTTGGCTTAACCAAAAACCCAGATGGAAACCTGCTTGCGGATGCAGCCGAGGAAGTGATCGCCTATGGCGCAGAGTGTATTTGGGAAGTTCACTTGTTACTCACTTATTGTTTTGCTTTGGAAATGATTGAAAAGATAGACCCGAACGAAGAAGCGACCCAAATTCGATCAGATCTTAACAAGCTACCGGAAATTTTGTCGAAATTGGTCAAGGAGACGGAAGAAGCTTCCATGAAATTGGGCGAGAAGGCTTGCAAATGGCCTTTTATCTATACCGTTGCAGCAGGTCCCTTGATGCCCTTGGCTTACAAGGAAGGCGTAATTACCATGCTTGAGTTTACGTGGACCCACGGTGCTGCATTGAATGCGGCAGAATTCAGACACGGTCCTCTAGAGGTGGTGGAAGAGGGAATTCCTTACGTCTTTATGTTGGGAACAGATGAGTCACGCCATACCACGGAACGCGCGATTCATTTCGTTGAAAAGCTGACTTCGGATGTGATTGTATTCGATGCAAAAGACTATATCGAGGATATGCACCCCATGCTAGCACCCTTTGTTCTTTTTGTTCCTTTGGAGTATTTCTATTATTACTTGTCGATCAGCAAAGACCACAATCCAGATGACCGTCGATACTATGGAGGCTTGATGCCGTATTAGTAGCTGTTAGTAGTTGTAGAGATGTTTGATTGATCGGAAATTTAGAGTGTGATATGATTCTACCAACTGAAGTTACAAGGAATTGAGATGGAAAGGAGGCCGCGATGAATCGAGAATATCGCAGTCGGCCACGTGATGAGGCGATGGAAAAAATTGAATGGCATATCAGAAAGAATCAAGTGAAGCCGCATGCGAAACTTCCATCCGAACGCGCTCTTTGTGAATTGTGGGGATTGAATCGAACGACTCTGCGCTCGGCGATCAAGCGATTGATTGCCGAGGGCAAGCTCTACAACAAGAAAGGATCGGGTACCTTTGTCGCTGAACCGAAAATCGTGCGAAACCTCCAAGATAGTCAATCGATTACCGAATTGCTGGCAAACAAGGGGAAGGACTTTGAATCGAAGGTCGTTTCCTTTCGTTTGATTCCATGCACCAAACAGCTTTCGAATGTTCTGCATGTTTCTATTGGCAGGGGTATTTATGAGTTGATTCGCCTTCGAATGCTTGATGGAGAGCCCCTGATGTTAGAACGGACCTGCTTGAGTGAGGATCGGTTTCCTGAATTGATCCGGTTTGACTTCGAAAAAGAATCTCTGTATGAAGTGTTGAAGAACCACTATGGTGTCATGATTTTGGGTGGGAATGAGAAGGTTGGTATGACCTATGCAGGCAAAAGTGAGGCAGACCAATTGAATCTTCAGGAAGAAACGGCCCTATTTTACTTGGATGGCGTCGCCTGGGATGAGAAAAATGAACCTGTAGAATCGTTCCAGTCGTGGGTTCGAGCAGATCGAATTCAATTGTTCAGCGTATTGAAACGATAAAAAAAGTAGATGGAAATGGGGGATTGCTTTGAAGGAAGAGAAGGCGATAGATTATCAATCACCGATATATTTGCAGGTCAGAAAAGCAATTCGAGATCAGATTGATAGTGGAGAGTTCTTGCCTGGAATGAGTATTCCATCAGAGAATGAACTGGCAGAACTGTATGGCATTCATCGATTGACGGTGCGAAACGCCATTTCAGTTTTGGTTATGGAAGGTTTGTTGAAAAGTGTTAAGGGAAAAGGTGTTTTTGTTGTTGGACCCAAGATGGAACGTGACTTGGATACCTTGGGTGGATTTACGAAGACGATGAAGGCCAAGGGGGCACAACCGTCTACAAAGGTCTTGATCAAGGCGATCCGGCAAGCAGGAGAAAAGTATGCCATGATTTTTCATATCCGTCCTGAAAATGAAATTTACTATATTAAGCGGATTTGTTTTGCTGATGGAGAGCCGGTTTCTTTGGAAGAAATTTATATCCCGACAGAACTGATTCCAAACTTTGATGAGATTGATTTGGCGGTATTTTCTATTTATGAAATTTATGATTTTTATGGTGTTCAGCTGACAAGAGCCGATCAAACCCTTGATTTGACCACGCTTCCTTACAAGGATGCGAAAAGGTTGGGTATTGATCCTTCTGATTCGGTCCTACTTTTTTCAGGCACGAGTTACGATGAAAATAACCGGATTATTGAATTTTCGCGAACCTATACCCGTGGGGATAAGAGTGATTTTACGGTTCACTTTATGAATAAATAAGGAAGCAAGTGATGAATCAAGCGACCATGAAAAGTAAAGAGGCAGATTGATTGTAAGAAAGCACGTGAAAATCGAGAAGAGATCTCGAAATTCACGTGCTTTTTTTGAAGTGATCAAATAATCGCTTACAGCAGGGCCTCAACCGAGGCGGCAATTTCATCTGGTGTAACCGGTGATTCGAATCGAGAAACCACATTTCCATCCCGATCAATCAAAAACTTGGTGAAGTTCCATTTGATTGAATCTCCATCAAAAAGTTTTGGAAACTTTCCCTTCATTTTTGTAAAGAAACCCTTGCTTTCTGGTTTTGAAGGGTCGGCACCAGTGAAGGGTGCTTCCTGAATCAGGTATTGATAGAGAGGGTCAGCTTCTTTGCCTCGTACCTTGATCTTCTGGGACAAGGGGAAAGTAACGCCATAATTTAAGGAACAAAAATTCGCCAAATCATCACCATCTAAGGGTTCTTGATTGGCAAATTGATCACATGGAAAACCAAGGACAACGAGTCCTCGCTCACTATAGGTCTGATAAAGCAATTCGAGCCCTTTATACTGTGGGGTGAATCCGCATTTGCTTGCTGTATTGACAATAAGAAGAACTTTGCCCTGATATTCACCAAGACTGCTTTCTTCCCCGTCAAGCTTTGTGTATGGATATGAGTAAATTGACATATGCAACCTCCTAAGTTGATATTATTATAATTTAGGATAAGATACCCACCTTCAAACATTCCATGCAGAGTTTTTTTAACTGCGAGAAATAGTGAATTAGCTATAGTAAGGGCGAATGGATCATTGCTTTACTATTTAATGAATTTTTTTAAAAGCCGATGCTTCTCAAGTGTGCGAAGGATTTTGTGTTTTTCTTTCGTATAAGGCGGATAAGCCAGAGAGATGCCGTAGCGTTTGTGTTTTCTCAAAATTGACTTGTGATGGCTAAATGTTTCGAAACTTTTAACACCATGGTAGCTGCCCATGCCACTTCTGCCCCTGCCTCCAAAGGCTAAATATGAGGTACCCAAATGGGAGATGGTATCATTGATGGCGCCGCCGCCAAATGGAACTCGAGAAATTATGCGATCGATGATCACTTGATTTTCTGAGAAGAGATAAAGTGCCAAAGGATCTGGTTGCTGGCAGACGATTTGTATGGCTTCTTCGATCGTTTGGTAGGTTAGAATCGGAAGAATCGGACCAAATATTTCATCCTTCATGACTTTGGCTTTTTCTGAAATTTCATCCATCAAGGTAGGAGCAATGAAGAGTGCATCTTCATCGGTATCTCCACCGAAGCGTATATTTCCTTCAGTGAGATAGCCTTTGAGTCGATTGTAATGCTTTTCATTGATAATATGAGCGTAATCCTTGTGATCTGGAGTTATTTCACCATAAAATTCATGCAACACATCAATCAAGGCTTTGATTAGTGGTTCCTTTAATTCTTCTTTTACCAATATATAATCGGGGGCTACGCAGGTTTGGCCTGCGTTTATGAATTTTCCCCATGCAATGCGTTGCGCGATAACTTTGGGATTATGAAGTTCATGAACGAT
This sequence comes from Gottschalkiaceae bacterium SANA, assembly GCA_036323355.1. GTDB lineage: Bacteria > Bacillota > Clostridia > Tissierellales > GPF-1 > GPF-1. The sequence continues at coordinate 3,252,822 of AP028876.1, read as the reverse complement.
GGCCGGACTTTTTCCGCCAAGTTCCAAGGTAACGGGAATTAGATTTTCGGCAGCTTTTTGCATGATGATTTTCCCGACTCGCATGCTGCCCGTAAAGAAAACATGATCCAGGGGCTCATGTAAAAAAGCTTGAGTGATATTTGCGTCACCAGTCAGCGCAAGGACATAATTTGGTTCAAAGGTTGTTCCGATCATTTCGCAGATGACGCCGGATGTGTGGGGAACTTCGGAAGCGGATTTCAAGATAACTGTATTACCCGCAGCTATGGCACCGATTAAAGGCAAAATGACGAGATTAAATGGATAATTCCAAGGCGCAATAACAAAAACGGTTCCTCTTGGCTCGGGGTATATATAAGAACGGGAAGGAAATTGTGTGATTGGCGTGTGTCTACGCTCTGGCTTCATCCACCTTTTTAGATGTTTGAGGGCAAAGTTGATTTCTTCATAAGCCTGTCCAATTTCAGTTACGTAGGATTCGAAGGCGGGCTTGTGAAAGTCTTTCTCTAATGCATGAATTAAGGGCTTTTCATATGATTTAATGGCAGTTTTTAGTCGGATCAACTGTCGTTTGCGGAAATCATAGGAAAGTGTTTTGCCACTTTGAAAGAGATTCTTTTGTTCTTTAACTGCGAGTTTTGCAAAGTCCTCATTGCTTAGTTTCATGGCGTGCCTCCTTTCTTCCCTTATTACATATATACCGCTGACAATTTCCGGTAAACGCTGGAATCTGGTATACTAATTAAAATGAGGTGGTTACATGATTACAAATGAAGAAATACTGATTCGATTATTAATAGCATTGGCATTTGGTGGTGTGATTGGATTTGAACGGGAAATCAATCGACGACCGGCTGGGTTTCGTACTCATGTTCTTGTAAGCGTAGGGGCATCGTTGATTATGATGATTTCTGCTTACGCATTTCCGAATGCGGATCCGACGCGGATGGCAGCTCAAGTTGTCAGTGGTGTGGGTTTCTTAGGAGCGGGCACAATTATCTTCAGTGGAGATAAAATTAAGGGATTGACGACGGCTGCCAGTATTTGGTTGTGCGCTGCTATCGGATTGGCTTCAGGTGCAGGTTTCTATTTTGCTGCAGGAGCCGCAAGCGTACTGGCATTGCTTATTCTTTTGGTTGCAGGTGCTTTAGAACGGGTTAGCGCTAAGAAAAAGTATAAGCATATACGTTTGACTTTCCATGAGCGAACGGGATTGATTGCAGATATTGGGCATATCGCAAATATGTTAAATGTCTTGATCAAGGACATCCATATGAGTCAGGGGGATGAAACGGTTTGTATGGTAGATTTGGTGGTTGATGTTCCACCGAATACGTCTTATAGTATGTTGGTGTTGGAATTATCGAAAATTGAAAGTGTTATTGAAGTTGTCTAGGAAAAAAGGGGTGTAAAATGGCGCAAGTAATCGTTGATTGAACGAAGCTTGTGCTTTTTGCCGTTCTTGCAAGGTATTTTTTTATCCGGTAAAATGAGGATAAAATATAGCTATGTACATTGAAATTGAGCTTATGGAGGTGTTTGGATGTTGAGAGTTGTATTACTTCGTCATGGTTATTCCATGGGGAACAAGTTGCATACCTTAAGTGGTTGGCATGATGTTCCGCTTACTGTAGAAGGGATTGAAGCCTTGCGGGCTTTGCAAAAATCTTATCCCTATCCAAAAACAGACGGGTATTGCTCAAGTGATTTGAGTCGTGCTTATGATACAGCGAAAATTCTTTTTCCAGACCAGGAAATTCTGAAGGTCAACGGATTTCGAGAAATTCATTTTGGCATTTATGAAGGAATGGGAATTGAAGAAATCGATCATGATCAGTTTTTTGATGCCTGGCTAGCAGGAGCCGAAGTGGAAGAGGGTGAAAGTTATGTTCGGTTTCAAGAGAGGGTGATGGATGGCTTAAAAGTTCTGAGTCAAGAAATGATAGCATCTGGTAAGGAGAGTCTCACTTTAGTTTGTCATTCAGGTGTAATTCGATTGATTTATTCCTTGTGCCGGAAAAACAATCGAGCCAATCTTTTTGAACTCCCAGTGCCTAATGGGTTGGGATTTGAGTTGTTTTTCAATTTTAAAGACAAGCAAGTAGAGTTGATAGAAATCAATCGTCTAAAGAAGATAGAAGAGCAATAGCTTTTTCTATTTGGAGATAAATGTAATCGATTACAAATTCTGAATCAAGAAGAAAACAGATGAAAGAAAATGGGAAGCATACTTTTCAGCCCCACGGGTAAGGGCATAACATAAGTGATCTTTAGAAAGAGGGTAGGACCGATGAAGATAGCCATTGTGATCAACACCTATATTGTAACAAGTCCAGGGGAGAAAAGTCCCTTTGATCACCCAACCCCTCTTTGGTTATTTGAAAAAGAGAATACATTAAAAGCTAGCTTGGAAAGTTTGCGGGATGCCAATCGTAGGGCGGAAGATGAATATACCCTGTATTTGTTTGGGATTGCAGCCAATGAAAGAATCGATTTTGACCAAGAAATAGAGCAGAAGATCAAAAAAATTGTCGAAAATGTGGGGGGACTACCGCGTGTTCATGTGATTAGCAACCGGCAGGTGGCCGATTTTCGGCAGCAGACGGAGATTGAGTTTTTCGAATCCTCGGGCTACCCAGAGATTCGGAATCTAGGATTTTTGATTCCCTTCATGTTCCACGAAGATGTAATTATGCAATTGGATGATGATGAATTGATTCGAGAAAATCATCTTGTACGGTTTGCAGAATTATTTGAGAAGAACCCTGAATATGGTATTGTGACGGCGCCATACGAACAAAATGGAAGCAGGCGTATCATAGGCGAAGATCCATTAACGACCTGGAAGAAGGTCTCTTCGATGGATGCAGACTTAAAAAAACTATTGTCGACCGATGATTGCAGTCAAACCCTGTTTGGATTGGGGGGCAATCTCTGCATAAGAAGTTCTGTTGCAAAAGAAATATTTTATCCAAGGAAGGTTCCGCGGGGAGAAGATTTTTCCTTATTATTGGCGGCGCGCTTACTCTATGAGAATGGCGACCTAAGAATGAAAATCAAACCGGGGAATCGTCTTTTTTTAACCTGGTTTTGTTCGGAAAAGGACGTCACCATTTTACATCAGCCGCCTATAAGTGAAAGAGAGGATTTCCTTCGGTCGTTTGAGAACAATATCAGGCGATTTATTTTGGAGCGCCAGATGGTGATGACACAGAAAAAATTCACCCTTTCGGATTTAAAAGATTCATCTCAATACTTATATGCCATGTTCGGACAAGAAGATTTTCGAAGACAAATATTAGATTGGATTGATACTATCCGAATGGAACGGGAAGATGTAACGGATATGAAGCAGCTGAATGAGATGGAAGAAAGATTGTTGGTATTTTTAGAAGGGGTTGAAAAAGAGCCGCGTTGGTCGAATTATTTAGAGGAACGACGGCGATTTTCCAAGGGGCAAGCTTGGTTGGCGCAATGTGATCAAGAAGAACTTTTAATGAAGATTGGGGGGTGGATCAAATGACATGGTGGAAAGACACGATTGTATATGAAATCTATCCAGATAGTTTTTATGATTCTAATGGTGATGGACTAGGGGATTTGAATGGAATTCGTGAGAAACTACCAGAACTTGTTAGGCTTGGGGTGGAAACCTTGTGGCTCTGTCCAATCTTTTCGTCTCCCATGAAGGATGGTGGATATGATGTTAGTGATTACTTAAAAATTCGTAGAAGCTTAGGAAGTCTCGAAGATTTTGATCAGTTGGTAAAATCCTTGAAAGATAACGACATGCGATTAATACTAGATATACCCTTGAATCACACTTCGGACCAGCATACCTGGTTTTTAGAGAGTAAAAAGTCAAAGAAAAATCCGTATCGGAATTTTTATATTTGGAAATCAGGACGAGGCCATGCTCCACCGAATAATTGGATTTCTTCCAAGGTGGGTGGATCATGTTGGGCGCAAACAAAGGAGACAGATGACTATTATCTTCATCTTTATTCCGACTGGCAGCCGGATTTGAATTGGGAGAATCCGGAGGTCCGCCAAGCGGTAACCCAGGTCTTGCAGTTTTGGATTGATCGTGGTGTTGATGGATTTCGACTGGATGTTATTAATAAAATTGGAAAGGAACCAGGACTACCGGATGTGAGTGTGGATCCAGCAACGAATTTACCTGAATATCCAGAAGCCTTTTTTCAAAACCATTCCTTGTCTCACAGATATATTCAAGAGTTGAGAAGCCGCTTGATTGGAGAGGATCTTTTCTTGATCGGTCAGACCCAGGGCATTACGGAGTTGGAAGCATACGCGTACGCAGCGCCGATTCGGAAAGAATTAGATTCCTTTTTGCAATTTGAACCGACGGACTACTATCGAGAAAAAAAGCAGTCTCAGGAAGCATTTATTATGGGTTGGAAAGAACGCCTATTTCGTTGGCAGATGATTGATGCTGAATTAGCGGCCATGATATTTTTTGGAAGCCATGACCTAAGTCGTACGGTTTCCCACTTTGGGGAAGATCGGCGCTACTGGCGCGAATCCTCAAAAGCGCTGGCTCTATTGCTTTTAAGTCTGCGTGGTGTTCCGGTTATTTACATGGGCGAAGAGATCGGCATGACCAATGCCAGGTATCGGCATTTTTCGCAGTATCAGGATATCCGTACCTGTTTAACCTATCAACGAAGGGTTCTTGAGGGCGGTGAGCCGGAAGAAAAGGTACTTCGAGACGTGTGGGAAACGAGTCGCGATAATGCGCGTTATCCCATGCATTGGAGTGCGGAATCCCACGCGGGATTTAGCGTGGTAAAACCGAAGCTGTCTCCGGCTATCAATTACAGGCATGTGAATGTAGCCCGTGAGTTGAATGATAAAACGTCGATTCTTTCCTTTTATCAGAGGATGATTAATCTGCGAAAAGTAGAATCGACCCTTCGGAGGGGAAGTTTCAAACCCTTAGAGTGCCAACCGGGCGTGATCAGTTTTCAACGCCTTTGGCAAGGGCGCCGACTGGTGATCGAAGTGAATTTGACAAGTCGAGAAAAAGATCGAACGTTTTTTGAAGAGGGAAAATGTTTGATCACAACGCATTCGAAGCATAAGAGGCAATCAAAGTTAGCTGCATATGAGGGGCGGATTCTTGTGATACAATAAAGACAGGGATGTGATGGGATGAACACGATTAAAGATGTAGCTAAACAGTGCGGATACTCTGTCGCAACGGTATCACGGGTATTAAACGATGATCCCATTGTGAAGGCAGAAACGCGCGAGAAGGTTTTGGCGGCGATTGAGGAGTTGAATTACCGGCCGAATCTTGTAGCGAAAAATCTAAGAATGCAAAGGAGCAATTCCATATTGGTGGTGGTTCCAACGATTTCTAACCCTTTTTATGCCGATATTCTTCGTGGTATTCAGCAAGGGGTAAAAGAGGCACATATGAATCCAATGATTGGAACCGTTGAATTTGAAACGAGTCACATGGATCATTTTCTTGCCTTGCTAGATAGTAATCAAGCAGCGGGTGCAATTTTTGTTTCTTCATCGATTACCAGTGATCGATTGGTGGAGCTTGCAAAAAAGGTTCCGGTCGTTATGTGCAATGAGTATTTCGATCCGATGCCGACTTCCTATGTGGTCGTCGACAATGAAAAAGCAGCGTATGAAGCAACCCATGAGATGCTACAATCAGGCTGTAGAAGGATCGCCTATTTTGGTGGAGCGCGAGGCTCTAGTTCGTCGGTGGATCGAGCGAATGGTGCGAAACGGGCTGGCGATGAAGTCGAGGGTGTAAGGATAGACATCTTTTGTGGTGAAGATAATTTATATCTTTTGAAGGATAAAATTGAGACTACCTTGAGGAAAAATCCCGATATAGATGGCTTACTGATGAATTCGGATACCTATGGAGCAGTTGCCATTCGAGTATTGGTTGAGAAGGGTGTGAAACCAGGGAAAGAGGTTCGGATTATCAGTTTTGACGGGACGATGATCTCGGAATTGACAACGCCGATGCTTACTTGTGTGAAACAGCCTACTTTTGATTTGGGCTATTTGTCTGTTCGTCTTTTAGAAGAGCAAATGAAAAAAATGAATGCACCACTTGAACAAGTAATTCTGCCCCATAAACTGCTTGTTCGAGAAACCTAATAGAAAAGCAAAGAATCCCCGCAGCCTTTGGCTGCGGGGATTCTGCATTTTAGTCTAAATTTTCATATTCGATGCCGGAAAATTCTACATCGCCGCTCCAGGTTCGAAAACCTGTATAGGTTTTATCTTCTTTGTTAGAATCGATCACGTAGGAATATTCACCATCATTGAAGATTGCAACATCATCGATATAGACTTTTACACCTTTGGTGTTTTCGTCGATGCTTATGACTTCTAGGCTCATGGTATGCTCGGATTTCCACCAATTACTTTCGACGTTTTCTTTCACCTTCGCTTCTGCGATATAGTCTCCAACATTAATTCTTTCGTGAGGTTTCTCTTTTCCATCTACTCGTTCTCGTTTTGCAATCATAGTGCCTAATCCAGGGTCGAATTGAATGATGGAACCACTATCCTTATTGCTTTCATTTAAGCTGGTTTCCAAGAAAATACCGTACCCATTACTACCAGCAGAAAGATCGGCTGTTGTGGTTATTTTGTAATGATTGCTTTTATCATAGGGAATGAAAGCAGCACCGCGACTAGATGAAAATTTTCCTGTGTCTTCGTTGTAGGTGAACTTTCCATAGCCGATGGTTCCAATAGTATTTAAATCTTTTACCGTACCATCGGAAAAGTCGTATTGATATCCCTTGAAGGTGACAGCACCTTCGGGTGCACCGTGGACCGAGCAAATTACACCGATCTTTCCAGAATCCAGTTCGATGGTGGAATAGGTGCCCCCGGCGGGGCAAACGGGTTGGTCATTGAAATATATTTTGGAGTCATCATCTAAAAGGGTTTGAAGCAGAACTTCCAAGTCTTCTGTCGCTTGTTGGGCCATCTGCTCATTGAGGACCTTGTTGATCAATGCACGCTGTTGGCTGCAAGCTTGATTGCCTGTTGAAGATTGAACGGCCATATAATTGGGCACGGCAATGGCAAGCACAAGCCCTAGAATTGCGAGGGTGACAAGTAATTCAATTAAGGTGAATCCATTTTTTTTCATTTGCTTTCCTCCAGGGAATTGTCAATTAATCTTATCAATAGGATTGGAGAAAATCAATTTAAATAAGTTTAAAAATTGGATCCGTGATCTCTGGTGAAGGGATCTTATTTGTTGCTTTCCCAGAATGCTTCCAAATCAGTTAATAGGGGTTTGGTTTCTCCATAGAATTGTCCATGTCGCCAGTGGTCGGGCACCAGATCAATGGCAGGTGCTTGTGAAAACCGTTGACCCACTAGAACAATCATACCCGTATCGCTTTCGGTGCGAATGACACGTCCGCCTGCCTGCATGACCTTGTTCATTCCCGGGATGACATAGGCATAAAGAAAGCCGTCTCCGTGTTTTTTATCGAAATAGGATTTAATTTGATCCCGCTGAAAACTGATCTGCGGCAATCCGATTCCCACCAGGATGGCTCCGATTAATCGATTTTCAGGCAGGTCGATGCCTTCTGAAAATACGCCGCCCAAGACACAGAATCCAAGGAGTGATTCTTCGGGTGCTTTTTCAAAGGCATCCAAAAAGACTTCTCGTTCTGGTTCGCCCCATCCGCTTTCTTGCAGAATGGTTCGTTGCTTGGGATATATGTTAAAAAAGGCATCGTATACTTGATGCATATATGCGTAAGAAGGAAAGAAAACCATATAATTTCCAGGCCGTTTCTTGATGGATTCTCCGATTAGGGCAACCAGTTGGGGGATTGCGGCATCACGATAGCGATAGCGCAGATTAATTCCGTATTGAAGGCCGACAAAACAGTTCTTTGTATCAAAGGGAGAAGAAATTGACACCGTTTTGTCTTTTTCCGTACCACCCAGCAATTCTTTGAAATAAGGAAACGGAGAGAGCGTGGCAGAAAAAAAGATCGACGACTTGGCACGTTGATTTAAAGTCCTCATCTTCATAGCGGGATCCATGCAGTAGAGATGCAAGGTGCATTGTTTTTTCTGTTGATAGAGGTAAATCAAATAGCCCTCATCTACATGTTGCTCCGCAATGCGTAAATAATCCAAGGCCTGAAAATAAAAATCCAAGAGGGTTTCCTGCAGGGGTGAATTGCGTTCAGCCAGAATGGGATCTAGATCCTCAATCAGGCGGCGAAGGGCGCGATCCATGGTATCAGGCGGTGCATCCAAGGGCTTGTAAGGGGGATCATCTTCATTTTTGAGGTCTAGAAATACGCGGTTCACCCGATTTAAAGCCTTGGCTAGTTTGGGATGATGGGGTTTGACCAAGCGGCGAAGGGTGAGTATATCCTGTTTGTTGATCTGAACAGAATACATGCTTCGCAAGCGATCTACAAGGTTGTGAGATTCATCGATCAAAAATAGATAAGGGGTATGGTCCGTGTCAAAAAAACGACGGAGATACACCTTTGGATCGTAGACGTAGTTGTAATCACCGATAATAACATCACAAAAGAGGGCAAGGTCAAAGCCCAATTCGAGAGGACAAACTTGATATTCTTTGGCATAACGGTGAATAACATCCCGGGTATAGTGAGATTCTTCTTCTAGCATGGTCCATAGACAGTTTTTCACACGATCGAAATGTCCCTTGGCATAGGGACAGATTTCCGGTTCACATTGACAAACATCATTTAGGCAAATTTTTTCTTTTGCGGTAAGCTCAATGCGTTTCAATGGAAAATCTAAAAAGAGATTCAGCGTTGTTAAGGCGATTTGCTTATGTGGCGTTTTCGCAGTTAGGTAAAAAATTTTCTCGATATTCGAATTGGGCAGGCTTTTTATGGCAGGGAAAAGCGCCGACAAGGTTTTTCCAGTGCCTGTTGGAGCTTGAAGAAATAGATTGGTCTTTTGTTGAATGGTTTGATAAACAGCAACGGCCATTTCTCGTTGGCCCGTTCGGTAGGCGGAGAATGGAAAGTTCAGGGAATGGATGGCTTGATTTCGCTTGAGAAGCCATTTGCCTTGCAAGGTTGCCCATTGATCGTAATTAATTAAAAGGTCCTCAAAATAGGCCAGCAAGTCATCGCGCTTCCAGCTTTCTTCGAAAATTTTTGATTTCTTTTCTTCCATGCTGTAGTAGGTCAGTTGAACGCCAATCTCTGCAAGATCCTCTTGAATCATGATGATTGTTGCATAGACCCTAGCTTGCGCCCAGTGAGTAAGACGGCCTTCTTCGACAAGGGCTAAGCTGCCCTTGATGCTTTTGATTTCATCGACAACAAGATGATCCTTGAAGCGGAAGATGCCATCGGCACGTCCCTCTAATTCCAAGGTATAATAGGGCGTTTCTTTCTGGAAGAGGAGATGGACTTCTGTTTCATACTCGTCGCCAAATTTTTTTTGATAGCGATTTTGCACGGTTTGGTGGGCAAAGGTGCCTTCAACTGCACGCTTTTGACTTCGAAAGGTGGTATCAATATCGCCGGATGCGAGAATGAATTCCACAAATTTACGTACAGATAGATGATTAACCATAAGAAACCTCCTTTCAGTATTATATCTCATTTGAATTACGAAAAAAACAGAAAGGAGAGAACTGAAAATTTGAAATAATTACTAAATTTAAGATAAAAGTGTTAAAATATAAATATATGGTGAATATTTGAATGAGGAGAGTGAGATGGAAAATCAAGCAGGAATCAACAAATTTCAGTTGAATGAAATATTTAGTGATGAAATGCATCAGCTTTTTGACAAAATTCCAGTTTCTGTTTTTGTTAAAACAGTAGAAGGAGAGCATCTTTTCGCGAATCAGATGTTTTGCGATATGGTGGGACGCTCTCGGGAAGAGGTCTTGGGAAGAAAAGACGTGGAATTATTTTCAAAAGAGGAAGCGCTTCAATATTTGCATCAAGACCAAATGGTTATAGAAAGTAACAATCAGTCTGCCTGCTATGATTTTCAACGACAGGGCGTAGAGATGAAAGGGAATAAGCTTGATTTTTTGGTTCATAAAGCAGTGATCAACGACCCTCGTTCAAATGAGGTTGTTGGCATCTTTGGGATGGCAATTGACAAAACGAAAGAAAATGCCTTTTATAAGGATTTAGAATGTAAGGCGAATCACGATGAACTAACAGGTTTGCCCAATGAAAGAATGATGATGCAGCTTATGGAAGCGGCTATGGCAGATCCTCAACCATATGGTGTTTTTGTAACAGATTGGTCTGGTATCGGTGGCATCAATGAAACTTTTGGATTTGCCTTTGGTGATCGATTGCTAATATCATTGGCAGACCGCTTGGGTCAAATTGCTGTGGAAAAAAATGGACAGGTTTTTCGATTAAAAATGGATGGATTTGCCCTTGTGTTGCCTTTGGAAGATAAAAAAAGTGAAAGGGTAGCCCGAGAGCTGGCATTGGAATTTGAGGAATATAATTTTGAAGGTTTGGTTCTTAGCCAAGGTGTTCAGATTGGATTTGCCGAGAAAGGTGATTCTGTTAAAACGAGTTCACAGTGGGTCAATAATGCTCGGCTGGCTTTGAATTCAATTCGAGAAGAAAAGGAAGTGAAATGGATTCGCTACTCTTCTCGTTTAAAACAGAAACGGATCAGGCGGTTTCAATTGGAGAATCGTTTGCGTTCTGCAGTCGAGGAGAAAAAAATTTATGTGGTTTATCAACCGATCATGGAGATGAAATCGGGGGAAATCAGCAAGGTGGAAGCCTTGGCAAGATGGAAAGATTCAGAACTAGGGGATATTTCACCAAGTGAGTTTATTCCGATTGCTGAGAGTAATGGTGCGATTATGCAAATTGGAGACTTTGTGATGGAAGAAGCCTTTGCCATGATTGCAGAAATCAATGCTGGAAGAAGTGTGCCCATAAGAATGGCATTGAATCTCTCGATTAAACAGATGGAGCAGGTTGAATTTGCAGAACATGTATTGAAAATGGCAGCCCGTTATCAACTGGATCCAAAATGGATTGAACTTGAAGTTACGGAAAACTTAAAATTTGATTGCCATGGCGTGGCCAATGATAATTTAAATCGATTGGACGAAGAGGGGTTCTCCATTGTTATTGATGATTTTGGAAATGGCTATGCGGCGATGGAGCGGCTGATGAATCGTTATGTTAAGCAGGTGAAGGTAAGTCAGTTTTTCACAGAGCGCATGATGCAGGACATCAATGTACAAAAGCTGGTTTCTTATATGGTGGTCTTGTCTAAGCAGATGGGTTTAAAAGTTGTGGCGGAAGGGGTAGAGACTCTTGAACAATTGAAGTTCTATCAAGAACACCAGGTTGATTATATTCAAGGATTCTATTATTATCGCCCTGCATTGAAAAAGAGCATTCACAACTGGCTCGTTTCAACAGAAGAATAAGCCCTTTGGCGCTTATTCTTTTCTTTTGAGGAAAAATGAAAAGCGGATGACACCCCGGTGCAAGCGAGATCCTAGTAAGAAGATTGACTAACGGGGATGGATAGGGTACAAAGAGGATAAGGAGGCAGACCATGAAAGAGTTATTTATTATTTATAATCCCTCTGCCGGGCGGCAATGGGAGCAAGACAAGGTTTTTGAGATCGCACGTCAGGTTCAAGTGAAAACAAATTGGATTGTCAGCCTCTACGCAACAAAGGGCCCGAAGGACGCTGAAGACATGGCTGCAACGATGATAGAACGAGATGTAGATATAGTCATGGCTTGCGGTGGTGATGGGACCATCCACGAAGTGATCAATGGCTTGATGCAATATGAAAAGCGGCCTCGTTTGGCTATACTTCCTGCGGGGACGGTGAATGATTTTGCCCGTCAGCTTAAACTTCCCAATTCGGTTGGGGATGTTGTGGATATGTTGCTGGATGAACAGGTTCAAATTGTGGATATTGGGAAAGTGAATGATCGATTTTTTATTAATGTTGCCGCTGGCGGTGCTTTTACGAGTATTGCCCACGAGCTAGCATCGGAATGGAAGACCTGGTTTGGAAGACTAGCCTATTATGTGCAGGGCGCAGTTAAAATGCCGGAAGAAATTTCAAAATCCTATTTATTAACATTCGAAACGCCAGAAAAAACATTTACGGTGGATACTCTTTTATTTCTGGTCTCTAATACGGCAAGTGTTGGGGGATTTTCCCGTGCACTGCCCGACGCATCCTATCAGGATGGCAAGTTTGATTGCTTGGTGATTGAACAGGCACCGATTCCAGAGCTGATGGAGATCTTTACACGGTTTTTGATGGGAATTCATGTACAACACTCCAAAGTTCATCATTTTCAAACCCAGGATCTGATCATTAACGGACTGAGTAGTGTGCCCCTTGATGTGGATGGAGAACGAGGCGATCTTTTACCGGTACAATTTCATATGGAGCCGGGAGCCATTGAATTAATCGTGTCTGCAGAATCGCTTTAGATTCTAATTGTTAGTAGAAAAGAACATCTGAATAAGAGGGTTGCTGTATTGTTAACCTCATTATTCAATCGGATGTTCTTTTTTTTGTCTTTTTTAAGGGTCGCGTTTCCTCTTTTCTCAAAAAGGATACCTTATAAAGTCAGGGCTATATGCCATTCGAAATCGTCGGACTACTCTGACTAGTTGGGGACATGTGGCTAAATGTGAGCTAATGTGAATTTGGTGTTGTAAAATGTGGGAAAATGTGATATTCTGTGGCTAGTGAAAACGATATCTTGAAAAAGCAAGGAAGCGAGGCGCAAAAATGGAAAAATTAAATATCAAAAAGATGAGTATTGCCTTGTGTGGGACCATGATCCTAGCAGCCGGAATTTTTTTAATTCTCAGCGAGACCAACGGCGCAGATCCCATGAGCGTGTTTTTACAAGGCGTTCACCTGAAAACGGGGGTACAGATCGGCACCATTAATCAATTGTTAAATGGAAGCATCCTTTTGCTTGTATTTTTATTGGATCGATCTAGCATTGGTATTGCCAGCATCATATATGTCACTTGCATCGGATTTTTTATGAATCTGTTCTTTGCTCACATTCCTTACGAATCAATGGGAGGGGCCATGTCTATAGGCGTGACAATCCTTGGTGTGATTCTCATTGGTATTGGAGCGGCTGTATATGTATTTGCGGATTATGGTGCAGGCGCAGTGGAAGGATTGATGGTTGTTTTAAATGAGAGAACGGGCTTATCTTTAACGCGAATTCGCATGACGATTGACTTGGGCTTTGTGGTCATTGGATTTTTGTTGGGTGGAGTTGTTGGAATTGGAACCATTGCAGGCGTGCTTCTTGTGGGCCCTACCATAGAAGGAACCTTACATCTTCTAAAAAAAATCAACACAAGGAGGATCGACAACGAATCAAAATCAGATGAATGGATGGGAAGCCAAGCGTAAAGCGGAAAGAATATTTGAAATTGTGAGAATATGAGAGAATTTGTGTTGTAAGTTGAGAAAATCTGTGGTAATCTAATTCCGGACGAAAGAAAAAATAAATCTATAATTATTCGTATTATAGCGAATGATAAGGTGAGTTTAATTCGAGAATTCAAACGAAAATGAATAAAAGACGGATAAGACCAGAGAGGAGATCACTTATGTTAGCGATCGAACGATTAAAGAAGATAGAAGAATTATTAAAAGAAAATGGAAGTGTGGTCATTAGCAGACTGAGTATTTCCCTGAATGTTTCTGAAGAAACGATTCGTCGTGATCTGGATAAGATCAGTAAGAATATGAAAATCAAGCGGGTACGTGGGGGTGCATTTTTACCAGCAACAACGGACAATGAGGTGCCCATTAAGATTCGAGAGACGATTTACTTAGAAGAAAAGCAATTGATTGGGGCAAAATGTCTTTCCATGATTGAAGATGGAATGAGCGTGATGCTTGATTCCAGTACAACGGCTCTTTATGTGGCAAAGAATCTAGATGAAAGTGGCAAAAAGGCAACTGTGATGACCAATTCACTTCTAATAGCCAGCGAGTTATCTGAAAGCAAGACGATCAAAGTGATTTCTATTGGGGGTACATTGCGTAAGTCGACCAATTCATTAGTGGGATATATGGCAACACATGCGCTTTCAAACCTATCAGCTGACATTGCCTTTGTCTCTTGCACGGCGATTACGAGAGGCTTTGGTGTAACGGATAATCACGAGGCAGAAGGGCAAGTGAGAAAGACCATGTTGGAACGTTCCGTGAAAAAAGTGTTGATTGTTGATTATACAAAATTTGATACACCGGCTGTCAATCCAATTTGTGAAATTCAAGACCTGGATCTTGTGATTGCAGACAGGAAGGTGCCAAAAGAATATAAACAAGTTTTTAAGGATCTGGAAGTGGAGCTTCTGGTCTGCAAATAGGAGGAAGAGATATGGATAATTTTCGATTTAAAAGCGCAACACGTATTTTGTTTGGCAAGGGACTAGAGTCTCAAGTTGGACAAGAGATCGCGGGTAAATATAAAAAAGTTTTGATTCATTATGGCGGTGCGCATGTTGTAGAATCTGGACTATTGGATCGAGTGACAAAGTCTTTGGAAGCAAATTTCATTGATTTTGTTGTCTTGGATGGGGTTGTGCCTAATCCAAGGTTGACGAAAGTTCACGCAGGAATTGAGCTTTGTCGCAAAGAGGACGTTGATTTTATCCTTGCCATTGGTGGTGGCTCAGCCATTGATTCGTCAAAGGCCATTGCCATGGGTGTCCCTTATGGGGGAGATGTTTGGGATTTCTATACGGGAAGTGCAACACCTGAATCTGCTTTGCCGGTTGGGACTATATTAACGATTCCGGGTTCGGGATCAGAAATGTCAGAAAGCAGCATCATTACTCATGAAGAGCAAAAATTAAAATATGGCATTGATAATGAACTGATTGTACCAGTCTTTTCGGTTCTAAATCCAGAAATGTGTTTGACCATTCCGCCTCGTTTGATGGCGGCGGGCATTGCTGATATTCTGTCTCATTTAATGGAACGATATTTCACACCGACAAAGCAGACGATTCTAAGTGATTTTCTATTAGAAGGTGCAATGAAAGCGGTCATGGAAGCGGGATTGAAGTTGATGGCGGAGCCAAAGAACTATGATCACGCAGCCGAAATTATGTGGTCGGCAACGGTAGCTCACAACGGCATGTTGTCTTCGGGCCGGATTGAAGATTGGGCTTCTCATCGCATTGAGCATGAAATTAGTGCCCTTTATGACGTGACTCATGGTGCTGGCATGGCCATGGTCTTCCCATCGTGGATGCGTTATGTGAAGGATGCAAATATTGAACGCTTCTGTCGCTTTGCAAGTGAGGTGTTTGGTGTGGCTGAGACAAGTGACCGCCTGGGATTGGCGGAAAGTGGAATTTGCGCTTTAGAAAAATTCTTCACAGATTTGGGTCTTCAAGTTCGTTTGTCCCAGGCTGGGGTTCCTGTTGATCAATTTGCTTTGATGGCACAGAAGGCAACGCAAAATTCCGAATACGTAGGAAACTTTAAAAAAATTAATGCAGAGGATATTGTAAAGATCCTAGAAATGGCGGTATAGAGAATGAAATTATTAATTAAAAATGCAAGAATTTTACCCGTTGACGAGGCCATGAGCGTCATTGAAAACGGATGGATCGGTATAGAAGATAGTACGATTGTTTTTGTTGAATCTCTTGAAACAGAGGCGGTTGTTTCCTTTAAGGCGGATCGCGTGATTGATGCAAAAGGCAAAATGGCTATGCCGGGATTCGTCAACACCCATAGTCATTCGCCCATGACTATTCTTCGATGCTTTGGAGATGACCTTCCTTTGGATGACTGGCTATTTGGCAAGATGATTCCTACAGAAGAGAAATTCAGTAAGGAAGATATTTATTGGGGCGGCATGCTGGGTGTGATTGAACAGATTAAAAGTGGGGTTACCTGCTTCGCCGACATGTATGAACCGAGTAATATCATCATGGACTTGGTGGTTGAAAATCAAATCCGAGCAAATGTTGCCGGACCTCATATTACGATCAATCCAGACAAAGAATATGAAGAATATGTGGCACACATGAAAAAGTGGAACAATTCTCACGATGGATTGATAAAAGAATCTGCTATTATTCATTCGATTTACACCTATTCGGAAGAAAAAATTCGTGCTCGTGTTGCAGCAGCGAAAGAAGCGAATACGGGGATTCAGATTCATATCTCGGAAGCACCTTTCGAACAAGCACAGATTGCTGAAAAGTATGGAAAGACACCCATGCAAATGTTGGAAGAGTGGGGCGTCTTTGATGTAGCAACTCTGGCAGCACATTGTGTGCATTTAACAGATGGTGACTTTGAAATCCTTAAAAAAAGAGACATCAGCGTTGCTCATTGTCCATCGAGCAATTTGAAGTTGGGAAGTGGAATTGCTGACGTGCCGCGCATGCTTGCTGAGGGCATTAATGTAACGATCGGAACCGATGGCGCATCCAGTAACAGTAACCTAAATTTTGTAGAAGAGATGCATTTAACGTCCATGATTCACAAAGGAAATCAGATGAATCCCTTGGTAGTCAATGCAAAGGAAGTCCTTCGCATGGCAACCGTTAATGGGGCCAAAGCGACAGGTTTTGGCAATGAAGTGGGAACCCTTGAGCCTGGCAAGAAAGCAGATCTTATTTTAATCGATACGGATAAGGCGCATTTGACACCACTAAATAATCCATTCTCGGCGGCAGTGTATAGCATGCAGGGATCGGACGTGGATACCGTGATTGTAAATGGTCGGGTCTTGATGGAAAATCGCGAAATGAAATTTGTGGATGAAGAAAAAATCAAATACCAAGTCAAAAATATCGCAAAGCGATTGATCAAATAGAAATTACTTAGGGAGGAAAAAAATATGTCAGAGGAAAATTTACTACCAGGAATTAGACTGCAAGTTGGAGATATTACACCCCGTGTTTTGGTTTGTGGAGACCCATATCGCGCCGAGAAAATTGCTAACATGCTCGACAATATGACCTGTCTTGCTAAGGGTCGTGAATACTGGACTTATCGAGGGGACTGGAAGGGTCAAACCATAACAGTTTCATCCCATGGAATCGGGGCTAGTGGTGCCATGCTTTCTTTTATCAGCTTAATTAAGGGCGGCGCGAAAGTGTTGATCCGTGTAGGTACATGCGGCGGGTTGAAGCCGGAAATTCAAGCTGGATCTTTGATCATTGCGACAGCGGCAGCCAAAGAAGACGGTGTAGCTAATATTTACGTACCAACATCATTCCCGGCCATTGCGGATTTGGATGTTACCAACGCCTTGGTCCAAAGCACAAAAGACAATGAAATGGAAGCCTTCAAGGGTATTGTTGTTACACAAGGTGCCTTCTACGGCGGGGTAATGCCGACGAATACGGTAGAGCAAATGAAATCTGGCGCTATTGCGGTGGAGATGGAAATTGCAGCCCTTTACACAGCGGCAAGCGTATTTGGTGCTCGCGCAGGTTCTGTACTTTCTGTTGATGGAAATGCCTTGGCAGTTTTGGAAGCGGCAGAAGAGAATGATCCGGATCCAGAATTGTTGAAACGAACCGTAGAGAAGAGCATCCTTATTGGTTTGGATGCATTGATTGCAGTAGACCTGTAGAGATTGGAGTTTAGAATGAGTGTGAAGAAATTAAAGACTGAATTGCTTGATGTGACATTGGAGTCTTACGAATTGAAATTGATGGCAGGGACCAGTGGTAACGCAAGCGTTTATGATAAAGAAAGTCAAGCTATGATCATTACTCCATCCAGTGTGTCCTACGATGGGATGACGATTGAAGATCTGGTTGTGATGAAGCTAGATGGAACAATCATTGAAGGTAAACATGATCCGTCTTCTGAATGGAAGATGCATGCGCAAATGTATTTGGATCGAGAAGACATTAGCTGTGTTCTTCATACGCATTCCCCATATGCAACGGGTTTTGCCGTATGCCAAGAGGGTATCCCTGTAATTCTTATCGAGATGGTACCGTTTTTGGGTGGCGATGTACCTGTAGCGGCCTTCGGTATGCCGGGTACTGCAGAGCTTGGTCTGGAAGCCTTGAAAGTGATGAATGACCGAAAAGGCTGTTTGTTGGCAAACCATGGTACTCTTGCCATCGGTAGTTCGATTCGATCAACCTTTATGTCTTCGATATATTTAGAAGACGCGGCAAAGATTTATCATATTGCAAAAAATGCGGGAAATGTGAAAGTGATCCCTCAAGAATATGTTGAGGCCATGCGCAACAGTTAAATAGAAATAGGCATTGAGACAGCAGGAATAGGCAGAAGCTTCATAAACTTGGTTTTAATAAGAACTCATAGATGTTTGCTAGGAAAATTGAATTCAAAATCGAAGGGAGAAATGAAGGTGTCTAAAAATTCAAAGGTTGGTGGAAAGAAGAAGGGAATTAGCTTCATGGATTTGATGAGCGTGTCCGTTGGACAGATCATCGGTTCAGGAATCATGATTTTAACAGGTATTGCAATTGGTTTAACTGGTCAAGGGGTGGCGTGGTCTTTTATCGCAGCGGCAATCTTGATTATTATTCCCATTACGGCTTTGGCGGCATTGGGTTCAGCCATTCCGTCTAATGGTGGCATGTATACCTATGTGCGTGACTTAATTGGTCGAAAAACGGCATTTTTCTACGTGGCACTATTGGTAGCAGGGCAATTGGTCTTGGCCAATTATGCAATCGGCTTTGCGGAGTACGCAAAGGAATTTATTCCAGGATTAAATAGTGTATTGGTAGCCAGTGTCATTATGACCTTGATCTTTTTCGCGAATCTTCGCGGATTGAAAACAGCTGTTTTCATTCAAAATATCATGGTTGTTATGCTTTTGGCGGCATTGGGTCTGTTTATTGCCTTTGGTTTGCCACAGGTAAAAGATTTTGGTTCATTCTTCCAAGTGGCCAATATTATGCCATCCGGATTTATGGGTTTTGTATCGGCAACATTCCTGGTTCGTTTTGCCTTGATCGGCGCAGAGTATTTGTCTGAGTTGGGCGGTGAATGTGAAAATCCAGGAAAAGAAATTCCTCGTGCCATGATCCTTTCTACTTTGATCGTTGCGGTTGTTTATTTCTTCATGGGTGTTGTTGCATCTGGCGTACTTCCAGTCAGTGATGTAGCCTTCCAAACCTTGGGTTCTGTTGCTAAGCAAATTTTCCCTCCAGCTGTTTACGTCTTCTTTATTGTTGGTGGTGCCATGTTTGCCTTGGTTTCTTCTTTGAACGCCGTATTCGCATGGTGTACAAAGGGAATTAAAATGGCAATTACTGATGGTTGGTTGCCTGAGGCATTAGCAGTTGAGAACAAAAAATATGGAACACCGCATTTGTTGTTGGGCATCTTCTACATCGTAGGCATGCTTCCAATTATTACAGGCGGAACGATTGAGTACATTGCCATTATTGGTAATAATATTGGTTTGATCTTCGCGATCTTCCCAGTATTGGCTGTCATGTTCTTGCCTAAGAAAAATCCTGAAGCATACAAGAATGCTTATTTTAAATTGCCAATGTGGGCTATGTATGCCTTGCCGATTGCAAGTGCGGGTATTTATGCCTTTGGTTTCTATTCGAGTGTTGATTTTATAGGACCGTTTGGTTTGAAAGTTATGGCCGGATATTGTGCATTGGTTATTGCTTATGCCTTTATTCGTGAACCAAAAGTGAAACAAGTGGAAGCACAAAGAGCAAAAGACAACAAAGCTGCTTAGTGCGAAAGACACAGGGGGTTGACGAAATGAAAAGAGAAGATGCAAATCTAGCCTTTATGCTGCAATACGAGCATGTTGCTTGGTATGAAGCTGGAAAGGTACGAATATTGGATCGACGAATTTATCCGACAAAGATTGAATTTGTTACGTGTAACACGCACCAAGAGGTGGCACAAGCCATCGCGGACATGGTCACGCAAAGCGCGGGTCCTTATACGGCAGCCAGCATGGGTATGGCTCTTGCTGCGGATGAATGTAAGAAGTTAAAGGAAGCGGATCAAATGAGCTACCTGAAGGAAGCGGCTTATCGTTTGTCCCACGCGCGACCAACAACCGTGAACCGTATGGAAATGATTGTAGGCGGTTGCCTGAAGGTTGCAGAAAAGGCGCTGAAAGCGGGCAAAGCAGTTGATGAGGCCATCTTCCTGCATACCATTGATTCCATGAACCGCCGCTATGCAAAGATTGGCGAAGTGGCCACCTATTTGGTGGACATGTTCCCGGACAACGGGAAGATTATGACCCAGTGCTTTGGTGAGACCATCGTTGGTATGATGTTGCGAGAAGCGAAAGAGAGACAGAAAAACATTAAGTTATTCTGTCCGGAAACGCGTCCTTATCTTCAAGGGGCTCGATTGACTTCATCGGTTGCCTATGACATGGGTTTTGATGTAACGGTGATTACGGATAATATGCCGGCATTCACCATGCAGACAAAGGGAATTGATCTTTTCACATCTGCAGCGGATTCTATTACCATGGACGGCCATGTGGTCAACAAGGTTGGAACCATGCAAATTGCCATTGCAGCAAAATACTTTGGTGTTCCATACTTTGTAACAGGCATCCCTGATGAAGTGTACAAGACCATCAATGATGTAACCATTGAAGAACGAAATCCAGCAGAGGTTCTTGAATGCCGTGGCATTAAGAATACCTTGGATGGCGTTAAGGGATACTATCCTGCCTTTGATATTACACCGCCTGCCTTGGTGAGTGGTGTGGTTACGGATCGTGGGATCTATAGCCCTTATGATTTGAAACGCTATTATGAAACAGAAACCGGTAACTACTGGTAAATTCAACAGAGAAAGCAATAAAAATACCGCATTCCGTTTTTCGGAATGCGGTATTTTCGTATCATTTGTTTTATCGAGGTTGTTTGGGAAGTGAAACGCTGTAACACGTTGTTTGTGGTGGAAGGCTCATGGTCATGGCCATGCTGTGGGTAAAAGTAATTCGATCATTGACGTGATAGTTGCTAAAAGCGGCTTCCATCATGGTGTCATCGAAGATATGAAGCAAAATATCGCCTTTTTCGGTTTCCACCAAAAAGGAAAGATGCAATGGATTGTTGTTGATCTCTTTAATCCTTCCGGCGGCTTCGAGGGTGAAATCTCCGGCTTGAACGATTTTTAATCGGTACTCGGTTTCGTTTTCATAAGTGAGAAAGACCAGCTGTGCGCGATTGCCAACTTTCAATGCTCGTTTTCCTGCCTGGCTGATGGTAACGCGATTTAAGTCAATGGTCATCCCGTCGATGGTTACAGTTGTTTCATTCAAGGATTCAATGCTTCCATCGATAAAGATGCGACCTTCTTGGGATTGCTTGTCAAGTACATTAATAGCAATGGCATTATCGCCGGTATAGAAGACTTCAATGATGGTTCCCAACTGTAAATCGTAAAACATCTTGGTGTTAATTTTAGTATAGATATCGGTTGCAAGAGTTAAGTCTTTTTTGGTGATTTCATCTTTAATAGTCAATCGATATCCTTCTTCTGCGGTTTCGAAGGCAACAATTCGACCGTAGGCTTTCATGGTGTCAGCCACTTGCAGTCTGTCAAAGCCGAGTACATTTTCTTGAATAGGTGCTGATATTAGCATGGGTTTGTCTCCAAATAGGGTCGGGATTGGTGTCTGATCTGCAAAACTGGCACCAGAAGCCAGAAGGGCAAGTAATAAAACGCTAATCATTAATTTTTTCATTTTTTATTCTCCTCTTTAATTGAACTTATACTTAAGCAGACGGAATGGACCAGAAAAAGTTTCAAAAAAACGATATAATATAAAAAAAGGAGTGATGAATATGAATTGGAACAGTCCGGTGGCTTTGAGATTGATTTACACGGGAATTGCCTTTTTCTTAATGCTATTGATCCGATGGGGATTAAATCGGCTAATTTATAGAAGGATTGAAGAGGCCGAGCGACATTATCGGGTCAAGAAAACAACGAACTATGTTCTTTTCTTTCTATTCTTGATTATCCTTGTTTTTTTATGGAGTGATCAGATGGGTTCCTTATCCACCTTTTTGGGCCTATTGTCAGCGGGCCTTGCCATTGCCCTAAGGGATTTTCTAGTGAATCTTTTTTCTTGGTTTTTTATCATTACGCGCCGTCCCTTTGAAGTGGGCGATCGAATCGAAATTGCTGGGGTGTCTGGGGATGTGATCGATCTTCGTATCTTTGAGTTCACGGTTCTAGAAACCAGTCCAAAAGAATATGCAGAACAGAGCACTGGCCGTGTCGTTCATGTGCCTAATTCTAAAATTATTACAGAACCTTTGACCAATGCAACCAAAGGTTTTGGCTATATTTGGAATGAAGTTGGCGTCCTCTTAACCTTTGAAAGTGATTGGGAAATGGCCAAAGCACGATTTCAGTCTATTATCGATGAGCAAAATATAAAGATTGCCAAGGCGGCTGAGGATTCTCTTCGCAAGGCGAGCAAGCGTTACTTTATGTATTATTCTAATTTAACACCGATTGTGTATACCTCGGTGGAGAATAGCGGAGTATTATTGACTTTTCGCTTTCTATGCGAACCTCGACAGAAGCGGGGAGAAACGGAAAAGCTTTGGGAAGCCATCCTGCAAGTAATTGCCAAAGAGGATCATTTGGAATTGGCTTATCCAACCTCAAGGGTTTTGCGAACTGAAAATAGTTAGAGAATTGAGAAGAAGCGTCAGTTTACTGGCGCTTTTATTAAGCAAGAAATTAATTAATAATATTAACTTGAATATTAATTATATTAAATACTTGTTTCTATAGAACAAGATATTGGGGTCGACAAGCTTATATCATCAATATATCTAGTATATATGTTGAATATATTAATTATAACATTAATATATTCAATTTTAATGTTGACAATATTAATTAATGGGTTTATACTAAAGATGGAAAGAGAGAAAAGAGCCTTGTAAATGATAGAAAATGAATCCAGTAAAGGAGGAAAACCTGATGTTGTTATTTAAAAAGATCTATCCAGCAGAACTCGAGCATTACAATTACGATGAACTCGATACGGGAATGGACCTCTTGCGCAAGATTGAGCATCTATAGAGTTAAAAGAAAGCCTAAGAAAAAATGAAAACCTAAATAAATTGGAAATCGAAGGAGAAGAAAATGAAAAATAGATTTAACTGTATTGCCGATGTAACACTAGCCGATTGCAAACAACAAGTCAGTCAATCAGGAATGGACCTATATAGAAAAATTGAGAACCTTTAAATAGAACGAAAAGAAAAGGAGAAAGTGATGAAAATGATCTTCCATATTTTGATTCCTGCTAGCATCTCATCTACCAATGATTTGAAAACGGATGAAGGCATGGATTTATATCGCCGAATTGAACACCTATAAGTTAGCTGACAAAACCAGAGGAGAGATCCTCTGGTTTTTTGATAGAAAAAACCCGATCACGTTTTGTGATCGGGTACATAATTGATGGCTATTTGGTAAGTGGGGCGAAACAGTAAGCTGTGCCTAGGTCGATGGTTGCTTGCATGCCTTCTCGATGGGTTCGCTCATAGGCGTGAGAAGCATCAACACCAGGGCCGATGAGTCCACATCGAATATCCCAGCCTGCGCGAAGGGCAGCTGAAGCGTCGGATCCATAGAATGGATAGATATCAACTTGATAAGTGATTTTTTTCTCTTCGGCCAATTGAATCAAAAGCTTGCGTATGGATAGATCGTATGGACCTGATGAATCTTTGGCACAAATGGTGGTCGCATGCTCGGTTGAAGTTTGCCCATCACCCATGGCAGCCATATCCAGTGCCAGCATTTCCACTGTTTCAAGAGGTAAAGCGGCTGAGGATCCGTGGCCCACTTCTTCGTATGGAGAGATAAAGAAGTGAATGGTGTGCGGCGGCTGCTCTTTCTGAGTCACTAGATTTTCGGCAATGCCCAGCATGCAGCCAACACAGGCCTTATCATCGAGGTGGCGCGACTTCAGATAACCGTTTTGCAGGTATTCGGTACGGGTATCAAAACTGACAAAGTCGCCAGGACGAATTCCAAGTTTTTCCGTTTCTTCTTTTTTAAAGACCTTTTCATCCAGACGCACTTCCATATTGGCATCGGTACGTTCTGTAGTACCTCGCGCTTCCTTGTAAACGTGAACACTGGTTTTGTCAAAAAGAATGGTTCCCGTATAGGTCTTTCCATCCAAAGTGGTAATGACACAGGTTTCACCTTCTACGCTTGTCCAAGCATATCCGCCCAATTGACTCAACTTGAGACGGCCGCTTCCTTTGACTTCCTTAACCATGGCGCCCAAGGTGTCCACATGTGCCGAGAGGGTTTTGGCTTTTCGTTGATCCTTGCCTTCAAGTGTGGCAATCAAAGCGCCTTTTTCCGTTAATCGAGTGGCAAGTCCAAGGGCCTCAAAACGAGATTTTACCCATTGAACCGCTTGACTGGTGTTTCCGGTTGGGGATGGGATGTTCAATAAACATACGGTCTTACTCATGGTATTTTCGATATTTTGCATTGTTTTTCTCCTTTAGCGGGCAGAATTTTGATTTTTCACTATGTTTTGATTATACCAGATGATAGAATGAAAAAAAACCAAGTGAGGGGGAATTCGGGGATGGAATCGTGGTTGTTAAAATTTCAGGAAGGGAAACGGGCTCATGCACCACAAGAAGAGTTGGTATCGATTTTGATGGACGGGATGAATCAGATCGAAGGAGAATCAACCCATTGGGTGTATTTTTTAGGAGCGGTAAAAAAACGCATGCGCCAGATGATGAACTTTGGTCGAATCCAACGAGAAGATATTTTCAATCTATCAGGAAACAAGGATGACTTCACCTTGAATTATCAACAGGTGGCGGAAGTGGTTTGGTTTGAGTTTCTTGTTGATTTAGCAGATCGTGATCGCTTGTTGAATTTTGATGCGTCAAAGGCGAAGTTCAGAACCTATGTTTGTCAGGATCTCTTGGCACCCGACAACCATGCGGGCTATACCCCCAGGGTGGATCGTATGATTTTGGAAGCCTTGGGTCTTCAACCCTTTAAATCACGACTCGACACCTCATCCTTTGACGAGTGGCTTTCGGATGATGCCGAGGCGCATCAGCAGATGAATGCGGGGGCTTATACCGAACTAGATGGCTTTGATGAATTAAGTCGTTATCATGACCTGGTTTTGAATCGAGTGACGAGAGGTGTGCCGGAACGTTTGGCTTATCTGTATGGGATCTGGTATACGGCCATCGAAAAAATGCCCAATGTGAACCAGACCGTGATGCAGGAACTTTCTGATGAAAGCCTTTTTTTTGACTACTCTCGATATGAGCGTAATGTTCGCCTGCGATTCAGCACCGATGAGGTCTTTGCCCACAATCGATGTATGACTTTGATGAAAAGCAGTCATGGCAAAATTTTGCTCGGGGAAAGCTCTTATGCCAGTCACTATAAGATAAGTGAGGGAAGGGTGGAGCCGCCAGTGATGAAATTGGATGATTCAGTGCAAAAGAAGCTGGTCAAGCAGGTCGCTAAATGGCGAGAACGGGTGAAGGGAGAAATTGCAATGTTTTGGGTTGAAGGAGGGGCGGATCATGCATATTGATGTCGGAAACTTAAGCGGATATCTCGCCTACCTGCGAGGGGAGTGGAAAGATGGTGTTAGTCCGGCACAAGCCAAGCGGTGGATGGAGATTCAGAGCCATTTGAAATCTTGTGAAGTATGCCAAAAACACGCACAGGCTTTGAGGCAGGTTGATCGAATGGAGAAACGTGTGATCGAACGGTTGACGCCCAAGTCAAAATGGGATCAGCTTGTGATGAAGATGGCAGACTCTTCGTGTGTATTTGAGATTCGGATGAAAAACATGTTTGAATCGGCAGAGATATCTTTGCGGGAAGCAGGGGTAGGGAATCAATGGAAACCCATAGCGGTACGTGGTGAAAGCAGCGAGTGGCAAGGTCGTTTTCAAGAAGATGAAATGCGAATGGGTGCTGCTGCTGGCGGTATTTATGTGGAAGGAAAGCCTTCTGTCCAGGTATTTGTCTTTGAACGCAATAAGGACGGGCTGGCAGGTAACCTTGTTTATGAGGGCCAGGCCGACGGCTTGGAAGAAATTGATTTCCAAGCTGGAGACTATCTTGTGATTGTAAAAGAATGAGGAAGTAAGAAAGGGCGTTCCATGAAGTGGGACGTCTTTTTGTATGCGAAAAAAAGAAGACCTTCTCCCGCAAAAGAAAGAAGTGGGTGAAGGTCTTTCTGGGATAAGGGAGAAGAAGGTCATGGTAAAAAGAATTGAAAAAGAATTTTTTTTGAAATTTGCTGGGGAAAGTGTGAAAAAAGGTCCTAAGAGAGAAGTAAGAAAAGCTTCCGGGTCAAGAGAAAAGCGCTCAGGGTCTGGGAATGAATCACTATTAATTGAATGAAAACGAAAAGGAGGAAGAAAAATGGCGATTAACACGTTTACAAGAGATGCGGAAATTAACAAGGAGGTAGCCTATATTTTAGAGGAAAATGCTGAAATTCTTGACAGTGGCCAGGAACGCAGATATCTGCAATTGATTTTGGATATGTCGGGGTCTGTATCCCCCTATGTAAAGATTATCGAAAATGGTGTCAAGCTTTTGGTGGAAGGCTTGCGGGAAGATCCCTTGTCTGAATCCAGTATTGATATTGGAATCACCACCTTTGGTACGGATATTGAGATGGTGGCTCCAACATCCATAACAGAATTTATCATGCCATCGTTTAAAACCCGGGGAGCGACGGCCATGTTTGAGGCTCTTGAGGCAAGTTTTGAAACCGTAGAGCAGACCAAGCAGCATTATAGAGACAATGGCATGAGTTATCGTCGTCCCATCGTTGTCTTGATGACCGATGGATATCCAACTGATGTACCCATTCAGGACCGTAAGTTCCAAGACTTGATTGGCCGCATCCAGGATGGCGAAAATCAGAAGAAGTGGATGTTCTTGCCCTTGGCCATCGACCACTCCTGCATGAGTGCGGTGGATCAATTGTCGACAAATGGCGCAAAGGAATTGGATCCAAAAATGATTCTTTCCTTTATGAAGTGGCTTTCCAACTCCATTAATACAGCGTCAAACCAGGCATCGGATCCATTGGCCAAAAATAATCCGGCTATGTCGGATTGGGAAATTATCAATAACTTGAGCTAAGGAGGCAGATCATGAACGCATGGATGCAGTGGAAGCGAAAGCGAATTCTGAAACGAGAAGAGAAAAACGGATTGCCCCGTATCTATGCGGCCAGCGTTCCTGGACTGAAGCATGATAAAAAGAAGGAGGCGTGTGAGGATGCGACTACAAAGACGACGATTGACGCGGAAACTGCGGTACTGGTTGTGGCGGACGGGGTCAGCTCTTGCCGATATGGGGGCAAGGGGGCAAGGGTGGCTGCGGCTGCTGCAAAAAAAGAGATTCGACTTCAGCTCTTGGATCATCCGGATCCAACAAAAAATCCAGAAGCTTGGATGGCGGCACTCTTTGCGAAAGTGCGCAGACAGCTTGTCAGAAGTGCTGACCGATTGGCTTGCAGTATTCAGGATATGGGCACCACCCTCTTGGTGGGGGTCTATCAAAAGCCGGTTTGGATTGTTGCCCAAGTGGGCGACGGGGGCATTGTCGCTAAAAAAGGCACCAACTTCGAGGTCGTCCTCGCAGGTCGTCCACAGCAGCAAGAAAATTGGGTGATTCCCTTAACGGCGCCTAGATGGTTTGAGGATATTCAGGTGAAAGTGGTAGAAAACCCTGACTGGATTGCCATGTTTTCTGATGGTCTCGATCGCCTGGTCTTCGATTGTCAACCGGGCAAAAAGACTTTAAATGAAAAGCGAACCATGATTTTTGAAAAGGTATTTGAAAAGGCCGATTCTGTAAATGGTGATCAAATTGTCAAACAACTTTTGAATGTGCAATCAGTTGACCGATTGAGTTCTGATGATAAAAGTCTTGCCATTGCCTTTCGGCGGGAGGGAGGAGCAAAGTGAGAGCCATGCAAAGAAATTTTTATCGAACGGGTACCCATGCGGTTCGAATTGCCCTGGCTATTGGGGGCATCTATTGGTTGAAGCAGGCCCTAGTCTTACCGGGTTATGTGCCTTGGACCATTGCGTTGATGAGTTTTGTGATCGCTAGTCGTGATGGGAAAGAAATTCGAGCCTGCCTATTGGCGGCAGCTGCCTTTTACTTTTTGGCATTTGCCATGGATGAACTTGGAACAGAGACGATGTGGATTGGTTATGGGGCAGGAGTAGAGTACTTTTTAACATTTGCCATTGCCTTTACGGTAATGTTTCATTCCATGATCTCTTTCCTTATTCCGATTTATGCGGCTTTTGTAAAGAGGATCAATCCATAGGGCGATAGATTGGGCTGTGACGGCCGGGTCCGTTAGGGAGGAGGGGCTGGGATGAATGTGTATGATCAATTTGGAAAAGTGATTATTTTAAGGAATCAATTGGGTGCTGGCGGCGAAGGAAGGGTCTACCGTGTTTCTGGGTCAGAATGTGCGAAGATCTATGCAAAACCGACTCATTTTAAAGAAGCAAAAATTTGTACAATGATTGCGAAGCCACCTCGGCTGCTGACAGATCCAAACTGTAAGAACGGCCGGGTCGCTTGGCCGACAAAAGCTCTTTATGATGGTCCAGGAGGACATTTTATTGGCTATGTCATGCCCCTGATTGAATTGAATCGATATCAGGAATCCGAGGTCATTTTCATAGAAAAGCAGCGGACAAAGAAATTTGGCGAGCGATTCTCCTATGAGCACCTTATGATAGCCGCCTATAATTTTGCCATGACAGTTCACTGTATCCATCAGGCGGGTCATTCTGTGGGGGATCTGCGAGAAAAGAATATCCTGGTAGATGCTTCAGGCCAGGTTTGCCTGGTGGACTGCGATTCTTTTCAAATTATGGATCCTGCGAAAAAGCGATTTTTTGCATCCCAGACCTATACACCTGCATATTTGGCTCCAGAGTGGACTGACAAGGATCTTTCCAAGACCAATCGAAGAGGGAATGATCACTTTGCTTTGGGCGTTTGGATTTTTCAAATGCTGATGAATGGCATGCATCCCTATCAAGCCCGGGGAGGCAAGGCGGATCATGCGCCTTCCTTGTCGGAAAAGATAAAAAAAGGCACCTATCCCTACGCGCGGGCAAGAGGTTTAAAACCGCCGGTGGCGGCACCTGATTTTAATCAAGTGCCAAGGAGTCTTCAGCTTTTATTTTTGGCGTGTTTTGTCAATGGATATCGAGACCCAGATGCTCGTCCTCAGGCCTTGGCCTATGCGGATACATTGAAGGATGAGATTAAGCGCTTAAAAAGCTGCCAATCAAATCATAATCATCGCTATAGTGGCGATCGAGCATCCTGTCCCTTTTGCGCGACGGCAAGACCAGTTAACCCTGTAGGAAAAAAGACCCCGGTTAAACGGTCGCCATTCGTCAAGCCACCAGGTCCTGTGCCAGTTCCGGTATTGACGAAACAAGTAGTGCCCATGATAAAAAGATGGGTTTCTAGGACGATCCATTTTCCCCACCTACCGACTTGGATACACACTTATGGGCGGGGATCATCGACCATGGCATCGAGGCGCGCTCTTGTACAACTGTTATCGAGAGGAATTTTACTCGTCCTGCTTATTGTTGGTCTTCTGGGTCTTGGGCGGGGGCTTGCAGGTTCTGTGGGATCTCTTTCTTCACCTGGATTGGCTCAAATGCCGAAAACCGCTTTTGTTGAAGAAGATAGCCATCATTTTGGTCAATCAATCGCTAGGATGATTGATAGGATTGTCGGCCTGCCAGGTCGGCTCTTTTCCGACAAGGAGGAAGATCCAACATCCATTGAAGCCAGTCAGACGGTCCAGGAATCATCAACGATCAATACGCTTCAGTTGGAAGATTTCACTCTTTGGTATCGGGGTGGCCTTCTTTATCAAAACCGGTGGAATGAGCCACATTTTAAAGAGGACCTGCGGATTGACGGCTTGGTCCAGGAGAATGGCTTTGGCACCTATATCCGCCCCGAGGAAGCCGATGATGGAGCACATCGTATGCAGATCGAGCTGAAGGCGGAACGAACGGGACTGGTAAATATTCATTACGGGGCAGAGTCTTGGTGGTGCTGGGCGCCAGCCTATGGGCAATATAAGCTTAGTTTTTCAGTCCAAGGGAGAACCTGCAAGGAGACAAGGTGGCTTGAGTGGGATGAGACGGGAAGGATCGAATTGAATGTAGAAAAAGGAGAAACGCTTTGCATAGAAATTCGTGAAAAAGCGGGATGGAAAGGAACCTTGAATCCAGTAATTGCCTTTGAGTGAGGCGGTTTTCATATCAGGTCAATCAAACATGGGGAGAATGACTAGGATCAGCAAAGTAAAAAGTTTTTAGAAAAGTTTGAAGTTACCGGGGAAAGAGGAAATTCTTACTCTAGAAGAGAATCAAAGAAAGCGAGGAGGAAAAGATGATGAATAAGGAAATGACAAGGGCAAGGATTCGATTGATTGGCAACATGAACAACTATGACCTACAGCGTGTCATGCTAAATGAAGTTGAAGGCATAGAGGATCGTGAGTTGAAGTGTTTGTTTCTGCAAGTGAAACAGGGTATTCTGGAGGATCGATTTGATCATTTGGATCAAGCCTTTGATCGCATGAAGGAAGAAAATGCAGGAAATACCTATCGAGCGGCCATGCGGTCTATCTTGGAAGAAATTCGTACGCTGCAGGAAGAGCGGTTCCAAGTCTTGGTCCAACGCGCAGACTGTGAAGTTGGTCTAGAGCAAGTCTTTGTACTGGGAAATTTGGTTCGCTTGTATGATTCGAGAGAAATAATGGATCAGGCGGAAGCGGCCATGAAGCGCGTGATTGCTATGGTTCAACGAAGTCATGAAAATGATCGTCAAGACGCTTGGAAAATTCTAATTGATCGCATTTCTGGAAGCCTAAAATGGATGGAGAAATTGCTGGCCTATGGCAAGGAAATGAAGGGGTCTAGTTTAAGAAAGCTATATGTAGCCTTGATATCTTCTACGGCGAAGGAAGGCAACGCACAAGAGGCATTAGAACGAACCCTAGAGGCGGCGGCTGTTTTAAAGGGAGAGGAATCAACGGATGTATATTTCATCTTCTTGTGGGAGACCTTAACATTTTTGAAACAGTTGAATTTGAAGAAAAGTGAACAGAGGAAATTATGGATCCTCATTCTTGAAACGGCCGATGAATTAAATCATGTGCCGGCTGTTGCCAAGATGCATGTCTTTCTAGCAAACTATGCCATGGGTGAGTCGAATTTTACCGAAGCCAAAAAGCATTTGGAGTCCCTTGAAGGCATTGTCGATGCCTATGGCTATGAATTACTCTTTGAAGAACATGCGGAGATGATCAAGAATGCCATGTCAGAGATGAAACGAAATCTGCCTAAAGCGGGGAAAAGATCGCCTTTGCGCTTGGTTGAAATCACGCCCCAAGAAATGGAACAATTTTCTATGGATCCTACAATCAGAAACTAAGACTGCAGGTAGAAAGAGGCGGTATCGGAATAAGGTGGAGGAGATTGAGATGAGAACGAATCGAATGGAACAATTGGCTGTGATTCCTGTATTTGGGGATTCGGCATTTAAATTAAAGCGATTGAAACATCTAAGACAGGACAGTTTTGATCAATGGGAAAATACTGAAAAGGCGGTTTATTATCAAATCGCCAGGGGTTTGATTGAGGAGGAACTGGAATCCTTTGATCGAGTAGCAGATATGAATGGCTTTCGAGAATTGCTTCGAAATCGATATGAAACTTTTTTGGCGCAGTCTCGGGTGGAGACAAGACCCAAGCATATGATTAATACTCTTTTCAGCCTATTTGAGATTGCCGACCATGAAGAGGGACAGGGTGAAGGGAAAAAATATCTAATGGAGTCCTTGCAGTGGATTAACAAGATTCCGCGGGAGGAACAAGAGGAATTGGGTCTCTTGATCATAGAAAAGTTCGAAAATCAGGGTGAAATTCTAGGTTTGTTTCAGGCGCAAGTGCTGGGTATTTGGAATGATGGCGATATGCTGATAATTACCCTTCATACATTAGAGGCTTTGGCTGAAGAAGGAAGGATGGATGATCGGGAATTTCTCGCAATCATTGAAGCAACAGATCGCTACTTGAGAAAGGCCAATCATCAGGAATATGTTTTGCGGCTGGCAACCCAAGTAGTTCAAATGGCAAAGCGACATGAAGTGAGTCCAGAGATAAAAATGAGAACTTGGAAACAAGCTTTTGCTGCTGCGGTAGAGATGGAGGAACCCTATACGCAAATGCTGATGTCAGTTTTATTGGGTGATCGGATGAAAGAGGAAAAAGACTTTAAAAATATGGTAACTTATTTAAAGGTAATTGACCAAGTGACAGCAATTTATGGGGAAGAAGCAACTTTTGGCGATAATTTTGATCAGATTAAAGAAGCAATCCATGAAATGAAACAAATCGTATAGAGAAAGTCTTGGGTGAGCTTGCAGCTATGCAATGAAATGTTATTGTCTAGACTGGTGCAGTGGAATCGGAGAAGAAAGCGTAGGGAGAATGCATAAAAAAAGATCCCTAGTTGATGAGACTAGGGATCTTTTGTATTCAAAACCCTCGTGGAGGTAGTCCATGTTTGAGTGGTGGACTGGTGGAGAGTTTGAAGTCAAATATAAGAGATATCTTTTGCCAGTTCTTTTAAGGCGTCATTATCTAAAATTCGGATTTGGCGTCCTTTTTTTTCAATCCAACCCTTTTTGACAAAGTCTTGCAGGGTTCGATGCAAATGTCGATAACTACAACCCAATAAGTTGGCAAGATCTGTATAGTGATTGGTTTTTACAAAACTGACGGATTGGTCTTCGTCAATATAGACCGTTAAAAGATAGGCTGCCAAGCGCGATTCCAAGGGATAACGGGATAAGGCATTGGCCTTTACCGATGAGCTATGAAACTTTTGGCTGACATGTTTGATTAGAAACCGCAAAAAAGGCGGATAATCCCAACAGGTTCTAAGTAAGTCGTCTTTATCAATTTCAATAAGAAGACTGGATTCCATGGCGGCAACCTCGTTGTGAAGTGGATAATCTTCAAAAAGCTCTAAATCACCTAAAATTGCAAAATTTTTATTAAATCCAATCAAATAGATACTGCCATCCTCTTGAAGGAAAAATATTTTCAATTTTCCTTTGACGAGAATATGGACTTTTTGCAAGGATTCACCGGTCTGATAAATCTGCTCGCCTGCCTCCATGGAAACCAAATGCATATTGGGCATTTGATCAGGAGGAAAGATTTGCTCCAATTGATGAAAGTGTAACCAGTATTGCAATTGTTTAGAATCATGAATTATTTTCATGGATTTCTCCTATCTGTAGTCTATAGCATTATTTTAGCATGTCAAAGGACATATGTCACATTATTGACAAAACTTTATATATTGATGTATTATTAGTTGGTATAGTCAACTAAGGAGTCTAATTATGGAAGAACAAATTTGTGGATGCGGGCGAGCTATTGCTGTCATTCAGCGTCACCTTGCAGCCTATGTCAATTCCGGCCTGAAAGAAACGGGGCTTACCTACGGATATGCGATGTTTTTGTCACATATAAATAAAAATCCGGGATGCTCTCAAACCGATGTATGCAGATATTTAATGATTGATAAGACGACTACAGCAAAGAATATTAAGAAATTGGAGACCATGGGCTTGATTCACCGTAAAAAGGACGAACAAGATCAACGGTTCTATCATATTTATTTAACGGAAGAAGGAGAGGTCGTTGTTACCAAAGTTCACGCGGTACTTCATCAAACGACATCCATTCTTTGTCGACAAATGACGCCGGAGCAAGGAGAGAAAGCTCAAGAAGTCTTGAAATTGATGGAAGAAAATATTTGCGGGGAAGTCTGTGGGCTTCATCATACATAGAATAGAGAAAAGCCAAAGAAACGGAATCGTTTCTTTGGCTTTTATTATGCAGATATACTAGAATTCGTTTCTCTCTTTGAAGGGTTTTTAATTGATTATTTCTATGTTTTTATGAGCGTTATCTAAGAATCCACATTTATTGTATGCTTACTCGGTGAACGAGCTTTGTCATAGGATCAACCTGCTCGATGACATACAAAGATGCTGTCCACTGAACCAAACCGGAATCTTGACGGGTTAAATGAATTTCCATGGTCGCATCTGTATCGCAGGGTAACTGCTTTAAGTGATCTTGGCAATCCAGAGAGGCGATCGGAATCACAATGCGATTTTTTCCATAAACAATTTCGAGATTTCTTGTTTGATCATTAACTTTTTCAAAGAGATCATTTACGGGTATTTGCAAAGTCACTTCTGCCTTCTCTGTTTTCAATAGAGCCAAATAATCGACTAGACCACTTTCTTTATCTATTTGTTTCATCAAACCAAAACCATGGTCTTTGAATCGTGCAGTGGTTTTTTCATTTAGAGTTCGTTCGCCTATTAAAGCTTTCATGTGTCCTTGAGATGGAGCGGGTTTCGTTTGTGTAGCATCCCACTTAACCAGATAGACGGTTGATTTTTCACTGCTAGAGTCCCAAGACGTGACAACCGTTTGATCGCCGTTTGCATCAAAAGACTTGACGTCGTATGGAATCTCTATGGTGTCTTGGAAAAGCCCCTCGGAATTTAATCGGTGTAATTTGGTCAATGGGTTGCCTGGAAAAGAGGATAGTTGCTCAAGGATTTCAAATCCATTTTTTGTTACCCGTAAAGTTGGAATCCATGTACTACCGTTTCTTTCTACGGGAATCCATGCTTGTCGTTCTAAGATGACGCGATTATTAACAATGGATTTTTCCAGTTGAATAATATAGAAATCAGAAGTGGGTGTTGCCGATAGTTCTTTTGCGTTTATAAGGACAAAAAGGGAATTTTCGGTCTCCCCAAAATCAGAACTCATGATCCGATTCAAGCTATATCCCTCTGGAAGTGCTTGGCCAAGTTCATTCTTTCGAAGGAAGGTTGGTGGATTATTTTCAAAGTTCATTGGATTATTGGATATCGAAAAATCACTCAGGATCAAGGCATCTGTCTGCCAACCGATTTGACTTTGAGAGAGGATGGTATTGCTTTTAATCCGGAAATCATTAGGCGCGAATCCAAGCGAGAAGCTTTCTTTGACGGTGGAGAAACTTGGATCAATTTCATAGGCGTTATAGCCGTTGTTTGTGAAGATACGCCCATCATCCGCTTCGACGAGAAAACCGAACGATCGATCAAAAATACGGGATCCATTGGTAGGGGGTGGAATAGGAAGAGAACGAATGAGTTGTCCCTTATTGGTATACTTTTCTAGGGATATCTGTTCTTGGTCAACACGTAAAACGACGACTTCGCCTGTTTGCAAAAGAATTACAGTGCCAGCTTGATTTTCATTAAGCTGAGTTCCATTAACGTGTAGGATCTCTTGCAAGCGGACATGATTTGCAATACTTTGTGTTGGGGAAAAGGAAGCGGTATCTCCAAAGACAGGTGAATTACAACTTACGAATAGACATAACAATAAAAAGCCAATAATTTTTTTCACAGAAACTCCTTTTTGTCTTTTCTTACAGTTTACCATAAAATGGAAAATCAAACAGAAATCTATTTTGCCAATGATTTGAATAATAAGAAAAGAATGATAGAGCGGAATCTAAACGATCAGAAAAGGAGAGACGGCGTAAAAATTACTCCGTTCTCTCCTTTTTTCCTTGTGCTTTTTGATTGTAAATAATGCCTGCAAAATCAGAGTAGCGCCAAGTAACTGTTTAGTTACAATGGGGTGTTCTTCTCGTAAAGTTCAAACTGCGTGGCGTTCGAACTCAAAGGAGGCTTAAGCTAGAGTGTAAAGCCTATAAAGAGAGAAT
The DNA here is from genome assembly GCA_036323355.1 of Gottschalkiaceae bacterium SANA. GTDB lineage: Bacteria > Bacillota > Clostridia > Tissierellales > GPF-1 > GPF-1. The sequence continues at coordinate 3,216,881 of AP028876.1, read as the reverse complement.
TGGAATGATTGTGAAGAATCGTCTAAAATGATGTTTCTATACGCCGATTGCTTCCGAGTATAGCCGATTTTGAAATTCGATAGAAAGAACAAAAGTAAATATACCTTTTACATATGTTCAAGAATGACGTATAATATTACATATAACTTTTGACCGAAAACGCTTGATAGCACAGAAAAAATTCAACTATCGTTTGAACAATTGGAATTTGAACGAGGAGTGGTTGAAGGATGAAAGCGGTAATGAAGCAGGAAGAGGGCTATGACAAGATGGATTTGGTGGAAGTGCTGGAACCCAAGGTGAGAAAAGATTGGGTGAAAATCCAAGTTGCTTATTGTGGCATATGTGGTACAGATTTACTCGCATTTAAAGGACAGTACCCGAGTTCGCTCAGTCCTTTGATATTGGGACATGAATTTTCTGGCGTGATTGTCGAAATGGGGCCAGAAGTGAAGTGGTTGAAAAAGGGAATGCGTGTTGTGAGTGAAACGACCTTTGAAACATGCGGAGTATGTATACACTGTCGGGAAGCGGAGTACAATTTATGTTCAAATCGTATTGGAATTGGCACCCAGAAAGATGGTGGGATGGCTGAGTATGTTTTGGCGCCTCAAAGTAGCGTGCATGTATTGCCTGATAACGTGAAGCTTCGAACTGCTGCTTTGATGGAACCCTTGGCTTGCGGAATTCATGCGGGAATTGAAAAGGGAAAGATTGCGAAAGGTGAAGTGGTGTGCGTTTTTGGTGCTGGGGCGATTGGTTTATTACTTTCTTCAGTGGCTAAAGCGTGTGGCGCTTATGTTATTTCTGCAGGAATTGCTTCCGATTCAGAGCGTCTTGCTTTGGCAAGACGAATGGGAGTAGATCGAACAGTTGATCAATCTGTTGAGAGTATTGAAGAGGTGATTGCGGAATTAACGAAAGGTCTTGGGGCTGACAAAGTGTTTGAGTGTTCGGGTGCTGTTCAAGCATTGAATGTGGGGCTCAAAATTGTTAGAAAGAAGGGCAAGGTGATTCAGATGGGTGTATTCCCTCACCGCCATGAATCTATTGCGACAGAATTAATTCTACAAAAGGAGATTGAATATTTGGGTTCGAGAAGTCAAAAGCCCAGTTCATGGGAAAAAGCGATTCAATTGTTGCGGGAAGAATGTCTCAATGGATTAGACGAGCTTTCTAGTTTTGTTTTGCCTCTTGAAGAGTGGCGGACGGGTTTTGAAATAATGATGGATGGTTCGGCGATCAAGGTTTTGTTGAAGTGTGAAAATCCGGAAGGTGAGTAGCAGATTTCACTTCAAGAGAGGACGAAACCATATGGTATAATAATGGCGGAGATACAAACATCATAGAGAGGCGCTGATAAAATGGATATTCGAAGACAAATGGTGGTTAGAGCGGCAGAATTATATTATGAAGAGGCACTCAATCAAAATCAAATTGCTAAGATTATGGATATTTCAAGACCAACAGTTTCTAGGCTTCTTGAAGAAGGGAAGGCGAATGGGGTAGTTGAGATCGTGGTTCACAGCCCAGTTCGGAAGAATCCTCAACTTTCAAGCCAGATTCGGGGAAAATTAAATCTGCGAGATGTGATGGTTGTGGCAGGTATTTTTGATCATGAAATGGCTATTAAAAAGTGTTCCTTCGTTGCATCGCAATTCTTACTTTCCATTATGGAGAGCCATTACACTTTAGGTATATCCTGGGGACCACAGCTGGCTTATCTTACGGATATTTTGGAAGAACAAGAACTAAATAATATCAATGTAGTCCAGATGGTTGGCTGTATGGGGACTGGGAATTCAATTTATAATGGACTTGAGTTGGCCATGAAAATATCGAAAAAATTGCATGGGACATCTTCTAATATTTATGCACCGGTTTATGTGAAAAAAAAGGAAGTTCACCAGTATTTGCTACAGGAAAGTCAGATTGCGAATACGTTGAAAGAAGCGAGTGAAGTTGATGTGGCCATTATGGGAATTGGGTCATTGATGAATGAAAAGTCGACATTATCGGTCACCGGTTATTTAACGGAAGAGGAGCGACAAGAACTCTTGTCGTTGGGTGCGGTGGGTCATTTGCTTGCTCGATTTTTTGACAGGGATGGTGTTGAGGTGCAGCTCGCGAATAAATATGTGGTTTCAGCACCTTTGGATTCACTTAAGCATCCAAAGTGGTCAATTGGTATTGCAGCTTCGGCTTACAAGGCCGAGTCTGTACTGGCTGCGATTCGTGCAGGATACATCAATACGTTGATTATAGATGAAGCGTTGGCGGAAAAATTAATGGTATTAATATAACAATTAACGGAAGGACTCTTGGGAAACCAAGGGTCTTTTCTTATGTTGTAAAGTTTTTGATACGGATGGAAATTGCGAAAAAAGTTGACAAACAACACCCAATTTGGAATAATTGAGTTACCAATTGTTCACGCGAAAGAGAATATGTTCAACTCGGATCATTTGAAGGGAGTATTAAATGAATGAAAAAAGGCACAAGGTAGAGGACATTGAAAAAGCAGCAAATCGGATAAGAAAAAGTATTTTGAAGCTTGCAATGGAAAGAAACGGTTGTTATTTAGGACAAGCATGTTCGTCGGCGGAAACATTGGCAACCCTTTATATGGATATCTTACATTTAAAGCCAAGTTTGGGATCCATGGAAGCGCAGCCATTTCCAGGGGTTCCTTCAAAAAGCAATATGGATTATCCAAAAGGTTCTCTTTATCATGGAGAACAAACGGAAGAAGCGGATCGCTTTTTTGTTTCACCAGCGCATTATGCCTCTGTTCTCTATTGTGCATTGGCGGAATGTGGACGAATCGGGTATGGTGCAATTGAGAAATTCAATGTTGATGGATGGAACATGGAAATGATTGGTGCAGAGCATTCTCCTGGGTTTGAATGCACCGCGGGCTCATTGGGACAGACGATTAGCATCGCCTGTGGAACTGCACATGCACGAAAACTAAAAGGACACACTGGTAAGGTTTATTTATATCTGTCAGATGGAGAGTTACAAGAAGGTCAGGTTTGGGAAGCGTTACAGGCAGCTTCGTTTTATAAATTGAATAATTTAGTAATCTATATCGATGTGAACGGCCAGCAAGTAGAAGGCTATACGAATGATGTAATGAATATGGAGCCGTTAGAAGAACGATTGACCGCATTTGGAAGCAAAGTCATTTCGATAGATGGACATGATGTTTGTGCGATTAGAGCCGCCAGTCAAAAGGAGCATAAAGAGGGACCTTTAGTTGTTCTGTGCATGACGAATGCAGCTCACGGGATTCCACTTTTAGAAAAGCGGAAACCATTTTTACATTTTGTCAGGATTAAAGAGGATGAAATGCAGGATTTTAAAGAATATTATGAACAAATGTAAAGGAAGAGAGGATGAAAAATGGTGATCGAAACAAATACACATTCGAAAAGTATAATTCAATGGGCAAAAGACCATGAAGAAGCGATTGTGTTATCGGCTGATTTAGGAAGTTCTTGTGAAATCAAGGCGTTTTCCCAAATATATCCAGAACGGTATTTTTCTATGGGAATCGCTGAGCAAAATATGGTGAGCTGGGCGGCAGGCCTAGCTAGAGAGGGATATCGGCCTTTTTTACATACATTTGGTGTATTTTTATATCGTAGGGTATTGGACCAGTTGGAAATGTCGGTAGCATATCCAAATTTACCGGTTACCTTTGTGGCCTTTCTCCCTGGAATTATGACACCAGGGGGGACGACGCATCAGGCAATTAATGATGTGGCCGTTTTAAGAAATGTTCCAAATATGACCATTTTTGACATTGGCGATGCAACGGAAATTGAGTCGGTGCTAAAACTGACTGAAGAAGTGAATGGACCGGTATTTATTCGAATGCTGCGTAAAGATGTGCCGCGCCTGTTTCCTAAGGATCAACCGATGGAATTCAACAGAGGCCGCGTGTTGCGGGAAGGTACTGATGTTACTATATTTTCATCAAGCATTTGTACAGAAGAGGCGATGCGTGCAACTGCGGTTTTGGGAAAATACGGTCTTTCGATTCAACATGTTCATATTTCCACATTGAAACCATTTACTGATCCGTTGGTGATCGAATCGATCAAGAAATCGAAATATGGCACCATTACAATGGAAAATCATGTGAAAATTGGAGGGTTGGGTTCGGCTGTTGCAGATGTGATTGCGGAGAATGGTTTGAACAAAAAATTGATTAAAGTAGGCATTGACGATACTTATACTCATGGTGCTTCAAAGATGTATTTGATGGGAAAATATGGATTAGATGCAATTGCTTTGATTCGCGCTGTTGAAGAATTAACGAGTGATACTTACGGTGTGTCAGAAACGGATTTGGAAGAAATTAGATTTGTAGATTATTCTGCGGTATAGTGAATCAAAATAGTTCTTAATAGGAAACGGCAATTCATCTTGAATGATGAATTGCCGTTTCTGTATTGTGCCGGGCATATACATTTGCTAGGTGGTGAAAGTTATGTGGTAGCTTAATTATTCAGGATGATTTTTCTGGTTTGCGATTCGCTCGTTGGTTCCATAGGATACCCGCGAAAATTAGAGCGGCACCCAGCAATTGCTTAGGTGCAATTGAATGGTTAGTTATGGTGTAGTCCAAGAGAATACCCATTCCAACCTGACCGATAAAAATCAGGGTGGTAGAGATCATAACGGAGACAGAACCCATGGTCAAGTTGCTGATCATAACAAAGGCTGCTCCGATGGGGCCGCCCAACCAAGCGTACCAAGCAACGGGTTCTGATGAAGCGATAAAAGGAATCTGCAAGACGATCAAAATAAGAGCACTGATTACGGTGCCGATCCAATGATTGGCAAAGCTTCCCCCGGCGATACCCAAGGAGTGACCAAGCCGATAATTGACAATGCGTGCGCCGAATAAAAGAATACCGGCGGTCATGGCAAGTGAAATGCCTAAGATCATGACAACATCACCACCCCGCCTAAAATCATACAAATAGAGATTGCTTTCTCTTTGGTGAGTGGATTGCGTGCAAAGCCAAAAAGCCCAAAATGATCCACAACGATTGAAAGGATTAATTGTGTGGCGATCAAAAGAAGGGTTAAAACAAAAGCGCCGATTTCCATCACGGAATAGGCAATCATTACCGTGGCGAACACGCCGAATAATCCGCCTAAATAAGCGCTGGGATTAGTCTTTAAGACATGCAGCCAGACCAATGCTTTTCTGCGATCTTTCAGATAGAAGAAAAGAGCAAGGATGGTGCCGGTTAAATGAACCCAAAATGAAACGGCCAATAGACCGGTTTTAGCAGTGAGGACTCCGCTCATTACATTCGCTAGACTGATGATCATACCACTGAAAAGGATAAAGGGTATAGCAAGTTTTCTTTCCATGGATTTCCTCCTGTTCTTAGTATAGGAGATTGTTAAGAAAATAAATAGGACATGTGTCATAACGAGTAAAAAATAAGAAAATCGGGTAAAAAGATAATAAGGAGAAGGCAAGTGGTTTAAGTGGGGGGACAGGATCAAATAACGATGGGAACCATAAAAAACAAGGAGAGTAAGATGAAACGAATTGCAGTACTGGGTGCCGGAAACTCTGGGCTTGCCATGGCCGCTCACCTCACGTTGCTGGGAGAAGAAGTGTGCTTGTGGAATCGTAGTAAGAAGAATATTCAGGAACTGATGAAAGACAAGCGGGTGAAGATGACAGGAGAAGTGAGAGGGGAAGTTGCTTTGCATTGTATAACACCGGATCTAGGAGCTGCGATAGAGGCTTGTCAATGGATTATGGTGACAACGCCTGCGACGGCTCACGGCGATATCGCAAAACGCTTGGCTCCGTTGATAAAACCAGATCAGCGGATCATCTTGCATCCCGGGCGTACCTTTGGTGCCCTAGAGTTTGAGCGGACCCTGTTGAGAATGGGCGTAACCGAGTTGCCGGTTATTCTAGAAGCCATTACCAATCTCTATGCGGCTAGAAAGGTAATGAATAACGAAGTGCAGATTCACGGGATTAAGCAGGAAGTTCGATTTTCTGCGCTTCATCCGGAACGTTTAGCGGAAGCAAAATTGGCTTTGCCGGCTTTACTGGCAGAGATCTTTATCCCGGTGAAAAATATGCTCTATACCTCATTAGGAAATGTCGGCATGCTGCTTCACTGTGCACCTATGCTTTTTAATCTGGGACGTGTGGAGTCAGAAACCACCAGTTTTCGTTATTACAACGAAGGAATTACCCCCAGTGTGGCGGCTTACATAGAAAAGATGAACCTAGAGGTGCTTGAATTGGCTGAGCAAATGCGCATTCCCATTGAGCCTGTCGATGAATGGATGAGAAAGACCTATGGCTTGTCGGGAAAGAATCTCTATGAGTGTGTGCAATCTAATGAGGTGTATCGAAATATCATTGCGCCAAAAACCCTAAAAACACGTTATCTCTTGGAGGATGTGCCTTGTGGCTTGGTACCCATTGAAAGCCTAGGGCATCAGTTTGGATTGCCCATGACCCATATCGGATTGATTATTAATTTGGCGGGTGCCGTTATGGATCAGGATTTTCGGGCATCGGGCCGAACCCTAGAAAAGTTTGGGATCACGGTCAAGGATCTAGAGCAGTATCGATAGGAGGGATGGAATGAAAAAGATTGTAATTGGCGCATTGGGCGAAGATGTGCATGCGGCGGGTATTCATTGCTTCTCCATGCTTGCGCGGGAAGAGGGATACGAAGTTGTCAATTTAGGTAGTGCAATTCCGATTGCAGTTATGTTGGATACGGTTGAAAAAGAAAATCCGGATTTAATTGCTATTAGTTATCGGTTAAATCGGGAAGGTGCTTTTCAGATTTTAAGGCAGTTCCTCTTTGACCTAGAGGAGAGAGAATTGCGGAAGAACCGTCGTTTCGTCTTCGGCGGTACACAAGAAACCTGTCAAGTGGCCAGGGAGCTCGATTTATTTGAGGAAATCTTTGATGGGTCGGAAAACGAAATTAAAACACGGATGTACCTACGGGCTTCGAAAGAGGAGATTCATGAATTGCAACATCCCCAATCATTGAGAGAACGGGTGGATTGGAAATCGCCCTATCCCTTGATTCGCCATCACATTGGCCTTGATAGTTTGGAAGAAACAATCATTGAGGTAGAAAAGCTTGCGGAAAGCGAGTTACTGGATATCATTTCCTTGGCACCGGATCAAAATTGCCAGCAGTATTATTTTGAACCGGAGAAAATGGATCGCGCCCAGGATGGAGCCGGCGGGGCCCCCATCCGCACGGAAGATGACTGGAAGCGCTTGTTTCAAGCGACCAGACGAGGAAACTTCCCTTTGGTGCGCAGCTATGCGGGTACCAATCAATTGGATCGTTTTGTTGAACTTCACCATCGAATCTTAAACAATGCATGGTCTGCCATTCCAATTACTTGGTATTCGGACCTAGATCGGCGAAGCGAGCGTCCTTTGGAAGAGGCCATTGAAGAGAATCTGCGTGCGATTCAAAAAGCTGTTAGTCTTGGTGTTCCTGTGGAAACCAATGAGTCTCATCAATGGGCACTGCGTTATTGCGATGATGTAACAGAGATTGTGACCGCTTATATGGGGGCTTTTTTGGCAAAGCAGATGGGGGTAAAGGAATATGTACAGCAGATGATGCTGATGACCCCACCAAAATTATCTCCAAAAATGGACTTGGCCAAACAAATAGCCAAAATGATGTGGATTGAAAGCCTAGAAGATAAAAACTTTCGTATTTATCGAATGATTCGTACAGGTCTTTTATCTTGTCCTGCCGATGAGAATTTAGCAAAGGGTAATCTTATTTTTCAGATGAGTTATGGAATGGCGCTTAAACCGGACATTGTACATGTTGTTGCCTTTTGCGAAGCAAAACGCCGTGCAAGGGCAGATGAAATTTTAGAATCGGTTTTAATGGTGGACCAAGCTGTTCTGTTGGCAAATCGGGGTCTGCCAGATCCCATGTGTGATCCTGAAGTGAAGGAACGAGTAGAGGAACTCTTGGATCAAGGTGAGAAAATTTTTAGGAAGATCCGAGCTATAGGGCCGCTCCATGAGCCAAATACCCTGGTGGAAGCGATAAAGCAAGGGATCTTGGATGCTCCAGCCTTAAAGGGATTTTCTTTTGCTCAAGGAAAGGTAGAAACGGTTATTGAAGAGGGAAAATGCGTGCGCTTATAGTTTACATTTTCTTACATACCACTCTTTTTGTAGAGGAAGTATGATAAACTTTTCTATAAAAAGGAGGGTGTTTCTAATGAAGAAAAACCAAGAGCAGGGATTCACCCTGATCGAACTAATTGTGACTTTAGCGATTTTGGGGATTATTTTGAGTATTGCAGTGCCGGGATATATGCATATTCAGGAACGGGCTTTAGAACGTGCTATGGATGCAAATTGTCAAATGTTGAAGGAGTTAATTGTTCATGTACAAGCCACCAAAAATCCAACTCGATATTATGAGGCGAATGAAGCTGATGGGAATACATCATCTGAAGAGCATGATGCTTCATTGTCTGGCATTATTGAAGATGAGATTGAATTATTGAATGGAAGTGGTGATGCTGATAACACGACAACCTGGGGATTTACCAATCCCTACTCAGACAAGGATGGCATCGTCAACTGGCATAGTGTCAGTTTAGTGAAAAACGATCCCTTTAAAAATCGTGGTGTGATGCTAAGCAATGCATCGGCTTTAAATCCTGCAGGCGGATTGAGTCTGGCTAGTGCGAAGGAAGGTGCTGCCGGCATGGTTGTTGGTTATTTTAATGAATCAACTCATCATATTATGATTTATTGGATCAATCGTGAGGGCGAAGCTTCTAGTAAGCAAATTGATTTGGATATGAGCCAGTATTATTAATAATTAGAAAAAGCCTATGAAATTTTCATAGGCTTTTTTTGTGCGAAAAATACGGATTGGTTTAGTATGAAAAAATTCAGGCGTTCGTTTATGACATTGATAGACGATGAAAGCTAGCGTAAGATATTCAACTTTCATTTGCGTATAATTCCCATGAGAAGGGAACTGTAAAAAGGGAGAATTCCTGTTATATCAAGGGTTTCGTGTAGTAATAGAGGAATTAAAATTTCAAATAACTTCTGCAATAGATCTATAGAATAAGAAAAAATAAAGCTAGTTATTTAAAAAAAGATAGAATATTCAGGTGAATTGTGATATTATGAAATTAATTTCAAGCGTGAAACTAATTTCAATCTACAAATAAAATAAACTGAAAGAAGGTATGGAATCGTATGGAAATAAAAAAAGCCTTGATTATGAATAACTTTAGCGCAGCAGGCAAGGAGGACGTATTAAGAGCACTTGCTAGTAAGATGGTTCAAGCAGGATATGTAAAAGATTCGTTTGAAGAAGCGATTGTATGTCGGGAAGAGAAGTTTGCAACAGGACTTCAATTTAAAACGCTTGGCATTGCAATTCCCCATACTGACCCTGAACATGTCCTTGAACCAGCGGTGAGTGTGACTCGCTTGGAAAAGTCAATTGAATTTGAACATATGGGACTAGGTGGAATCGTTAAGGTTGAACTTATCTTTATGTTAGCTTTGAAAGATGCGACTGGTCATATACAGGGACTGAAAAAATTGGCAGACCTATTTCAAGATGAGCAGGTTGTAAATGAATTTAGAGCGGCAAAAAGTGATGATGACTTGGTGGAGATTGTAGGTAAATGGTTTTCGCTTTCTTAAAAGAAAGTTAATTAATGAAGGTTTGGGAAGGAGGTGAGCTTATGGAATACAAAGTACTGTCAGTTTGCGGTAGTGGAATAGCGACTTCCACTTTAGTTGCAGAGCGAATTAAAGAGGGTTTAAGAGAACGGGGAATTGAAAATTTGAATATATGTGAGTGTAATGTCAATGAGGCGAATAGTAAGATTCAGAGTTTTGCTCCGGATCTTGTAGTTGCAACAACGTCTTTAGAAAGTGTGAATTTGAACGGAATTCCTGGTTTTAGTGGAATTCCAATTCTTTTGAATCAAAATAAAGAAGACCTTCTGGATAAAATGTATGCGTGTTTAACGGGAAAAGACAAGTAAAGAGAGGTGGGGAATATGGTATTTATTCAAACAATTTTAGATTTAGGTGCTTCGGTTATGATGCCGGTTATTATTACATTACTCGGTTTGATGCTACGAGTTCCATTGAAAAAATCACTTCGAGCAGGTTTATCTGTCGGGATTGGCTTTATTGGAATCGGGCTTGTCGCAGGATTGATGTGGACTAATCTGGGTGGTTTGGTAGAAGCATTGTCAACCAAGTGGAACCTGGCATTGAACACTGTGGATCTCGGATGGCCGGTTGCGGCGGGGATTGCATTTAGTGATGGCACTCTGGTTGCAGCGATGTTCGCTATTTTGATCGGTGTCAATGTATTGATGCTATTCTTGAATTTAACCAACACATTGAACGTAGATTTATGGAATTTTTGGCACTTTATTTTATGTGCATCGATTGTTAAAATCATGACGGGAAGCATGATTCTGGGATGTATTGCTGGTGCAATTTACGGGGGTGTTGTTTTGTTTTTGGCAGACAGGCCTGCGAAGCAATTAGAAAAATTTTTGGGATACTCAGGTGTTACGATTACAACTGCCAGTTTTCCGGTTATGTATTACTTATGTTCATTAATCGATAAATTAATTGATAAGATTCCAGGATTGAATAAAATTAATTTCAACTTAAAGAACACAAATTCGAAGTATTCTTTTTTTGCTGAACCGATGATTCTGGGACTTATTCTTGGAACTGGTTTGGGATTCTTGTCAGGATATGGCTGGGATAAAGCAATTGTAACTGGTGTGAACATGGCTGGTATCATGTTGATTTTGCCAAGAATGGTTAAAATTCTTATGGAAGGCTTAACGCCAATTGCAAACGGTGCGCAAGAGTTCATGAATGCACGGTTCCCAGGAAGACAGGTTAATATTGGAATGGACTTTGCAATTATGCTTGGTGACTCGGAGGTTATTACAACTGCGTTGATCTTAACACCGGTAACCTTGTTGATTGCAATGGTTCTTCCGGGCAATCGACTTCTACCATTTATGGATCTGCCGGCGTTACCGTACTTTATTACGGCTGCTGTACTGGCGGCAAAACGGAATTCATTCCGGGCAATCTTGATTTCTACAATTATGATTATTGCAATTTTGCTAATCGCTACGGATATGGCACCGCTTGTAACTGAAATAGGCAAAGCTAGCGGTTTGGTAGAACCAGGTGTTCAATCAGCCTCTTCAATGAGCATGGGAATTGAATTGATTGGATGGGTAGTGACAAAGTTCTTTGGAATTTTTAGTTAAGAAAGCAGCGATAGTTGGTAGCTGAATGGAAAAGTTGCTCAGATAAGGGAAGGAATAAAATATAGAATGGAAATGATTGCGATTAGCGTTCTGGATATATTTCAAAAATCCTGATATACTGATTTTGGAATAAATTTCGTTTGTGAAATTTATTCCAAATATGAAATGAGGTTGGTTCCTAAATGTATGAACGATTATTAGCGAAAGTTGCCCACTATTACTATATTAAAGAGATGTCACAGCGGGATATTGCGGCAGTCCTTTCCTTATCCTATGCAAAAGTAAGTCGCATGTTAGTTGAAGCCAAAAGACTAGGCATGGTACAAGTGAGTATTAAATATCCTCTTGATACGGATCAGTTTCTTGAAGATGAGTTTGAAAAAATTTTTGGGTTAAGAGAAGTTATTATTGTTAAAACATCCCCGGGAAACCGAATGGAGTTGATCGGACAAGCTGGAGCGAATTATCTTCAACGGGTTTCCACTTCAAAGGATGTAATTGGAATTTCCTGGGGAAATACGGTTTATCATGTTGTTAATCAATTACCAACGTTGCAAAAGAAAGATATTAAAGTTGTTCAAATGCTAGGCTCGTTGAGTGGCGGTGGTCAAAACATACGGGCAATTGAGTTGGCAAAGAGATTGAGTCAAATATATAACACGGAACCTAATATTCTCTACTGCCCAGCTGTCGTTGTCAATAAGTCGGTAAAAAAAGGCTTAATCGAAGATACTTCGATTAAGCAGGTGATGGATTTATGGAATCAAATTTCGATTGCTATAGTGGGGATTGGAAGTGTATCGATGGAGTCACCCTTATTTCGAGATTATCACTTGAATACAGAGTGGTGTGATTATTTAAGCGGTAGGGATGCTGTTGGAGACATTTGTATGAGATTCTTTGACGAGAGTGGGGAACCTTGTGCGGATAAATTGGATGATGTTTTAATGGGGATTGAGTTCTCACAACTTAAAAATGTAAACACGGTTGTATGTGCTGCAGGTGGATTAGAGAAGGTGAAGGCGATTGTTGGTGCCTTAAGAAGCGGTATTCCCGATATTTTAATTTCTGATTACGAAACAGCCAATGAAATACTCAGATTAGTGAAGAATGGACAAATATAAAGTGGATTTGCATAAGGAGTATAGTATGAAAGCATTAGTAAAAGAAAGTTTAGAAAAAGGAAATTTTTTCCTTAGAGAGATAGAAATTCCGAAAATAGAGAAAGATCAGATTCGAATCAAGGTGACACGTGCCGGTATATGTCAGACGGATGTTGTATATATTAACCAAGGTGGATTCGCATTAAAGCCCCCTGTTGTTTTGGGTCATGAAATTGCTGGTATTATCGATGAAGTTGGTCAAGATGTAGAGGGATTTGAGGTTGGGCAACGTGTTATTACGCAGACAACCTATCATGTATGTGGGAATTGTCAATTTTGCAAGAAAGGCTTATATAATCATTGTGCCGAGCGAAAAGGATTGGGTTCTGCTCAAAATGGCGGATTTGCCGAGTATGTAGTCGCATGGGGGAAAAGTGTTATGGCGATTCCAGAAGAATTGACATTTGAACAAGCTGCGTGTGTTGAGCCCTTGGCTTGTGGTGTGCATGCATTGGCGGAACGTTGTCCAGTATATGTTAACGAGGTAGTCGTTGTCATGGGTCCGGGTACGATTGGTTTGGGTGTAGCGCAAGTGGCAAAAGCACAGGGCGGCACTGTCGTGCTGGCTGGATTGACTTCGGATAAATTGAGAATGGACGCAGCATTGAAAATGGGTATTGATCGAGTGGTAGATATTCAAAATGAGGATCTTGAAGCAATCGTGAAAGAAATGACGGAAGGATTCGGAGCAGATGTAGTTGTTGAAGCAACTGGAAATGTTCATGCGGTTGACATGGCAATGAGAGTGGTTCGAAGACGTGGCCGGTTTGTACCGATGGGTGTATTCACAACGCCGATTGAAACGGATTTTCATAATATCAAGAAGAAGGAATTAGATGTGTTCGGATCTCATGGACAAGTACCGACTGCGTGGGAAACGACTTTGAAGATGCTTCAAAGTGGAAAATTAAATACGGATTTAATTGTTACGCATGTAGTGCCGATGAGTGAATGGGAAAAGGCATTTCAGATCGTTGAGAACAAGGTTGGTATTAAGGTCCTATTGGATCCAACAAAGTAGATTAAAAATCCTCCAATTTGGGGGATTTTTTAAGGAGAAGAAGATGAGGGAGTCGAATGTGCTGAAGGCTGTGGCAAAAGCAGTAAAGTGGATCGAAAAGAATGGAGATGTAGTGTCTACTTCGAACTATGCAATAGGATTAACGGAAGAATGGAAAGACAGTAATTTCTTGGTTGGAATGGGAATCTGGCCTGAAGATTTTTCAGCACTTTTGAATTTGATTTTTGAGATTAGGTTGATGGGGAAATGGCCTTTTTATAGTGTTGGATTGGCAACTCAATGGATTAAGACGGTTGATTCTGGGGTGTTTGAAGGAAAGGATATTAAAAAAAATATAATTGCGTATACATCTTGGGAACGGCAACCGGAATTGGTTGCAATGATGATTCGGCTGAGCAACGATCCTTCTTGGGCAGAAGCGGAGGATAAAGTAGGATTGATGCGAAAGGGATATGAGCTGGGATATCAATATGAGCAGGATTACAAGGGGTGTGCACAGTGCACAATTGCAGCTGTGTTGCGCGTGTTGGATCGGGAAGAACCTGTTCTTTTCCGTGCAGCAAACGGTTTGGCTGCAGGAATGGCACTATATTGTGATGGAGCATGCGGTGGCTATTCTGGAGGGATACTTTCACTTGGACTTTTTGCGGGACGGAGGATTGAAAGTTTTGATGGAGATCGTGTGGAAAAAGATCGATGCTATGCACTGACAAAAAGATTGCACGACCGTTTTATTCAAACCTATGGGACTGTAATTTGCAGCGAAATACATAAAGAAATATTAGGCAGGCCGTTTTGTCTGCGTGTTGATGCGGATAAGCCGATTTTTGAGGAAGCGGGCGCGCATAGTCGAGACAAGTGCCCTGCAGTTGTTGGTACAGCGGCGTCTTGGGTTTTAGAAATACTATATGAAGAAGGGTTTGTAAAATAAGTAAGGGTTTTACGGTATGAAAAATTAGGTGGATTTCTTATATCAATTTGATTTGCTAATGAAGTTTGAATAGCTAGGGTAGAAGTCACTGACAGGTGAGAAATTGTTTGTCGGTGGCTTTTTTTGTTGTATAAGTTCAGCCTTTGGGCGTACTTAATAGACACATGTTATACCGTAAGTTTGCTATGCCCTTGAATAGAAAGGTTGCTGACAATTTTTTCAGTGATGAATTTATCTTTGAATGTTAAAGCGTCAATTAAATGGCTTTTGTAGTGGGGGAAAATATGGTTTGTATAAAGGATCAATGATGAAAAAGAGAGGATTGACGAAAACTACGATTTGTAATCATTATAAATAAATGAAAGAAATTTCAAAAATATTTTACTACTTCAAAAAAAGTTGGAGTTTTTTTGAGGCATAGAATCCCAGAGAATGAACACTTAGGAGGAATTCGAAGGTTGTTAAAAGTTTAATTAATCAAAAATACTGGAAATCCTTTGCATGACTTGATATACTTGCATTGTAAGATTTTTCAGTAGTGAAAGATTTTGCACAAGTAATTTCTTGCAAAGGTTGGTGGAAGACATGACACATGAGCGTCTGTTGGCGAAAATTGCACACAATTACTATATTGATGAAATGACACAAACTGAAATTGCTAGAAATCTATCGTTGTCTTCAGCAAAGGTCAGCCGAATGTTGGCAGAAGCGAAACGAATGGGCATGGTGCAGGTTAACATCAAGTATCCCGTGGATACTAATCAACGGCTTGAATCCGAAATGGAGAAAAAGTTTAAGTTGAGGGAGGCCATTATCGTTCGGTCTTCGGTTGAAAATCGTTTGCGCGCGATGGGTCAAGCTGGAGCCGACGCATTACAGCGGATTGCGACGCCGAAAGATGTAATTGGGATTTCGTGGGGAAGTAGTTTACTACATGTTGTCAATCAATTGCCATCCGGGCAAAAAGAGGGTGTGGAGATTGTTCAACTCGTTGGCGGACTAAATGGCGGCGGACAGAATATCCAAGCGGTAGAATTGGCGAAACGGTTGGGACAAATCTACAATTCAGATCCGAGCATCTTGTATTGTCCAGCGGTGGTAGCCAATCCGATGGTGAAAGCGGGTTTAATGGAAGACGAATCCATCACCCATGTTATGAAGCTTTGGAATGAAGTAACGATCTCCTTGATTGGGATTGGATCTATGTCGAGGGAATCGGTACTATTTAAAGAACACCATTTAAGTGAGCAGTGGTTTAAGTACTTACAGGAAAAAGGAGCCGTAGGAGATATGTGTATGCGGTTTTTCGATAAAGGTGGTCAGGCCTTTTCATCCGATTTGGATGATGTATTGATGGGTGTGGATCTGCCGAGTATGAGTAACATGAAGACAGTAATTTGTGTAGCCGGTGGAGTAGAAAAGGCGAAAGCCATTGCAGGAGCTCTTCATACGGGGATACCGGATATTCTGGTAACAGATTTGGAAACAGCTAGAGAGGTGCTTTCCTTTGCATAATGATTGCAAGGGTTTGTATAAAGGGAAAACGTTTGATAGGACTGGTAGATGCGAAGCAGATAACAGTCAAAGTAGCAGTAAAGTAGAATTGTGATTGGGGGGAACCAATAATGAGGGAAATGAAGGGGGACACAAACAGAATGAAATCATTCTCAAAACGACTCAGTTTACTACTCGTTGTACTTCTCGCAGTATCCATGCTAGCAGGTTGTGCTAGTGAGCCAGCAGCAGCAGAAGCTGGTGGAGAGCCAGCAGTTGAGCCAATTGTCATTGGTTATGTTGGAGCATTGTCCGGTGAAACCGCAGTTTGGGGTCAAGCAGGATTGAATGGTATGGAATTGACAGCCAAAGAAATCAATGATGCAGGCGGCATCCTAGGACGCCCAGTTGAAATTATTGGTCTTGACGGCAAAGGTGATCCAATTGACTCGGTAAACGCATATAAGAAACTCGTTTCTGACGGCGCAATCGCAGTAGTTGGAACTAACTTCTCAAGCTGTAATATTCCAATGGCAGCCGTAGCCGATCAAATGGAAGTTCCTGCGATCGCAACTGCAGCATCAAACCCATTGGTAACAGTTGATGAAAACGGAAATCTTCATCCATATTCTTTCCGAATTGGATTTATTGATCCGTTCCAAGGCAAAGTTTTGGCAGCATTCGCTATGGATGAACTTCAAGCGAAAAATGCAGCAGTAATCATGGACTTGAACTCTGACTACTCTGCAGGCGTTACTGAATTCTTTGTTGAAGGATTTGAAGCTAAAGGCGGCGAAGTATTAACAATTGTAGAAGCGCAATCAGGTCAAAATGATTTCCGTGCACAATTGTCAAAAATTGCTCCTTTAAATCCAGATGTTATCTTGGTTCCTTGGATTTATAAAGACGTAGCATTGATTGCAAATCAAGCACGTGAATTGGGAATCGATGCAATCTTCTTGGGCGCTGACGGCTGGGACTCAAAAGAGTTGATCACAATGGCTGGTCCAGCACTAGAAGGATGTTATTACACATCTCAACCATCATTTGCAAACCCTGTAACAAAGCCTTACTATGACGCATATGTTGAAATGTATGACGGACTTGTTCCTGAAACAGAAGCATTATTCGGACATGACGGCTTGTACTGGATTAAAGACGCGATTGAGCGTGCGGGTGAAGTTGATATCGCTAAATTGCGAGACGAGTTGGAAAACACAACAGGATTTGCCGGTCTTTTGGGTGAATTAACTGTTGATCCAGCGACACATAACCCAGACAAATCTGTAAGTGTATATGAAATCAAAGATAACACACAGACATTTGTAGGCGACTTTAGACCATAAGCAGAAAAAAATAAAGCGCCCGTTAGAGCGGGCGCTCATATCAAGAGGAGGCGGCCAAATGGTTCGCCTACTCCCCCCCTTGATCAATGAAAATCATCAAATCTACTGTAACACAGCCAAATGAAAAATCAAGCGTTTTTCTAAAGATAGACAAAAAATTCACACAAGAAACAAAAAATCTAAGCAATTGAGGTGAGAACCTTGTTATTACAACAATTAATCAATGGGATCTCCGTTGGTGGGATCTATGCGTTATTAGCCACAGGCTACGCGCTAATTTACAGCCTTTTGGGTTTTTCTAACTGGGCCCATGGAGAGGTAGCGATGTTAGGAGCTTATATCGCCATCCTATCCGTGACATCCTTGCAGATGCCCTTTATTTTTGCCGTAATTCTGGCAATTGTCGGCGCTGGCTTAATCAGTGTATTTAATGAAAAAATTGCATATAAACGCATTCGTGATAATAATTCACCTACGATGTTTCTCATGATTGCAGCTATGGGTCTTTCTACAACCTTCCAAAACATGGCGATCGTTGTATTTGGACCAAAATTCAAGATGTTCCCGCAGGTATTGCCTGTTGGGGCAGTCAAGATCGGAAGCTTGTCAGTCGGGCTTTTAGACTTGGTGTCTCTTGCGATTGCTATTATTGTCATCATTGGTCTCGAGTATTTGATTACCAAAACGAAATTTGGTTTGGCGGTCAAGGCTGCTTCTTCTAATATGGGAACGGCATCACTTTTGGGCATCAACGTTGATAAGTACATTATGTTGGTATTCTTTTTAGCCGGTTCATTAGCTGGTATTTCGGGAATATTGTATGGAATGAAATATACGGTTTATCCGCAGTTGGGCAACGTCGCCTTAAAAGCCTTTATCGCTTCGGTATTCGGAGGATTGGGATCCGTTCAAGGAGCCATCATTGGCGCCATGGGCATTGGGGTTTTGGAGACTTTGGTTTCTGCTTATATTCATTCTGGTTTACGAGATTTAATTACATTTATTTTACTGATCGCGATCTTGCTTGTTCGACCAACGGGTCTGATGGGCAAAGACATTCAAGATAAAGCCTAAGAAGGATGTGAAGATATGTCTGGATATGTAGAAGGCGTTATTATTCTGGTCTGCATCAACGTGATCGCGGTACTTGGAGTTTCCATTTTGACAGGATTTACACGCTTGTTCTCTTTTGGAAACGCAGGGTTTATGGCGATCGGTGCATATGCATCGGCAATATTAACGACAAAATATGGGGCACCTTTTCCCGTTGTATTGGTTGCAGGACCATGCATCGCGGCAATTGTTGCACTTGGTTTAGGAAAATTAACACTAAAATTAAAAGGTGACTACTTTTTAATTACAACTTTAGGATTCGGCGAATCCATTCGACTATTATTTCTCTTTGCAGAACCGATTACCGGTGGTGCTCGAGGTTTGTCAGGAATTCCGCCAAAAACAACCATGTTTATTGCGGTTGGGATGACCGTTCTGGCCTTTCTAGGCGCATGGAACTTTCTTCGATCGAAGTATGGACGCAACTTGATGGCCATCCGCGAGCAGGAAATTGCCGCAGAAGCCGTAGGAATTGACACCGCGAAATTTAAGGAATATTCCTTTATGATTTCCGCTTTTTACGCGGGTATGGCGGGCGCACTCTTGGCTCACTATTATATGTTTATTTCACCCATTATGTTCAACCTGCCAAAATCGGCTGAATTGACCATTACCGTGGTTATCGGAGGCTTGGGTTCTTTATCCGGGTCTGTATTGGCAACGATTCTTTTGACGGTTCTTCCGGAAATATTCCGGTCGGCTGCCGAATATCGCATGCTTTTGTACGGTCTAGCCGTTGTAATTATTATCGTATTAAAGCCAAGTGGCTTGATGGGATATCGAGAATTTTCTCTTCGACCGATCTTTACGCTCTACGAGCGAATCTTTAAAAAGAATTCAAACCCAACGAAAGGTGATGGAAAATGAAGCCGATCTTAACGATTACAAACCTACATAAACATTTCGGTGGCGTTAAGGCGATCAACGATTTCTCCGTAACCTTGGAAAAGGGCAAAATTTATGGATTGATCGGACCGAATGGAGCTGGAAAAACAACGATTTTTAACACAATCACAGGAATTTATGATCCAACTATGGGAGATATTGCTTTAAATGGGGAAAGCATTGTTGGTAAGGCACCCTATGAGATTTCCAATTTAGGAATCGCAAGAACCTTCCAAAACATCCGATTGTTTGGCAATTTAAGCGTTCTAGACAACGTTATAATCGCCTGTCATGTGGATGCGAAATATGGTATTTTTGAAGCCATGACAAAATTTGGCCGTTTTAAGAAAGACGAAGAAGATATCAAGGAAAAATGTTTGAAGCTTTTGCAAATCGTTGGACTGGAAGACATGAAAGACGATACTGCAGGCGCATTGCCTTATGGTCATCAAAGAAAACTAGAGATCGCGCGAGCATTGGCAACAAATCCGCATCTTTTGCTGCTAGATGAGCCAGCTGCGGGCATGAATGAAAAGGAATCGGAAGAATTGGTTCGATTTATTCAAAACATTCATGAAAACTTTGACTTGACCATTCTTTTGATTGAGCATCATATGGATTTCGTTATGAGTCTTTGTGACGAGATTGCGGTATTGAACTTCGGTTCTACCATTTGCATGGGTTCACCTGATGAAGTCAAGTGTAATCCTGCGGTAATTGAAGCCTACCTAGGAGGTGAAGACGATGCTTAAGATTGATAACCTTCACGCTGGTTACGGCGGAATTAAGGCCCTTCGCGGGGTGAGCATCGATGTGAACGAAGGCGAAATTGTAGCGGTACTAGGGTCCAATGGAGCGGGCAAGTCAACCTTGTTGAAAACCATCTCTGGTGTGATGAAGCAAACCGAGGGTTCTGTTCAATTTGACGGAGAAGAAATGCCACGGGTACCCTATCAAGTCGTTGGAAAAGGAATTGTTCATGTACCAGAGGGAAGACAAATTTTCTCAAACTTAACGGTATACGAAAACTTAATGATTGGTTCTTTCCTTCGAAAGGACAAAGAGCAAATTGAAAAAGATCTAATTGAAGTATATGAATTGTTTCCGCGTCTTCTGGAGCGGAAGGATCAGTACGGTGGTCACTTATCTGGCGGCGAGCAGCAAATGCTGGCGGTTGGTCGGGGACTGATGGCAAATCCAAAATTGATGATTCTCGATGAGCCTTCCCTTGGATTGGCGCCATTGATTGTAAATCAGATCTTTGAAATTGTTAAAGAAATTAATAGACGCGGTGTGGCGATATTAATTGTCGAGCAAAACGCGATGAAAGCCCTTAAGATTTGTGATCGTGCGTATTTGATGTCAACAGGCGTGATTGAGAAATCAGGAAAGCCGGAAGACTTGCGAAATGATCCAGAATTAATGAAGGCGTACTTAGGATAGACGGAGGTTATTATGGAAAAAATTGGACTGGGTATTTGGGCATATGGCATGGGTAGCGACCGCTACGTAGGCGATGGCTACAAACCGTATATTCCTTTCGAAGAGCGAGTACGTCGCGCTGGAAAGGTGAAGGGCCTTAAAGGGGTCGAGATCTGCTATCCCTTTGATGTCAACAAAGAGAATATTCAAGAAGTGAAGACGCTTCTTGCTGATCATGGACTTCAAGCAATTTGCTTGATCGTAGAAGTGGTGTGCGACGGCGAATGGGCGACCGGTTCTTTTTCTTCACCGGAAGAAGACCAGCGCATGAAAGCGATTAAATTGACGAAGGAAGCTATGGATGTAGCCGTCGAATTGGGCGTTGAAACCGTGAATCTTTGGTTGGGACAAGATGGATTTGATTATGTATTTGAAATTGATTATGTTGCCGCATGGCAGCGTTTGATTGAAGGTATTCGCGCTTGTGCCTTGTATCGACAAGATGTGAAAATTGCCATTGAATATAAGGTCAGCGAGCCCAAAATGAAGTGTATGGTCAATTCAGGCGCCAAGGTATTGGCTCTTGCTCAAGCAACGGGACAGGCCAATGTCGGTGCGGTTCTTGATGTGGGACATGCATTGAATGCCGATGAAAATCCTGCTGAAATCGCCAGTGTTCTATTGACTTCAGGACGACTTTTCCATCTACACCTTAACGACAACTATCGGATTGCAGATGACGATATGATGTTTGGCTCGGTTCGATTGTTACAAAGTTTGGAACTCTTCTACTGGTTAAAGAAACTCGGATATGAAGGCTGGTATTCTTTGGATCTGTATCCATATCGATTGGATGCAACAAAGGCGACCGAGGTTTCCATCGAGTTTATGGAAGGCGTTGATGCCGTGGCGAACGAGCTTCTTTCCAATGACTCTTTCTGGAGCATGGAAGCAGCCGACAAGATTGCTTGGGTTCATCGTCGACTTTTCTGGGGCAAGGGGGAAAAATAATGAAGGCAGCAGTTTGGTATGGCCATAAAGACGTTCGCGTAGAAGAACGACAAATGCCGATTCCAAAGAAAGGTCAAGTGCGTGTGCGCGTTGCCTGGGCTGGAATCTGCGGCACGGACAAGCATGAGTATCTGGGACCGCTATGGATTCCGGTGGAAAAGCCCCATCGTTTGACGGGAGAAACTGCACCCTTGGTGCAAGGACACGAATACGCTGGCATCATTGATGCAGTTGGTCAAGGCGTGGAAAACTGGAAAATCGGAGATCGCGTTACCGCATCAGGCTCTATTGTCTGCGGCGAATGCGAGTTCTGCAAGACTGGCAGAAAAAACATCTGTGAAAAACTCGGTTTTATCGGGGTTGGCAAGGATGGTGGATTTGCTGAGTACGTGGTTATTCCGGAGCATCAATTGTTCTTGGTGCCTGAAAATGTGACCCTAAAAGCGGCCGCATTAACAGAACCAATTTCATGTGGTGTGCATGCAACCCAACAAATTGGCGATTTGACTGGAAAGTCGGCGGCAATCGTTGGACCTGGAATGATTGGATTATCTTGTTTGATCGCTGCCAAGGCGGCAGGCGCTGATCCCATCTATGTAATTGGACAAGGTCAAGGAAAACGCGAATTTGTGGAAACCTTTGGCGGTATATATATTGACGGAAAAGAAGAAGATCCGATTGAAGGCGTTACAAAAAGAAACGGTGACCTGGTGGATGTATCCTATGAGGCGGTTGGTTTAGAACCGACTTTGGATCTGGCAGTGAACCTATTGAGATGCAATGGCACGTTGATGATCATGGGCGTATTTTCTAGTCCACCGAGAATCAACATGAATTTAATTCAAGAAGGCGAGCGGGTTATCAAGACTTCTCAAGCCAATGTGAATGAGATTCAAGATGTTTTGGAGTTGATTGCAGCCGAGAAATTAGACCCAATGCCATTGGTTACTGGGGAGGCAACCTTGGACAATATCGTTAAAGATGGATTTGAAGCCATCTGTGCCAAGGGAAATGAGCACGTTAAAATCCTCGTTGAAGTCAACGATGGATTGAAGTAGGAGGAAGTTCAAAGTGCTTGAGATTTTAAAGGCCGAGGTATTAAAGGCCGCAAATGCATTGAAGCAGAATGGCTTAATCAGCTTGACTGGCGGAAATGTTACAGGGAGAGATCCGGAAAGCGGATATCTCGTTATCACCCCGAGTGGGATGGCGTATGAGGATTTGGTGCCAGAGGATATGGTGGTTGTGGACATCGATGGTAATGTCATCGAGGGAGCCATGAAACCGTCCGTCGATATGGGAGGATTGTTGTACATCTTCCGTCATCGTCCGGATATCCATGGGGTCATTCACACACATTCACCCTATGCGACAAGTTTTGCCGTGCTGGGAGAGGGTATCCCCTGCGCATTGACAACCTTGGCGAACGAGGTGGGGAGCGACGTGCCGTGCGCGCCGTATTCAAGACCAGGCAGCGAGACCATCGGAATTCAGGTGGTTGACCATATTGGAGATTCCAATGCCTGTCTGCTACAAAGCCATGGCGTAATTACGGTAGGAACCAATGTGCATCATGCGTTGGTGGCGGCTGTGATGTGTGAGGATGCTGCGAAGGTGATTTATCAGGCGAAATCCATGGGTAAAGTGGAACGATTGTCAGATGAGGAAATCACATATTGTAGAGAACTGTTTCTAAATACTTATGGACAATAGGGGGATATAAAAATGGAAATGAATTCAAAAAACTTTGAAACTAATGCCGTACATGCAGGACAACATCCTGACGGAGAAACGGGTGCACTCGTATCACCATTGTATTTGACGAGTACCTATGTATGGACGCCAGAAAAAATGGAACGTTACCTAGCTGGCGACAAAGAGGGCATCTTCACATACGGACGTTCTCGGAACCCTACCCAAAATATGTTTCAAACAAAAATCGCTACTCTAGAGGGCGGCGAGGCAGCTTTGGCGACAGGCTCTGGCATGGCAGCTATTTCTTTGGCTTTGCTTGGTACACTTCACGCAGGCGATCACATGATCTCTTCAGGCACCGTTTATGGCGGAACTTATGCCTTGATGACTAAGATCTTCGAAGAGATGAATATTGAAGTGACGTTTGTAAGTGGAGATGACAAAGCGGAAATGGAAGCAGCGCTTCGTCCAAATACAAAGATCGTTTATTTAGAAGCGATGTTGAATCCAACAATTCGACTGAACGATATTCCAATGATGCTTAAATTTGCGAAAGACAACAATTTGATGAGCATCGTGGACAATACATTCCCTACACCATATTTGTTCCGTCCTTTGGAGCATGGTGCGGATCTTGTCGTTCACTCAACAACAAAGTATATTAACGGTCACGGCGACCACGTAGGTGGAATCATCGTCGGTGGAGCGGAATACATAGAGAAATTGCGTTCAAGCATCTATCAAGAGCTTGGTCCGGTTCCTTCTCCATTCGCTTGCTGGTTGGGACTACGCGGCGCAAAAACTTTGCACCTGCGCATGAGACAACATTGCGAGTCAGCTATGACTTTGGCGAAATGGTTGATGGCACATCCAAAAGTAGTGGATGTTTCTTACCCAGGTTTGGAGAATCATCCTCAGCATGAACTTGCCAAAAGCATTTTCACGGGCAAAGGATTCGGCGGTTTGGTTTCTTTCACCATTGATGGTGGAATTCCAGAAGCGCAAAAAGTAATTAACGAACTTCATATGGCACAATATTGTGTTTCTCTTGGTGATTTGGATACCTTGGTTCAACATCCAGCAACCATGACTCACGGAAAGATCGAACCAGACGAGCGTGCGAGAATGGGTATTCCTGATGGCATGATCCGTATTTCTGTGGGCATTGAGAATGTAGAAGATATTATTGCAGACTTTGAACAAGCGCTAGAAAAATTCTAGGAGGCTCCCATGATTTTAGTGATCGATGCGGGTACATCCCGATTAAAGATAGCGATCATGGACTCATCTTATCGAACCATTGCGTTTGCATCGGAAGCGGTGGCTGTCAGCCACCCTTTCGTCGGCGCATGTGAGATTGATATGCCCGAATTGTGGGCGCAAGTCATCACTCTCTTGAAACAATTGCGTCAGTCTCAACCCCAAGCCTTTGATCAGATTCAGGGAATTGGAATTACGGGCCAGGGCGACGGCATGTGGGCCTTGGACCAAGAGGGAAAACCTGTAAGACCTGCTATTTTGTGGAATGACACAAGAAGCAAGTCTCTATCGATTCCTCAATTGGAAACCGCAGATCTCAACTGCTGCAAACGAGGTGTAACGCCGAACTTTGCAGGGGGAAATACCTTGATTCTACGTTGGTTGAAGGAAGAAGAGCCAGACAACTATCGACGAATCGCGCATGTCCTTCATTGCAAAGACTATCTCAACTACTGCTTAACGGGAGAGATCGCAACCGAGGCGTCAGACGCTTCGACGGCAATGATCAACATTTTTCAAAAGACCTATGTGAAAGAAGGCTT
The DNA here is from genome assembly GCA_036323355.1 of Gottschalkiaceae bacterium SANA. Classification (GTDB taxonomy): domain Bacteria; phylum Bacillota; class Clostridia; order Tissierellales; family GPF-1; genus GPF-1. The sequence goes on along the minus strand of AP028876.1, from coordinate 3,191,652 downwards.
AGACGAACTTGGAATCGGGGACATGGTTTCGAAAATGCCACCGGTTCTGTCCAGCAAGAACATTGTTGGAAGAGTTCGGCCCTCTGTTGCTGAAAGAACAGGCTTGCCAGCTGGGATCCCAGTTATAGCGGGTGCCATCGATGTGATTGCGGTTTGTTATGGGGCGGGTGCATCAAAGGTCAAAGATGCCTGCATTATTTTAGGCACAACCTTGGCCAATGGTGTTGTCATTGACAAAGCTCAAGCAAAAGAGCCTTACACATTAGGCAGCATTCTTTGTCATGTACCAGACAATACCTATTTGAGGTTGATGTCAACATTAAACGGAACGGAATCTATTGAATGGGCACGAGATCTGTTTATGCAGGGGAAGACCTATAAAGAGATTGAAGAAATCATCAGTCCATTAAAACCTGGTGCGGCAGGAATCATCTATCACCCCTATTTATATGGGGAGAGAGCACCAGTGAAAAATTCCTTTGCCTGTGGATCCTTTATTGGTTTGCGAAGAGAGCACGGCGCACGTGAAATGATGCGTGCAGTCTATGAAGGAATTGTCCTTTCTGTATTGGATTGTTTGGCCTACTTGCCAGAAACTGGAGATTCTCTGATTTTTACGGGAGGCGGAGCCAAAAGCAATTTGATCTGTCAAATGGTGGCTGATGCCACGGGCAAGCAAGTAAAACGCCCGAATGAAGAAGAATTGGGCTTACTGGGGATCGCAAGATCGACCTGGGAAGCAATAAAATCTGATTCTGAAGGATTTGAACCAGATTTTGATCGATTTGAACCGAACTTTAACTGGACGAAAGAATATCAGAAGCTCTACCGGATGTATGTGGAAGCCCGCCAGGGATTCACTGATTTTTGGCAAGAGCGTGATAAGGAGGAAGAAAAATGAGAGCACTAGTGAAAGAAAGTATAGAACCGGGCCATTTTTCCATGCATGACCTACCAATGCCAATTCCTGGAAAAGATCAGGTTCGAATTAAAATTGTTCGCGCTGGAATCTGTCAGACTGACTGGGTGTATATCAATCAAGGCGGATTCGCTTTGAAGCCGCCCGTTGTTTTGGGCCATGAAATCGCTGGATACGTTGATGAAGTGGGCGAAGGTGTTGAAGGATTCGAAGTTGGACAACGTGTATTGACTCAAACAACCTATCACGTTTGTGGCAAATGTCGTTTCTGCAAACAAGGCCTTTATAACCATTGCGCCGAGCGTAAGGGATTGGGATCTGCTCAAAATGGTGGATTTGCTGAGTATGTAATTACCTGGAAGGGCAGTGTGATGCCGCTTCCTGAAGAAGTTACCTTTGATCAAGCTGCATGTGTTGAACCAATGGCATGTGGTGTGCACGCCATGGCGGAACGTTGCCCGGTATTTGTTAATGACGTTGTCGTTGTTATGGGACCTGGAACGATTGGTCTGGGTGTTGCTCAGGTGGCAAAAGCCCAAGGCGGAATCGTTGTGGTTGCTGGTTTGACTTCAGACCGTCCACGACTAGACGTTGCCTTGGAAATGGGTATCGACCGTGTTGTTGATATTCAAACAGAAGATCTAGAGGCAATCGTCAAGGAAATGACCGATGGTTTTGGTGCTGATGTTGTTGTTGAAGCCACTGGAAACGTCAATGCCGTTGAAACAGCACTGAAAGTGGTTCGTCGCCGCGGTCGATTTGTACCGATGGGTGTTTTCACAACGAAGATTGAGCTCGACTTCCATATGATTAAGAAGAAAGAATTGGACGTATACGGTTCTCATGCACAGGTGCCAACAGCATGGGAAACAACACTAAAGATGCTTCAAAACGGAAAATTAAGCACAGACAAAATTGTCACTCACGTTTTCCCACTGACTGATTGGGAAAAAGCCTTTGAAACCGTTTCAAGGAAAGAGGGAATTAAGATCTTGCTGGATCCAACGAAGTAGCATGAAAAAATCCCCCTTTTGGGGGATTTTTCATAGGGAGGAGCGAAAATGATGGAAACGAAAACATTGGAGGCCGTTGCTGGTGCAATTGCTTGGATGGAAAGAAACGGCCATAAAAAACAGGGTTCCGCTTATGCAGTGGGTTTAACTCAAGAGTGGAAGAATATTGAATCGGCAGACTTGTTACATGCTTGGACGGGAGACTTTGCTTCCTTGAATATTGTAATACAAGAGGTTCGTCTGGCAGGGATTTGGCCGTTTTTCAGCGTAGGTCTTGCTGGTAAAGTACTGAAAGCCAAGCATCCTGAAATCTTTGGCGTTAAAGATAGTAAGCGGGAAATCGTAAAGGCAACAGCATGGAATCGCCAACCCGAATTGGTTGCCATGATGATGGAGTTGGATCAATCACCAGAATTGGTGGAAGAAGAAAGCAAGCTTTCCTGGATGCGCAAGGGATATGAATTGGGTTATATGTACGAACGAGACTACAAGGGCTGCGCCCAATGTACCCTAGCCGCAGTACTGGATCTTTTGGAGCGGGAAGAACCAACACTATTCCGGGCAGCCAATGGGTTTGCAGCAGGCATGTCTCTCTATGGAGACGGTGTATGTGGCGGGTATTCTGGTGGCGTAATGGCACTGGGTCTTTTTGCAGGCCGTGTGCGGGAAAACTTCGATGGAGATCGTGCGGAGAAGGACAAGTGCTATGCCTTGACTAAGCGACTTCATGATCGATTTATTGAAAACTACGGAACCGTCATTTGCGGAGAGGTACATAAAGAAATATTTGGACGAAGCTTTAGCTTGAGAGTTTTGGAAGACAAGCCAGCCTTTGAAGAAGCAGGTGCCCACAACAAGGACAAGTGTCCAGTTGTTGTAGGTTCAGCGGCTGCATGGGTGGCAGAAATTTTAGTCGATGAAGGTATTTTATAAGGAGGTCAAATTGTGATAGAGATTCGATGGCACGGACGAGGTGGACAAGGCGCAAAAACAGCTGCGCTTTTGCTTGCTGATGTTGCATTTGAAACGGGTAGATACGTTCAGGGATTTCCTGAGTACGGCCCAGAGCGGATGGGGGCACCCATTACGGCCTACAACCGCATTGATGAAGACCCAATTCGGGTACATTCCAATATCTATGACCCCAATTTTGTTGTGGTGATTGATGACACCTTGATTGAACCGGCACAGGTTGCCAAGGGCATTAAGGACGGTGGGGCCATTCTCATCAACAGCAAGAAATCTCGTGATGAGATTCAAGCCCTTTTAGGCGATTATCAGGGACGGTTTACGGTCATTGATGCGGAGAAAATTTCCGTGGCGACCATTGGCAAGAATTTTCCAAATATCCCCATGCTGTCAGCCCTGGTTAAGATCGCTGGAATCATGGATGAAACCGAGTTTGTTTCAGGCATTGAAGCCTCTTTCCACCATAAATTTTCTTCCAAGCCGGAAGTGATTGCGGGAAATATGGCAGCTGTGAAATTAACCCTACAAGAGGTGAATGCGTAATGAAAAAAATAAATCAAAACGTAAATTGGAAAGACATTACACCTGGCGGAACCACTTGGGAGCCGGGTAATGCCCAAGAATTTATTACCGGTGACTGGCGAACAGAGCGACCTGTTTGGGACCAGGAAAAATGCAAGCAGTGCCTTTTATGCACGCCGGTTTGCCCAGATTGCTCCATCCCTGTTGAGGGAAAGAAGCGAGTCGAATTTGACTACGATCATTGCAAGGGATGTGGCATCTGTGCCAATGTATGTCCATTTGGTGCAATTAGCATGGTAAAGGAGGGGAAATAGTGATTAGAGAACGATTATCCGGCAATGAAGCCGTAGCAACTGCCATGAAGCAGATCAATCCAGACGTGGTTGCAGCCTTTCCCATTACCCCATCAACAGAAGTACCCCAGTACTTCTCTCGTTTTGTAGCCAATGGTCAAGTAGACACCGAGTTTGTACCGGTTGAATCCGAGCATTCGGCAATCTCTGCCTGTGTGGGTTCTCAATCTGCAGGTGCCAGAACCATGACAGCGACCTCTTCATGTGGCTTGGCCCTTATGCATGAGATCTTGTACATCGCATCGTCGTCAAGACTGCCTATTACAATCTCTGTGGTAAACCGTGCCTTGTCGGGACCCATCAACATCAATGCCGACCATTCCGATTCCATGGGTGCCAGAGACGCCGGTTGGATTCAACTTTACTCAGAAAACAATCAGGAGGCCTATGACAACCTGATTCAAATCGTTCGAATCAACGAGCACAAGGATGTATTGCTTCCAGGCATGGTATGCCAGGATGGTTTTATTACCTCTCATGCGGTTGAAAACATCGAACTCCTAGAAGATGAAAAGGTGAAGGCCTTTGTTGGGGAATATGAGCCAGACCATTTCTTGTTAAACCCCAATGAGACCATTTCCATTGGCCCTTACGATTCATCAAACTTCTACATCGAGCACAAGCGTCAGCAGGCGGAAGCCGTGAAAAATGCCAAGCGTGTAGTCATGGAAGTGGCCAAGGAATACGAAAAGATTTCAGGCAAAAGCTATGGCTACTTTGAAGAATACAAGCTGGATGATGCAGACCTTGCTCTTGTGATCATGGGTTCCGCTGCCGGTACGGCAAAAGAAACAGCGGATCGTTTAAGAGCAAAGGGAATCAAGGCGGGTGTTCTAAAACTTCGCATGTATCGTCCTTTCCCAGGCCAAGAGATTGCACAAGCCCTTTCTCATGTAAAAGCCGTTGCCATCATGGATCGAGCGGAAAGCTTCTCTAACATGGGTGGCCCGGTATTTGCAGAAGTGAAGGCTGCTATGTACGATTTGGAAACGCGACCAAAAATGGTGGATTACATTTATGGCCTAGGTGGACGAGACGTACGCGTAGAAAGCATCACAAGCGTCTTTGCAGATTTGCAAGCAATCGTTGAAACTGGTGAGACGGGTGACGTCTACCGATACTTGGATGTTCGGGAATAGGAGGAGAGAATATGTATAATTTTAAAGACAATATGAGCAAACCAGAACGTCTCTCTGGCGGACACCGCATGTGTGCCGGCTGCGGCGCACCGGTAGCGGTTCGGGGAATCCTTCGGGCCATGAAACCAGAAGATCAAGCGGTGATTGGCTGTGCGACAGGTTGCTTGGAAGTTTCGACTTTTATGTATCCCTATACAGCTTGGAAAGATCCCTTTATCCATAACGCTTTTGAGAATGCATCGGCAACCGTAAGTGGGGCGGAAGCAGCCTACAAGGCCATGAAAAGAAAAGGCAAGATTGACAAAGAAGTGAAGTTCATCACCTTTGGTGGTGACGGTTCTTCCTATGACATTGGTTTTCAATCCTTGTCGGGTGCCATGGAACGGGGCCATGACATGGTCTACGTCTGCTACGACAACAATGCCTATATGAACACGGGTATTCAGCGTTCTTCAGCAACACCCAAGTACGCCGATACCACAACAACCCCTGTTGGATCGGATTCCAACGGCAAGCAACAATACAGAAAAGATTTGACTGAGATTATGGTTTCACACCATATCCCATATGTAGCTCAAACCACCTTTTTGACGAATATGAAGGATCTGCATGAAAAGGCTGAGAAGGCCATCTACATGCAGGGCCCCGCATTCCTTAACGTCTTAGCGCCTTGCCCGCGTGGATGGCGTTATGAAGCTTCCCGCTTGATGGAGGTGACCAAGTTGGCTGTAGACACCTGTGTATGGCCAATGTTTGAGGTAATTAATGGTTCGTGGAGTTTATCTTACGAGCCAAAAGTAAAGCTTCCTGTTGAGGAATACCTAAAAGTACAGGGACGTTTTAAACATCTGTTTTTACCAGAGAACCGCCACTTGATCGACGAAATTCAGGCAGAAGTCGACAAGAACTGGGAAGAACTAAAGCGCAAGTGCAATCGTTAGTACGAACAACCTCTTATTTAGAAAGACCCGGAAGCTGCTGCTTCCGGGTTTTTTCTATACTTGGCATGGTGTGAATGGTTGCAAAACCCATTATTGGGCGAAATAGGCAAACGCTTTCAAAATTCGTTGATCTTTCAAGTGAAACTTGATAAGATGATAAACAAGTCAGCTGATGAAAAGAGCTTGTTTAGGTGCTGAATGATGATATCGAGCATAAGGATTTTCGGGGGTGGAAATGATGAAAAAACGGTTGGGAATTATTACCTCAAGCGTCGATGTGGGCAATGAATATAAAAGGCAAATTCTAGAAATCTTCAATTATTCCATTGATGTACTTCGCTACTCCTTTGATATGAGTGCATCGGAAGAAGTATGGGATGTGGATGTTTTATTGATTAGTACCTATTCGCAATACGAGGTGGTTAAAAAGCAGATTAGTTCAAAGACGATCGTCGTTATTTCCAATTTGACCTTATCCAAGGAGGGGCTAAACCGACTTTCCGAAACGAAATTGGATAAACGTGTGGCGCTAGTGAATCTGAGTTTCGAGATGTGTATTGAAACCATCGCAACTCTCCATCAGTTGGGATTTGACGAAACGCAGTTGATTCCGGTTTATCCGAACATGGAAAATGTACCAAAACTCGAAATGGCCATTACAACGGGTGAAGCAAGGTATGTACCCAAAGAAATGAAGACCATTATCGAATTGGGCCATCGTGTTATTGACCGCAATACAATTGTGGAGCTGGCAATTGCTTTAAAGGCAGAAGAGATGTTGGAAGACCGTAGAGTGATTGACTACTTCAGCCATTTGGCGTCGGAAAACAAGGGCTTTGAGTATTTTATTAATCAGACGCGGGCTTTCAAAAAACAATTTTCCACCCTGGTTTCCATTATGGAGAAGGGTGTTATTGGTTTCGATCATACAGGTGTGATTGAAATGGCAAACGAAAAAGCAAAACAGTTAATCGGTATGGATCGATACTTAAAAGGAATGCGGATTGATGAGTTGTTTCCTGGCGAGATTATGAGCAAGTATTTTGAGTCTCGAAAGAAACTGCTCGATCAATTGGTGCAAATCAACCATCGGAACATTACTCTTTCCATTTTTCCAGTTTCTGATATCGGAGAATCAACGGAGATGATGACGGGGTCGTATGCGATTCTCGATAGTTTCGAGACCCAGGAGAATACACAGAACCGATTGCGTTTACAATTGGCCAATAAGGGCCATGTTGCAAAGTATACCGTGGATCAAATTATCGGGGAGAGTGAAGCCATTCAACAGGTGAAGAAACTGGTTGTACGGATGGGCAATTCTCATTCTGCGGTAATGATTACAGGGGAGAGTGGCACGGGAAAGGAATTGATCGCCCAAGCTGTTCATAATGGTTCACCGGTGAGGGATAAGCAGTTCGTCGCCATCAACTGTGCGGCTATTTCTCCGAGTCTGCTGGAAAGTGAACTTTTTGGCTATGAAGCGGGCGCTTTTACGGGTGCCTTAAAAGAAGGCAAAAGTGGGATTTTCGAACTGGCACATAATGGTACTCTTTTCCTCGATGAGATTGGAGAGATGCCTTTGGAATTGCAGTCGCGATTTCTTCGCGTGATTCAGGAAGGGGAAGTGATCCGGGTTGGCGGTCAAAAGGTGATCAAGGTGAATACGCGGATCGTAGCAGCGACCAATCGAGACTTATATAGTCAGGTGCAGAAGAACAAGTTTAGAAAAGACCTATACTACAGGTTGAATGTTTTACCGATCAACGTACCACCTCTTCGGGACCGTCACGGTGATGTGGAATTGTTGTTCCAATATTTCCAAAAACTCCAAGGGTGTCAATTTGAACTGACCGCTGAGGTGTTAGATTTTTTCAATGCCTATGACTGGGAAGGCAATATTCGAGAGCTGCGAAATTGTGTCAAGTATTTTGAAAATGTTGGGGAGGGTTTGATTACCATAGAACATCTTCCCTTCCACATGACGGGCAATCGTCTTGCAAAAAGGGAAGTGAAAACCCAAAGGATTGGAGATTTGAATAAAAAGGAGAGCTATGTATTGATGCAATTCTACACGGCTTTTCAAAACAAGAAGAAACTAGGCAGAAAAAGCATTTCACAGCTTGCTCATGAAGACAATTTTTTCCTCAGTGAATATGATGTCAGAAGAATACTGAAGGATCTCCATGATTTGGGCTATATCGATGTATCGACGGGCCGAGGTGGATCTACGATATCGAAAGAGGGGATTCGAATCGTCGAAACGAATTAAATGGGTTTATGGGAGCTTTAAAACCTGTTAACCCACTTAATGCCTTCTTAAAAAGAGCGGATAACGTTTTTCTGGGAAGATTCACGGATAGAAATCGATTTCCTTTCAATTTCCTTTCAGGGTTTGAATGGATCAAATAAGTGAAATAGAAATGAGTCAAATTTTGTTCAATGATAGAAACATGAGCCAAAAAGCTTGAAAATTCAACGAAAACGATGTCAACCATAGCAGAAGCAACCAAATGCGAACAAGAAATCTTTTACGATTTCACAGGGTTGTTTCTCTATGGCTTTTTTTTATTTTCGATTGAAACGGTTTCTACTTTCTCTTTTGGCACGCAATTTGCATATGTTAAGTGTGTAAAGAATTTGGCTCCCTTTCGAAGATGAGAAATTCGCAGAAATTATAGTTTTCATTTATAGGGGTCTTCGAAATGAGTAGCTACATTCAAATAGCGAAACAAGGGGGAAGGAAGAAAGGGAAGCTAGTGTCTGCATGATGAATTTATTAATTAAAAATTAGGAGGAAATTATGTCAGCAACGATTACAAAGCAATCTGTCTTTAAAACGTATAAGTCCGTAATATTATTGATTTTAGGTATCTTAACCGGTTGTATTGTCGGTATTATCTATGGAGAAAAAGCAACGGTATTAAAACCATTTGGTCAAGTCTTCTTAAACTTTATGTTTACCGCAGTTGTACCACTGGTATTCTTTAGCTTATCGAGCTCCATTGCAAAAATGTCCAATATGAAGAGACTCAGCAAGATTTTGAAAAATACGCTGACCATTTTCTTTATTACGGGAATTATTGCATCAATCTTCATTATCGTGGTTGTCACAATCATTCCACCAGCTGCAGGTGTCAACATTGATATGGGCGCTTATGATCAAGGTCAGCAAATGAACATGCTGGATCAAGTGGTGAAAGCGATCTCGGTTAGCGACTTTAATTTGATTCTTTCCAGAAACGCCATGCTTCCTTTGATCATCTTTGCTATGGTATTTGGATATTGTGTTTCTTACGTAACGAAGCAGCGTGGAGAGTCAGCAGCGACGTTGGTTGATGTTCTTGATACTTGTGCAGAAGCATTTATGAAGATGATCAACATCATCATGCTTTATGCGCCAATCGGTTTGGGCGCTTACTTTGCAGCTTTAGTTGGAACCTATGGTTCAGAATTAATCGGCGCATACACCAAAGCTGTTGTGATGTTCTTCCCAATCTGTATCACATATTTCCTAATTGCTTTTACAGGATACTCTTACTATGCAGGCGGCGTAAAAGGTGTGAAAAGCTTCTACAAAAATATTTTGCCAGCGGTAGTTACCTCACTTGCTACACAAAGTTCAATCGCAACTTTGCCTACGAACTTAGCTGGAACAAAAAGAATGGGTGTTCCTGAAGATATCTCCAATATCGTTCTTCCATTGGGCGCAACGATTCATATGGATGGTACGGCATTGACAACATTGATGAAAATTGCATTCCTATTCGGTATCTTTGGAATGGACTTTACAGGTCTTGGCGTTTGGACAACAGCCATCGCGATCTCGGTTATGAGTGGCGTGGTTATGAGTGGTATTCCAGGTGGTGGCATGATGGGTTCTTTGATTATTGTTGCTTTCTATGGTTTTAACACAGAAGTTATTCCAATAATCGTAACCATTGGTATGCTGACAGATGCCATCGCAACGATGATCAATGCAACAGGCGATGCAGTAGTATGTATGATGGTATCAAAACGAGTAGAAGGTAAGGACTGGATGGAAGCGAGCGAAGAAGCTGAAGTCGTAGAAATTAGCGCATAAAAAATAGAGTTTGAAAACCAGAGTTAGAAAGCCCTTTCCGAAGGGGTCAGGGCTTTCTATGGGTTTTCTTCTGGTCATACAAGTTGCTTCAAAGAAGCAGGAGGAAAAAACATGTATAATTTGAATCAAGTCATTGGGCGAGAGAATACAAGCTCCGTCAAATATGAAGAAATGGATAAAAAGTTTGGCAGCAATGATCTGATTCCCTATTGGGTAGCGGATATGGATATCAAATGCCCGGATTTTATGATTGAATCCTTGGTAAAACGCGCGGAGCACGGTGTGTTTGGCTATACCAAAAGAATGCCTGAGTTTTATTCGGCAGTTACAGGATGGTTGGCAAATCGGCATCAAATTTTTGTAGATACGGAAGATATCGAATATGGTCCAGGAGTTGTATTCCTTCTGAACACCATGATTCGCCTCCATACCAAAGAAGATGACAAGATCATCATTCAATCACCCGTTTACTATCCATTCAAAGGAATTATTGAAGGAAATAAGCGCATTGTATCAGACAACCCATTGGTATTTAGGGATGGAAAATACATGATGGATTTTGAAAATTTAGCTGAATTGGCTAAAGATCCAGCTTGTACCATGATGCTTCTTTGCAGCCCTCATAACCCGGGCGGTCGCGTTTGGACCAAGGATGAAATCACCCAGTTGGCAGAGATTTGCTTGGAAAATGGTGTGCGCTTGGTATCGGATGAGATTCACTTTGATCTGGTTTATCCAGGGACGAAACATTTTTCAGCCATTAATTTAGAGGAAAAACATAAAGATAATACCATTGTTTGTACGGCACCAAGCAAGACTTTTAACATCGCTGGTCTTCATTCTGCTTATTGTATTATTCGCAACAAGGAAGATATGGCAAGATATAAAAGTGAATTGGGTTTGATGGATTTAAATCGGTCGAATTCATTTAGTCGAGAGATCACACAAACGGTTTACGAGCAGGGCGCAGACTATGTGGACCAACTGGTCGCTTTCCTTGAAGGCAATATGAATTACACCTATGACTTTATCACTGAGCAGATTCCAGGAATTAGGCCCTATAAAATGGAAGCGACTTATTTGATGTGGTTAGATTGTAAAGGTTTGGGTGTGGATTCGGACCGTATTGATAAATTGTTCGCGGAAGATGCGAAAATCGCCTTGGACAGTGGCTATTGGTTTGGAGAAAATGGACGCGGATATATGAGAATTAACATCGCATGTTCAAGAGAATTGCTTGAAACGGGACTGAATCGGTTGAAGGAAGCCGTAGAACGTCTCGGTTAAATAGAAGAGAGAAAACGGGATTGTAAGGATAAAATGGAACGGGGCAAAGGAGAACTGAAATGAAATTCAATACGAAAGCCATTCATGGCGGAAAAATTCACGAAAAACAATTTGGCGCTCATGCGACACCGATTTATCAAACATCAACGTTTGTATTTGAGAGTTGCAAGCAGGGCGGAGATCGATTTGCTGGCAGAGACAGTGGCTATAAATACACAAGACTAGGCAATCCAAACACGACTGAAATTTCAGCAAAGATGGCAATCTTGGATGAAACTGATGCGGGTCTTTATACCAGTTCAGGCATGTCGGCCATTTCAACAGCCTTAATGGGATTGATGAAAGCAGGGGATCACTTCATCTGCTCGGATTGTGTCTATGGCGGCACCTACGCAGTGATCGACAAGGTCATTACCAACTACGGTATTGACATGGATTATGTAAAAATTAATGACGAAGCAGCCCTTGATGCGGCTTTTAAAGAAAATACCAAGGTTGTTTATATTGAAACACCAGCAAACCCGACCCTGGAATTGATTGATATTAAGAAGATTGCAAAGATTGCTCATGACAAGGGTGCCATCTTGATTGTGGACAATACCTTTATGACTCCGTATTTGCAAAAGCCGATGGTACTTGGCGCAGATCTTGTAGTTTACTCGGTAACCAAATACATTAATGGTGCCGGCGATGTTGTTGGCGGTATGATTACAGGCAAGCAAGAGTATGTTAATCGTATCAACAATCCACATCTTTTGAATCTGGGTGGAACGGGATCACCATTTGACTCATGGTTGGTATCTCGAGGCATTAAGACTTTGGGTGTGCGAATGGAACGACATTGCACCAATGCCATGGCTGTTGCTGAATATCTGGAAAGCCATCCCAAAGTGAAAACGGTCTATTATCCAGGACTTAAATCTTTCCCTCAGCACGAATTGGCCAAAGAGCAAATGGACGGCTTCGGTGGAATGATCTCTTTTGAGTTGGTTGGCGGATTTGATGACGCGCAAACCTTGTTGGATAATTTGAAGATTTTTGGTCTTGCTGTCAGCCTGGGCGGAGTTGATTCTTTGATTCAGCATCCAGCATCCATGACCCATGCAGGCATTCCAGAGCCAGAGCGGATTAAAGCAGGAATCACCAATGAATTGGTACGTGTTTCAGTGGGCATCGAAGATATTGAGGATTTAATTGAAGACTTGGACAAGGGATTTGAATTGATCTAATAAAAATGGCGAAGGCCCGGAAGTGAAGATTTCCGGGCCTTTTTAATAAGTTTATACTCTTAATGCTTTTATTTCTTTTGCTTCTTTAGATAATAGGCGACCTGGTAATATTCAATCGCGTAGCCTTTTTCCTTCAAAGCGGTGGCAATCTTTCGTGGTCCCAATCCTTTTGCATGATAGTTTTGGATCATCTCTTTGGCTGTTTTGTTTAAGCCGTGCTTTTTTCCTAGAGGAGCAGGGGGTTCGGTTTGCTTGAATTCAAAACTTTCGAAGGGAATATGCTTGGCTTCAACAATGGTGGTAATATTTTTTTCTGATTGGATGTCCGATATTAAGGGTGCGGCTGCATCAATACTGAAGTTGATGACATCACGAAACTGCCGAATATTTCGTGGATACTGAGCCTGAAGCAGCAGGCTTTTGGCTTCATCGGTAAAGGAAACCTGATAGTGGATGTCGTGAATTTCCTTGACGGCATTTTCATATTTTCGAACAAAGTGTTCAAAAAGCAATACTTTTTCTGATGAGTCTCTTTCGCTTAATGATGGAAGATGAAGCGCGTATTGGGCCAGACGTTGGTAGAGTTCCGGCAGCAATTGTTGAGAAAGATTTTTGGTGGATGCTGCAATAATAATAACATCAACCTTGATTTCCTTGGTACCGCCGATGCGGCGGATGGTACCGGATTCCACGGCTTTCAGTAAAATGTTTTGGTATTGTTCCAAGGCATGGGCTTCATCGAGAAAAAGGATGCCGCCATTGGCTTTTTCAAAGAGTCCCTTCATTTGGCGCGACCCTGTGTAGGCGCCCGCCTCGCTGCCAAAAATTTCTACGGCTGCGATATCTGGGTTTGTGAACTGAGCACAGTTGATTTCAATAAAGGGAGCATCTTGGTCGATTACACCCACTTGCTTGGCATAGTTGTAAATGAGGTTGGCCAGCATGGTTTTTCCTGTTCCAGATTCTCCGGTAATAATGGAGTGTCTGGGTCCGCCAAGGGATCCAACGGTGCGCTTGGCCTTTCGCAAGACAGTCATTAAACTGCCGCTATTGCCAATAATATCTAGAATATCTTCTTCGGATGTATTGAGTGCCAGGTGGAGTTCCAATAAAGTGATTTTTCGGTTCAGTTCCTCAATGTCACGAACATCTTTGAAGATGGAATATGCACCGACAAAGACACCGTCTTTGATCAGAGGATAGGAGCTGACCACATATTTTTTATTGTCGACATAATGGATTTCTTGTCCTCGGATCGCTTTTTTTGTTTCCAGTACGGTAAGCAAAACTGCTTCCGAATAGAAATCGGTAATGGGTTTCCCGAGCATTTTATCGGTGGTTGTATTGGCATAAACGGCAGACATTCGATTGGAGTAGAGGAGGATGCCATTTTCATCGACGACATTGATGCCGTCATTTGCATCGTCTAAAATTCCTTCCATTAATTTGTCGGTAAATAGGCTATCTCTGGTTAGGTTCATTAACAGTCTCCTTTTTTCTAACATATAACACTTTTCTAACAATAGTATAACAGAAATTCTAACGAAAACGAAAGAAAATACAGGTGAAAGCGTGTGAATGACACGAATTTCAAGTTGGCATGAGACTTGCAATATAAATAAGTAATTCTTCCGAACATGCGAGATGAAAGCATTACATACTTAGGATGTTTCGGGAAAAATAGTAGGAGGATAAATCGTGATAGAGATTCGATGGCACGGACGAGGTGGACAAGGCGCAAAAACAGCTGCGCTTTTGCTTGCTGATGTTGCATTTGAAACGGGTAGATACGTTCAGGGATTTCCTGAGTACGGCCCAGAGCGGATGGGGGCACCCATTACGGCCTACAACCGCATTGATGAAGACCCAATTCGGGTACATTCCAATATCTATGACCCCAATTTTGTTGTGGTGATTGATGACACCTTGATTGAACCGGCACAGGTTGCCAAGGGCATTAAGGACGGTGGGGCCATTCTCATCAACAGCAAGAAATCTCGTGATGAGATTCAAGCCCTTTTAGGCGATTATCAGGGACGGTTTACGGTCATTGATGCGGAGAAAATTTCCGTGGCGACCATTGGCAAGAATTTTCCAAATATCCCCATGCTGTCAGCCCTGGTTAAGATCGCTGGAATCATGGACGAAACCGAGTTTGTTTCAGGCATTGAAGCCTCTTTCCACCATAAATTTTCTTCCAAGCCGGAAGTGATTGCGGGAAATATGGCAGCCGTGAAATTAACCCTACAAGAGGTGAATGCGTAATGAAAAAAATAAATCAAAACGTAAATTGGAAAGACATTACACCTGGCGGAACCACTTGGGAGCCGGGTAATGCCCAAGAATTTATTACAGGTGACTGGCGAACAGAGCGGCCCGTATGGGACCAGGAAAAATGCAAGCAGTGCCTTTTATGCACGCCGGTTTGCCCAGATTGCTCCATCCCTGTTGAGGGAAAGAAGCGAGTCGAATTTGACTACGATCATTGCAAGGGATGCGGCATCTGTGCCAAGGTATGTCCATTTGGTGCAATTAGCATGGTAAAGGAGGGGAAATAGTGATTAGAGAACGATTATCCGGCAATGAAGCCGTAGCAACTGCCATGAAGCAGATCAATCCAGACGTGGTTGCAGCCTTTCCCATTACCCCATCAACAGAAGTACCTCAGTACTTCTCTCGTTTTGTAGCCAATGGTCAAGTAGACACCGAGTTTGTACCGGTTGAATCCGAGCATTCGGCAATCTCTGCCTGTGTGGGTTCTCAATCTGCAGGTGCCAGAACCATGACAGCGACCTCTTCATGTGGCTTGGCCCTTATGCATGAGATCTTGTACATCGCATCGTCGTCAAGACTGCCTATTACAATCTCTGTGGTAAACCGTGCCTTGTCGGGACCCATCAACATCAATGCCGACCATTCCGATTCCATGGGTGCCAGAGACGCCGGTTGGATTCAACTTTACTCAGAAAACAATCAGGAGGCCTATGACAACCTGATTCAAATCGTTCGAATCAACGAGCACAAGGATGTATTGCTTCCAGGCATGGTATGCCAGGATGGTTTTATTACCTCTCATGCGGTTGAAAACATCGAACTCCTAGAAGATGAAAAGGTGAAGGCCTTTGTTGGGGAATATGAGCCAGACCATTTCTTGTTAAACCCCAATGAGACCATTTCCATTGGCCCTTACGATTCATCAAACTTCTACATCGAGCACAAGCGTCAGCAGGCGGAAGCCGTGAAAAATGCCAAGCGTGTAGTCATGGAAGTGGCCAAGGAATACGAAAAGATTTCAGGCAAAAGCTATGGCTACTTTGAAGAATACAAGCTGGATGATGCAGACCTTGCTCTTGTGATCATGGGTTCCGCTGCCGGTACGGCAAAAGAAACAGCGGATCGTTTAAGAGCAAAGGGAATCAAGGCGGGTGTTCTAAAACTTCGCATGTATCGTCCTTTCCCAGGCCAAGAGATTGCACAAGCCCTTTCTCATGTAAAAGCCGTTGCCATCATGGATCGAGCGGAAAGCTTCTCTAACATGGGTGGCCCGGTATTTGCAGAAGTGAAGGCGGCTATGTACGATTTGGAAACGCGACCAAAAATGGTGGATTACATTTATGGCCTAGGTGGACGAGACGTACGCGTAGAAAGCATCACAAGCGTCTTTGCAGATTTGCAAGCAATCGTTGAAACTGGTGAGACGGGTGACGTCTACCGATACTTGGATGTTCGGGAATAGGAGGAGAGAATATGTATAATTTTAAAGACAATATGAGCAAACCAGAACGTCTCTCTGGCGGACACCGCATGTGTGCCGGCTGCGGCGCACCGGTAGCGGTTCGGGGAATTCTTCGGGCCATGAAACCAGAAGATCAAGCGGTGATTGGCTGTGCGACAGGTTGCTTGGAAGTTTCGACTTTTATGTATCCCTATACAGCTTGGAAAGATCCCTTTATCCATAACGCTTTTGAGAATGCATCGGCAACCGTAAGTGGGGCGGAAGCAGCCTACAAGGCCATGAAAAGAAAAGGCAAGATTGACAAAGAAGTGAAGTTCATCACCTTTGGTGGTGACGGTTCTTCCTATGACATTGGTTTTCAATCCTTGTCGGGTGCCATGGAACGGGGCCATGACATGGTCTACGTCTGCTACGACAACAATGCCTATATGAACACGGGTATTCAGCGTTCTTCAGCAACACCCAAGTACGCCGATACCACAACAACCCCTGTTGGATCGGATTCCAACGGCAAGCAACAATACAGAAAAGATTTGACTGAGATTATGGTTTCACACCATATCCCATATGTAGCTCAAACCACCTTTTTGACGAATATGAAAGATCTGCATGAAAAGGCTGAGAAGGCCATCTACATGCAGGGCCCCGCATTCCTTAACGTCTTAGCGCCTTGCCCGCGTGGATGGCGTTATGAAGCTTCCCGCTTGATGGAGGTGACCAAGCTGGCTGTAGACACCTGTGTATGGCCAATGTTTGAGGTAATTAATGGTGTATGGCACTTAAGCTATGAACCCAAGGTGAAGAAACCGGTTGAGGACTACCTAAAAGTACAGGGACGCTTCAAGCATCTGTTCTTACCAGAGAACCGCCACTTGATCGACGAAATTCAGGCAGAAGTCGACAAAAACTGGGAAGAACTGAAGAAAAAGTGTAACGCCTAATTTAAACACCCTAAGTGAAAAACCCTATTATAGAACACCCCCACAAGAAAAACCCGGAAGCTTACCACTTCCGGGTTTTTTGTCGTTCTCACTCCCAACAAGAAAAGGGTTAGGGCATAGTAACATTGCGCAATTCATTCGATCCATTTGACTTGACAAGGCTGATTGATTTAAGTTTTCGAGATTCAAGTTTAAATAGTAGTTGACAAATCCATACCAGAATGATTAAAATAAAGCATACATGAACATGAATTCACATTCAGTTTCCGAAATTCTGCTGTCGTAAGTCGTATGCTAGCCGAGAAATATTTACTCAAATGCAAGTGGTTTGTTGTAAGATAGTGTAAAGGATAGAATGAAGTGTATAACTGCTATCAACACACTATTGATAATTGGAGGCGAAGTGTATGGAGTTTTTATTAATTGAGCCAAAAACGAAACGAGGACAAGCAACCCTTGCATTGATTTTAGAGGTTGCGGAACAAATATTTTCAGATAAGGGGTACTCAGAGACCAGTGTGACAGATATCACCAAAGCTGCCGGAGTTGCAACCGGTACATTTTATCAATACTTTCCAGGGAAGCTGGAACTCTACAAATACCTAATCGAGGAATGCGGCAAGCAAATCATTGAAGCGATGAAGGTTAATGATTTGCCGGAGGGATTGTCAAGGCGAGAGATTGAAAAGGCTGGGATCAGAAGCTGGTTGCAACTAGCGCATGACAAGCCGCAATATTATCGGATTATTTGGGAGTCATTATTTATTGATAAAGAAATATTTATCAGTTGGTATAGAAAATTCTTTTCCATATACGAGCAGGGAATTCTAACAGGACAAAGTGAAGGAACGGTAAAGAATTTTGATTCTGAAGTATTGGCATATACCTTAATGGGGGCAGCCAACTTCCTTGGTATTCACTTGGCTATTTTAAATACGGAAAAGAAGGAATGGGATTTAGATTATATCGCGGATGAATATATGAAGATATTTGAGCAGGGAGTATTTTTGGAATAGATGATGAGAATCCTCCTTGTTTGGCAATACATTTATAGTTGATTATAAGCTCTTTATGAGTCTATATAAATATAATGAGAACGAGGAGGATGACGAATGAGTAAAGGGAAGGTCGCAATAATCGGCGTGGGTAATGTACCATGTGGCTATTACCCTGAACGAAGTGCACTTGAAGGGGCAATTTACGCAAGTGTTGGGGCAATCAAGGATGCTGGAATCAACAAGGATGATATTGATCTTTGTTTGACGACAAGTGTTTTGGCAGATCCAGGCGGGTTGACAGTTGAACTTGCAACAGGCCGTATGGTTGAGGAACTGGGATTGAAAAATTGTAATAACAATTTTCAAGTATTTTCAGGGGGCTCAAGCAGTACGAACTGCATCAAAGTTGCTGAGGGCATGATTGCAGCAGGAACGGCGAGTATGGTTCTTTGTGTTCATACGGATAAGTTGGGTTCCGGTTTTGATCACTTAGGGATTGATGTTCAGCAGATTTTTACAACGGCAGGA